>CAMTWE010000134.1:0-32860 GCA_947085395.1 uncultured Bacteroidota bacterium | reverse complement strand
TTTTTTGGTAGATATGACCTACTAGAATCTAACAAAGTAGGAACTTCAACTACCAATTGGAATGCTGCCAATGATGGAAATGCCGTTCTTTTAGGAACTCAATTTATTCCTATTAAAGGAATTAAAACATCTTTAAATTACCGTTTATGGGATTTTGATTTAGCATCTAAAAACAATTTATCTATGGTTTATTTAAATTTAGAAGTTAAGTTTTAATTTTCAACAATAAATTAGATTATTAAGAAAGGCATTTTTTAAAGTGCCTTTTTTGTGTTTAAAAATTTTCTACCTATAAAATTAAAGAGATTCAAGGTAAATTACACGGTAATTTTAACTCATGTATGATCAAATAAATTCTGTTTAAACATCGGTTTATGTATCTTTGCCCCCATGAAATTTGAAATTAAAGGATTAGATCCAAAAAGCAACGCGCGCGCAGGAAGTATCACAACCGATCATGGTGTTATTGAAACCCCTATTTTTATGCCTGTAGGAACTGCAGGTACCGTAAAAGGTGTGCATCAAAGAGAATTAAAAGAAGATATTAACCCAGATATTATATTGGGAAATACCTATCATTTGTATTTGCGTCCGCAAACAGCCATTTTAGAACAAGCTGGCGGATTGCATAAATTTATGAATTGGGATCGCAATATTTTAACAGATAGTGGTGGTTATCAAGTGTATTCTCTATCAGAAAGAAGAAAAATTACCGAAGAAGGCGTTAAATTTAAAAGTCATATTGATGGCTCTTATCACTTTTTTTCTCCAGAATATGTAATGGAAATTCAGCGTACTATTGGTGCAGATATTATCATGGCTTTTGATGAATGTACCCCTTATCCTTGCGAATTTAATTATGCCAAAAGATCGATGCACATGACGCATCGATGGTTAAAAAGATGTGTGGAACATTTAGATAAAGTTCCTCCAAAATATGATTTCAATCAAACGCTTTTCCCTATTGTACAAGGAAGTGTATATAAAGATTTGCGTCAGCAATCAGCAGAATTTATTGCATCAGTAGGAGCAGAAGGAAACGCAATTGGTGGTTTATCGGTTGGTGAACCAGCAGAAGAAATGTATGAAATGAGCGCAATTGTTTGTGATATTTTGCCAAAAGATAAACCTCGTTATTTAATGGGAGTTGGAACGCCTATCAACATCCTAGAAAATATTGCTATAGGAATTGATATGTTTGATTGTGTAATGCCCACCAGAAACGCCAGAAATGGTATGCTTTTTACTGCTTACGGCAGTATCAACATCAAAAATAAAAAGTGGGAAAATGATTTCTCGCCAATTGATGCCATGAATATTACTTATGTAGATACCTATTATTCTAAAGCATATTTGCGTCATTTATTTGCTTCTAATGAGTTGTTAGGAAAACAAATTGCAACAATTCACAACCTCGGATTTTATTTGTGGTTGGTTCGTGAAGCAAGAAAACATATCTTAGCAGGAGATTTTGCCACATGGAAAAATCAAATGGTACAACAAATGAATAACCGATTGTAAACTTGAAAATTCTAGATTTATACATATTAAAAAAATATATTGGGTCGTTTCTTTTTACGTTACTCATTTTAATTCCTATTGCTATAGCCATCGATATTTCTGAAAAAGTAGATAAATTCCTGCGCAATTCAGCTATTACAATGGAAATGCTAATTCAAGATTATTATCTAAACTTTATTATATATTACGCCAATACATTTATGCCATTGGCGCTATTTATATCTACCATTTTTTTTACTTCTAAACTTTCCAATAATACAGAAATAATTGCCATTCACACCGCCAAAATATCTTTTACAAGGTTTTTAAGACCTTATTTTATTGGCGCCTCTATAGTAACAATTTTTGCATTGGGAATGAATCATTTTATTGTGCCTCATAGCAATAAAACCTTTCAAGCATTTAAAAGAACCTATATTTCTACCAAATATTTTAGCAATACTTATGTAATTGATGCCAATTTACAATTGAGCGAAACAGATTATATTTATTTTAGAAATTTTAATATTGAAAACCATAAAGGTTATGATTTCTCTTTTGAAAGATTTCAAGGAAATCAACTAAAATATAAAATACAAGGAGAACATGTTAGCTGGAATCCTGCAGATAGTATATTTACAATTTATAACATAAAAAAGAGGTTTATTAAACCTAAAAATGATATTTTATTTACAGAAGCAAAATTTGATACCATCTTTAATTTTGTTCCAAAAGATTTACAAAATGAAGATTTTATGGCAAAAGATATGCCCTCAAACAAATTGTATAAATACATTCAAGTATCTAGAGATAGGGGTCAGAAAAATCTAAATACGCATATTGTAGAATTTCATAAAAGAACAAGTTTGCCCATTTCATCTTTTATTTTAACGTTAATTGCCGTTTCTTTAGCATCCAAAAAAAGAAGAGGAGGAACAGGAATTAATTTAGCAGTTGGTATTGGACTCATGTTTGTCTATGTTTTCTTTATGAAAATTACCGAGGTTTTGGGCGCAGTTGCAGGTACAAACTCATTTTTAATGGTCTGGTTACCTAATTTAGTTTTTGGTATTTTGGCCTATTTTTTATATAGAAATGCAAACAAATAACTTAAAAAATTACCTTCATTTACACCTCATTGTTTTTATTTGGGGTTTTACAGCTATTTTAGGCGCATTAATTAGTATTGATGCCATTCCACTAGTTTGGTATCGCATGTTACTCGCATCTTTTTTTATCTTGATGTATTTTTTATATAATAAAAAATCACTAAAAATAGACAGCAGAATTGCGCTTAAATTTTTATTTGGCGGATTGATTATTGCCTTGCATTGGATTACTTTTTTCGGTTCCATAAAAGTATCTAATGTTTCGGTTGCATTGGTAACTTTAAGTACAGGTGCATTATTTACCTCTTTTTTAGAACCTATTTTCTTTAAAAGAAAAGTAAATTATATCGAAATTCTTTTCGGATTAATCGTAGTTTTCGGTCTGTATCTCATCTTTAAAGTTGAAACAGAATATTGGTTGGGAATCTTGTTGGCATTAATTTCTGCTTTTTTATCAGCTTCATTTTCAGTTTTAAATGGATTGTATATTAAAAAATACGAAGCAACTACTATTTCATTTTATCAAATTTTATTTGGTGTTTTGGCAATTACCATTTATTTTATATTTAATGGCGATTTTAATGCAGCATTTTTTCAATTAAAAACATCAGATTGGCTATATCTTCTAATTTTAAGCAGTGTTTGTACGGCTTATGCATTTGTAGTGTCTGTAAAATTATTGCGTTTTATGAGTCCGTATACTATTATGTTGACCATTAATTTAGAACCCATTTACGGAATTTTACTAGCATTGTTAATTTTTGGCGAAAAAGAAATGATGAATTCTATGTTTTATGTAGGCGCTTGCATTATCCTATTTACCGTATTAGCCAATGGATTATTGAAATATAAAAAAGATAAAATTGGAAAAGACAATTATTAAATTGATTTTTACATTTTAAAAAGATGAATTAGTATATTTGTACCTCCCTCAAATTAATATCATATGGAATATTTAGAATTTGAATTACCACTTAAAGAATTACAAGAACAATTAGATAAATGTGTTTTAATTGGAATTGAAAGCGATGTAGATGTTAACGAAACTTGTAAAAGTATTGAAAAAAAAATTGAAGAAACTAAAAAAGAAATTTACAAAAACCTTACCGCTTGGCAAAGAGTACAATTGTCAAGACACCCTTCTAGACCTTATACTTTAGATTTTATACAAGCGTTAACAAACGAAACTTTTATGGAACTTCATGGCGATCGTAATTTTGCTGATGATAAAGCAATGGTTGGTGGATTGGGAAAAATTGGCGATCAATCATTTATGATTATTGGTCAACAAAAAGGATACAATACAAAAACTAGACAATACCGTAATTTTGGAATGTCAAATCCTGAAGGATATCGAAAAGCACTTCGCTTGATGAAAATGGCAGAAAAATTTGGAGTTCCAGTGATTACTTTGTTAGATACGCCCGGTGCTTATCCAGGAATGGAAGCAGAAGAACGCGGTCAAGGTGAGGCCATTGCCCGAAATATTTATGAAATGACCATTTTAAAAGTGCCAATTATTTCAATTGTAATTGGAGAAGGCGCTTCTGGTGGTGCCTTAGGAATTGGTGTTGGCGATAAAGTTTATATGATGGAAAATACTTGGTACACTGTTATTTCTCCAGAATCTTGTTCGTCTATTTTATGGCGTAGTTGGGAATTTAAAGAACAAGCTGCAGAAGCACTTAAATTAACCGCCATTGATATGAAAAAGTTGAAGTTAATAGATGGAATTATTAAAGAACCTCTTGGCGGAGCCCATTTAGACCGAGAAACCGCTTATAAAGAAGTTGAAGCTACCATTATAAAAGCATACAAAGAATTGAAAAAATTAACGCCCCAAAAACTCGTTGAGAAACGAATGGAAAAATATGCTAAAATGGGCGAATACAACGATAAATAAAATTTAACCACGCAATAAGCGTGGTTTTTTTTTGATATTTATTGAAGATAATTTTTGTAAATTTAAAGTCAGAAGTAATAGCATCTTTCATGAAAATTTTAACTGCTGCTCAAATTTATTTAGCCGATAAAGCTACCATATTACAAAAAGGAATCACTTCATTAGCATTGATGGAACAAGCTGCTTTTCAGTGTTTTGATTTTCTTCAAAAAAATGATTTAATCAACCATAAATCAGTTAAAATATTTTGTGGCATTGGAAATAATGGCGGCGATGGTTTGGTAATTGCTCGTTTTTTAAAAGAAATTAAAGTCGATGTAAGTTGTTATATTGTTCATTTTTCTGACAATCAATCGGATGATTTTAAAACAAATTTAGAAAGACTTCAAAAACTCAATGTTCAAATTCATGCTATTTATAATGAAAATGACTTCCCGAAAATTCAAACCAATGAAATTATTATTGATGCTATTTTTGGCATCGGTTTAAAAAAATCTCCAGTTGGGTTTACCAAAAAACTGATTCAACATATTAATAATTCAGCTGCTTATATTATTTCGATTGATATGCCTTCTGGTTTGTTTGCAGATAAATCTATAGATGATAAAGAATCAGTTATCAAATCACATAAAATACTTACTTTTCAAGTGCCAAAATTGGCTTTTTTGCTGCCAGATAATCAAGAATTTTGTGCTGATTTTGAAGTTTTAGACATCGGATTAAATCAAGATTTCATCAATAATTTAGAAACCAATTATTTTTTTACTACCGAAATTGAGGTGCAAAAATTATATCAACCTAGAAATAAATTTGCACACAAAGGAAATTTTGGTCACGCACTATTAATTGGTGGAAGTTACGGTAAAATGGGAGCAATTACTTTAACATCCAAAGCAACTTTAAAAATTGGTTGCGGATTGGTAACTGCTTATATTCCTAAAAGTGGCTATGAAATTTTGCAAACTGCAATTCCAGAAGTGATGGTTGAGGTTGATAATGAAACCGAAATTCATCATTTTAACCATAATACAATTACCAAAGTTATTGGAGTTGGTCCAGGTTTGGGATTGCATGAAAAAACAATTGAAGGATTTTTAAACTTTTTAAAACTTCAAAAAAATCCGTTAGTAATAGATGCTGATGCACTCAATATCTTGGCTCAAAATAAATCTTATTTAAAATATATTCCTAAAAATACTGTATTAACACCACATCCAAAAGAATTTGAAAGATTGGTTGGCACTTGGAAAAATGATTTTGAAAAGTTAGAAAAACTACAAGAATTTTCTAATCAATATAAAGTAGTAATAGTTTTAAAAGGTGCTTTTACTGTAATTGCTTTTCAAAATCAGTTGCATTTTAATGCATCTGGAAATCCTGCTTTGGCAACTGCCGGAAGTGGCGATGTATTAACAGGAATAATTACCGGACTTATAGCACAAGGATATAATTCTTTTGATGCCGCTAAAATAGGCGTTTTTATACATGGCAAAACGGCCGATATTTATACCCAACAATTTCCTCAAGAAACACTTATAGCTTCTGAAATTATTGATTTACTTCCCATAGCTATTATACAAACTTTTTATCAATAAAAAATCCCGTATGAACGGGATTTAATATGATAGAATATTTTCTTATTTCAATGTTTTGAAAAGCGCTTTCAATTTTGGATCAGATGGTCTTGGTGCATCAAAATCAACAATATTTCCATTTGGGTCAATCAATATAAATCTAGGAATAGCATTTACATCAAAAGCAACCATAAATTCTGATTGGAAATCTTTATCTGCATATAACTGGATGCCAGTTAAACTTTTTTCAGCAACCATTTTTTTCCATTCAGCTTTGCTGCCTCTTTGTCCGTCAACATTGTCCACAGAAATACTTACAAATTCGATATTTTTGCTGCTAAATTCTTTTTCTAAAGCTTTTAATGCAGGAATTTCAGCAATACAAGGAGCACACCAAGTTGCCCAAACATCAATATAAACATATTTGCCTTTTAAATCATCTAAAGAGGTTTTTCCGCCTTTAAAATTTTCGTAATTTACAAATTTAGGAGCTGGTGTTCCTTTTTTAAATTTAGCAAAATGAGCATTTTGAGCGTCATAATTTTGACTTAAAAAATCAAACATTTGCTGATTGCTCATTTCTTCTTGAGACACCAACATAGAATCTAATTCTGATTTGTTAGCCAACATTTCAGTCATTTTTGTTTTTAAATTTGCTACTTTTAAATCAAAATCTTTTTTATCTAACGTAAAATAATCTTTTGGAGTACCCAATTCATTTTGACTAAATTTAATTTTTTTAACAATATAATTGTTAGTCTCAGCGCCAATTCCTTCATAAACTAATTTGTTTAAAAAGTCTTTTGCATCTGTTGTTAATTCTAACTCATAACCATTAGCAAGAAATAAAGCAGTACGATTTTCTCCTTCAGTTAAAGAATAAAATCCTTTTTGAGATACTTTTAAAGTATCACTAAAAGTACCATCTTCATTTATTTTAATTTCTTTGTTAATGTCTTGTGAAGCAATTAAGAGTACTTTACTTTCAGAATTTTCAATTTTACCAGAAATGGTTACATAATCTTTTAGCTCTTTTTTACAACTAAAAAGTGAAACAGCTAAAAACAATACAAGTAGTTTTTTCATAATTTTTATTATATTTTAAGGTGCAAATGTAATATTTATTCAGTTAATCAAGATAAATATATTTACTTAAATCAATATTTTACAATTCATTTAACAAATAATTTGCTTATATAAGCATGATTGTTGAATTTTGCTACTTAATTTAAAAACATGAACCATACTCATATTATTAATTCTGATTTTTTAGATTTAATTTCTTTGAATGAAATTTTTTTTCTCGATAAGAAATTGCAATTATCAGAAGAAGCAAAGATGAAAATCACTACTTGTAGATTATATCTTGATGAAAAATTAACACAAATTGAAGATCCTATTTACGGCATAAACACCGGATTTGGATCTTTATACAATGTTAAGATTGACAAAAATCAATTATCGCAATTACAAGAAAATTTGGTGATGAGTCACGCTTGTGGAACGGGTGATGAAGTTCATGCAGAATTGGTTAAAATGATGTTGTTTTTAAAAATTCAATCCTTAAGTTATGGTTATTCTGGAGTTCAATTAGAAACTGTTGAACGTTTAATAGATTTTTACAACAATGATATTTTTCCAATCATATACACCCAAGGTTCTTTAGGCGCTTCGGGAGATTTAGCACCTTTAGCACATTTAAGTTTACCACTTATTGGTAAAGGTGAAGTTTTGGTTGATGGTAAACGAATGAAAAGTGAAAAAATGTTGAAAAAATTTGGTTGGAATCCGATAAAATTACAATCAAAAGAAGGTTTGGCTTTGTTAAACGGAACCCAATTTATGAATGCTTACGGTTTGCATTTGGTGTTGAAATCGCATAAATTATCTTATTTAGCAGATTTAATAGGAACTATTTCTTTGGAAGCATTTGACGGTAGAAAAGAACCTTTTGATGCTTTGATACATGAAATTAGACCCCATAAAGGTCAGATAAAAACGGCTCAAACTATTTTAGGATTGCTTAAAAACAGTGAACTCATTAATCAGCACAAAAAACATGTTCAAGATCCATACTCATTTCGTTGTATGCCACAAGTACATGGCGCTACCAAAGATACTTTAGCATTTGTAACACAAACAATTTTGACAGAAGTTAATGCAGTTACCGATAATCCAAATATTTTTGCCGAAGAAAATAAAATAATTTCTGGCGGTAATTTTCACGGGCAACCTTTAGCTTTGGCGATGGATTTTTTAGGAATTGCCATGGCAGAATTGGGTAATATTTCAGAGCGAAGAACCTATCAACTAATTTCAGGATTAAGAAATTTACCAGTTTTTTTAGTTTCAAATCCGGGATTAAATAGCGGATTGATGATTCCTCAATACACCGCAGCCAGTATTGTGAGTCAGAATAAACAATTGGCAAGTCCGGCTTCTGTTGATTCTATTGTATCGAGTAACGGACAAGAAGATCATGTTAGTATGGGCGCAAATGCGGCAACAAAAGCCAAGAGAATTGTAGATAATATAGAAACTATTTTAGCCATAGAGTTGTTCAACGCTTCTCAAGCTCTTTATTTTAGAGCTCCCAAAAAATCATCACCTTTTATTGAATCTTTTATTGATATGTTTAGAACAGAAGTTCCTATTGTTGAAAATGACAGAATTTTACACGATGATATTATCAATGCAATTAATTTTCTAAAAAATTTAACTATTGATGGTGAAGAATTGTATGAGGTGTAAAAATTACACCTCAATTTCGCCAATTAAATAAGTAACCGCATTTCCTGCTATTTTTACACGATTTCCTAAAAACTCACAGTATAAATGTCCTTTTCTTTTAGAAAGTTGCATGGCTGTAAAAGTTGTTTTTCCCAAAACTTGATGCCAATAGGGCAACAAAGTTGTGTGTGCAGAACCCGTAACGGGATCTTCATTAATACCTACTTGTGGACCAAAAAATCGAGATACAAAATCTACTTCATCTCCTTTTGCAGTAACAATAACTCCACGTTCACCAGCAGTTTCTAACAGTTGAAAATTTGGTTTAAAACTTTCAATAGTTGCTTGAGAATCAAATACTAACATAAAATCATTTTTACCTTTCCAACTTTCAAGTGGTGTTTTTCCTAAGGCATCAATTAAAACTAAAGGAGTTTCAATTTTAGTTATTGTATCACATGGAAAATCTAGTGTTAGTAAATCATTTTCTTTGGAAACCGATAAAGATCCGCTTAAATGAGAATGAAATGCTATATAATTTTCATCAGTTAAATAATAATTAAACAACACATGCGCAGTGGCTAGCGTTGCATGTCCGCATAAATCTACTTCAACCGTTGGCGTAAACCATCTTATTTCATAGAATTCGTCTTTTTTAACTATAAAAGCAGTTTCTGCCAAATTATTTTCAGCAGCTATTTTTTGCATCAAATCAGTGGCAATCCATTGATTTAAAATACAAACAGCAGCCGGGTTTCCGCCAAAAACATGTTTGGTAAAAGCATCAACCTGATAAATTTTTAATTTCATAAGTGGATTTTTAATTTTCTGGATACCAAATTCTTAAGCGCACTTCTATTTCCGGATTTTTATCAAAAACCATCGCTTTAAATGCTTCAACATCACTAAAACCATCTTTTCCTCTAAAATGATAGGGATAAACAACCGCCGGTTCAAAATCTAAAACCGCATCTGCAGCAGTTTCAATATCCATGGTAAAAGGTAAATTCATACAAATAAAAGCAATGTCAATTTTTTTAAGATTTCGCATTTCGGGTATATCTGCCGTATCGCCTGCAATATAAATACGTTTATTGGTAATGGTTAAAACATAGCCATTTCCTCTACCTTTAATATGTCGAGATTGTTCGTTTTCGGGTAAATTATACATCGGAATGGCTTCAATAGAAATTCCTAATAGTTTTTTTATTTCACCATTATTCATGGCAATAGTTTTTGCTTTGAGTACATCGGTCAATTTTTCTTTAACAGCTAAAGGTGCTACAATGATTGTTTTATCATTCATCAATGATTCTAAAGTTTTGATATTTAAATGATCACCGTGTATGTCTGTAATTAAAATTATGGAAGGTTCTGGATAAATATTATAGATATCCATTTCTTTATAAGGATCTATATAAATGGTATTTTGATGATTTTGAATGATTAAAGAGGAATGTAATACCGGCTGTATCAGTATATTTCCTTTAGTGGTTTTAATAAAGTCTGGCTGAGAATATTGAGCGTTTAATTTTATAAAACTGATGATTATGATTATAGATAAAAATATATTTTTCATTTTAAAAATTTTATTATTGAGCTTGTTTTTTTTCAATTTGAATTTTTAATTGTTCTTGTCCGTCTTCAAAATCTAATAAAATAGTATCACCTTGTGTTAATTTGGCGGAAACAATTTCTTCTGCTAAAACATCTTCTACATATTTTTGGATTGCTCTATTTAAAGGTCTTGCTCCGTATTGTTTATCAAATCCTTTTTCGGCGATGAAATTCTTGGCTTTTTCTGTAAGTTGAAGCGTGTAGCCAATTTCTTTAATTCTGTTGATTAATTTCAGCAGTTCTATATCAATAATTTGATGGATGTGTTCTAATTCTAGTGCATTAAAAATAACAACATCATCAATTCTGTTGATAAATTCTGGTGCAAATGATTTTTTGAGTGCACTTTCAATAATTCCACGAGCATAACTGTCAGATTGGGCTTCTTTTGAAGCAGTTCCAAATCCAACGCCTTGTCCAAAATCTTTTAACTGACGAGACCCAATGTTAGAAGTCATGATAATAATGGTATTTCTAAAATCAATTTTACGACCTAAACTATCGGTAATATGGCCATCATCCAAAATTTGAAGTAAAATATTGAAAACATCTGGATGCGCTTTTTCTATTTCATCTAATAAAACTACCGCATAAGGTTTTCTTCTAATTTTTTCGGTAAGTTGTCCGCCTTCTTCATAACCAACATATCCTGGAGGCGCTCCAATTAAACGCGAAACCGCAAATTTTTCCATGTATTCACTCATGTCAATTCTAACCAGCGCATCTTCAGAATCGAATAATTCTCTGGCTAAAACTTTGGCCAATTGTGTTTTTCCAACACCGGTTTGTCCTAAAAATATAAAAGAACCAATGGGTTTATTGGGGTCTTTTAGACCAACTCTATTGCGCTGAATGGCTCTTACTACTTTTTTCACCGCTTCATCTTGTCCAATTACTTTTCCTTTAATTAAATTAGGAAGATCATAAAGTTTAATACTTTCAGATTCTGCAACTTTATGAACAGGAATTCCAGACATCATTGAAACCACTTCGGCTACATTGTCTTCTGTAACTATAATTTTATTTAGTTTAGAATCTTCATCCCATTTAGTTTGGGCTTGCTCTAAAGCAATTTCTAAATTCTTTTCTGTATCGCGCAATTTTGCTGCTTCTTCATATTTCTGACGGCTAACAGCACTATTTTTTTCAGTTTTAATTAGTTCTAACTGCGTTTCTAATGCTAGAATTTCTGGTGGTACTATTATATTGGTAATATGAATTCTAGAGCCAGCTTCATCCATCGCATCAATTGCTTTATCTGGTAAAAAATGACTAGTTATATATCGATTTGTTAATTTAACACAAGCAACAATAGCTTCATCGGTATATTGTACATTGTGATGTTCTTCGTATTTATCTTTTATATTTTGTAAAATTTGGATGGTTTCTTCAACCGATGTTGGCTCTACCAACACTTTTTGAAAACGACGTTCTAAGGCGCCATCTTTTTCAATATGTTGTCTATATTCATCTAAAGTAGTGGCGCCAATACATTGAATTTCACCTCTTGCCAAAGCGGGTTTTAACATATTGGATGCGTCTAAAGAACCTGTTGCGCCACCTGCTCCAACAATGGTATGAATTTCATCGATAAATAAAATTACATCATCGTTTTTTTCCAATTCATTCATCAGCGCTTTCATGCGTTCTTCAAACTGGCCGCGGTATTTTGTACCGGCAACCATGCTGGCTAAATCTATAGAAACAACTCTTTTATCAAATAAAATACGCGATACTTTTCTTTGTACAATCATCAATGCCAAACCTTCTGCAATGGCCGATTTTCCTACTCCAGGTTCTCCAATTAATATTGGATTGTTCTTTTTTCTGCGACTTAATATTTGCGAAACGCGTTCAATTTCTTTTTTCCGTCCAACAACTGGATCTAATTTCCCATTTTCGGCTAAATTGGTTAAATCTCTACCGAAATTATCAAGTACTGGTGTTTTAGATTTCTTGGATGGAGTTCTTTTTGTTTGTTCAAAAGCAGATTGATTTTCATCATCATCAAAATTTCTTTCAGATGGAAAATCGAATCGGGGACTTTCTTGTTCTAATGAGTTGTCTACAAATAATTGTTTGTAAAGTATGCGCGCTTCGGCATAATTAATGCCCAATTTGTTTAAAATAATGGCCGTTGGATCCAACTCATTGCGCAAAATACACATCAATAAATGAGCCGTATTTACCTGGTCAGATTTGTAAAGTTTAATTTCTAAAAAAGTAGCTTTAAGCGCTTTATCGGCTTGTTTGGTAAGTCGTAAATTAATTTTGTTATTGACAAATGTTTGTGACGGATTGAGTTCTTCTAGTTTTTTTCTAACAACCTCTAAGTCAATTAATAATCCGTTAAGAATATCAATAGCTTTTCCTTTGCCTTTTCTCAGAATTCCTAAAATTAAGTGTTCGGTTCCTAGAAAATCATGACCCAATCTAATTGCTTCTTCTTTACTTAAAGCAATCACATCTTTTACTTTTTGTGAAAAATTATCATCCATAAAAATAGTTTTCTATTGTAAATTTAATAGATTTTTTTGTTAATACTCTCAAAAATTATTCCAACAATAATTATAAGCAAGTTTTTCACTCATTTAAAATCATTCTAAATTAGTGATTTTAAACGGATTTAAAGCATAAATTTATCTTAAAAAATTGTTGATAACTCGAGTCAAATTCCTTCTAAATTTTATTAGTTAAAAACGTGAAAAATTGTATCTTGCCTTCCTATTTTTGTGAACTTTATTAATATAAAATAATATGACCGAAGGGGAGAAATTAATACCTATTAACATAGAAGATGAGATGAAATCTGCTTACATTGATTATTCAATGTCAGTAATAGTTTCAAGGGCTTTACCCGATGTTAGAGATGGGTTAAAACCAGTGCATAGAAGAGTGCTTTTTGGCATGCATGAGTTGGGCGTAAAAGCGACAGGTACTTATAAAAAATCTGCAAGAATAGTTGGAGAAGTGTTGGGTAAATACCATCCACATGGCGATACTTCTGTTTATGATTCCATGGTGCGTATGGCTCAAAATTGGAGTATGCGTTATATGATGGTTGACGGACAAGGAAACTTTGGCTCTGTTGATGGTGATAGTCCGGCAGCAATGCGTTATACCGAGGTAAGAATGCAGAAATTATCGGAAGAAATGTTGGCAGATATCGATAAAGATACCGTTGACCATAAACTTAATTTTGACGATACTTTACTAGAACCCACTGTTTTACCGACTAGAATTCCGAATTTATTAGTGAATGGAGCTTCTGGTATTGCGGTAGGTATGGCTACCAATATGGCGCCTCACAATTTAACGGAAGTAATTAATGGTACCATAGCTTATATCGAAAATAATGATATCGAAATCAGCGAGTTGATGAAACACATCAAAGCGCCAGATTTTCCTACAGGTGGTATTATTTACGGTTATGAAGGCGTAAAAGAAGCATTTGAAACTGGAAGAGGTAGAATTGTAATGCGCGCTAAAACTCAGTTTGTAGAAGAAAATGGACGCGATTGTATCATAGTTTCAGAAATTCCTTATCAGGTTAATAAAGCTGATATGATTAAAAAAACGGCCGATTTAGTCAATGATAAAAAATTGGAAGGAATTTCCAATATCAGAGATGAATCTGACCGAACCGGAATGCGCATCGTTTATATCTTAAAAAGAGATGCCGTGCCAAATGTGGTTTTAAATAATTTATTCAAACACACAGCTTTACAACAATCTTTTAGTGTCAATAATATTGCCTTGGTAAAAGGACGACCAAGAATGTTGAATTTGAAATTATTGATTAAATATTTTGTGGAACACCGTCATGAAGTAGTAGTTCGCAGAACTCAATTTGAATTAAAAAAGGCAGAAGAAAGAGCGCATATTTTAGAAGGATTAATCATTGCAAGTGATCATATTGATGAAGTAATCAAAATAATCAGAGCTTCTGAAAATGCAGATACTGCAAAAAATAATTTAATAGAAAGATTTAAGTTTTCAGAAATTCAGGCGAAGGCAATTGTTGAAATGAGATTGCGTCAGTTAACTGGTTTAGAACAAGATAAGCTAAGAGCAGAATATGAAGATATCATTAAATTAATTGAAGATTTAAAAGATATTTTATCAAATGAAATCCGAAGAATGGAAATTATTAAGGATGAATTAATTGCCATTCGCGATAAATATGGTGATGAAAGACGTTCAAAAATTGAATATTCTGGTGGCGATATGAGTATCGAAGATATGATTCCAGATTCTAGCGTTGTAGTTACCGTTTCGCATGCAGGATACATTAAAAGAACTCCATTAATTGAATATAAAACGCAAAATAGAGGAGGCGTTGGACAAAAAGGGGTAGCTACTCGTAGTGAAGACTTTTTAGAACATATGTTTATTGGTACCAACCATCAATATATGTTGTTCTTTACTCAAAAAGGAAAAGTATTTTGGATGCGCGTTTTTGAAATTCCAGAAGGTAGTAAAACATCTAAAGGTAGAGCCATTCAAAACCTTATCAACATTGAACCAGATGATAAAGTAAAAGCATTTTTAGTAACCCAAGATTTACGGGATACAGAATATGTAAATAATAATTACATCATTATGGCAACCAAAAAGGGTATTGTTAAGAAAACAACTTTAGAACAATATTCAAGACCTAGAGTAAATGGTATCAATGCGATTACAATTCGTGAAGATGATGAATTGTTAGAAGCAAAATTAACTACAGGTGAAAGTCAAGTTTTAATAGCATTAAAATCTGGTAAATGTATCCGTTTTGAAGAAAGTAAAACCCGCCCTATGGGTAGAAATGCTTCTGGTGTGCGCGGTATTACTTTAGCCGATGAAAACGATGAAGTAGTTGGAATGGTTGCGGTTGATGATATGAGCAGTAATATTTTAGTAGTATCAGAAAAAGGATATGGGAAACAATCCAGTTTAGATGATTATAGAATTACAAACAGAGGTGGAAAAGGTGTAAAAACCATCAATGTAACTGAAAAAACAGGTCATTTGGTAGCACTTAAAAATGTAATGGATGAAGATGATTTAATGATTATCAACAAATCTGGTTTAACCATCAGAATTGCCGTAGCAGATTTAAGAGTGATGGGCAGAGCAACGCAAGGCGTAAGACTTATCAACATCAAAGAAAATGATTCAATTGCAGCCGTTGCGAAAGTAATGCCCGATGATGAAGAGAATGGCACAGTAATTGAAAACGTAAATGAAAATGAATAATTTTAATAAATAACAAATACAATTTTTAACAATAATTAAAATCAAAATGAGAAAACAAATTATATTCTTATCCGCTCTTTTGATTGGGCTAACAGTAATGGCTCAAAAAGAGGAAATTAAAACAGCTGAAAAAGAAATTAAAATTCAAAATTTCCCTGCAGCAATAGTAGCTTTAGAACAAGCAGATGCTTTAATTGCTAATGTTGATGAAAAAACAAAAGCAAAATTTTATTTTTTAAAAGGTCAAGCTTATTATGGTAACGGAAATGTAACCGATAACTTTTCAAAATCGGGAGTTGCCTTTAACCAGGTAATTGCATTAGAAAACAAAACAAAATCATTTAAATATACTGATGATGCAAATGTTTTGTTGAGAAAAATGATTGAAAAAGTTGCCAATGAAGCCAGTGTTTCTTACGAAGGAAAAGATTTTTCTAAAGCAGCTAGAGACTTTAACTTGGTATATGTTTTAAGTCCGAAAGATACTTCGTATTTAGAAAATGCAGCTTTAGCGCAATATTTTGCTAAAGACCATAAAAAATCTATTGAATTGTATCAAGATTTATTAAAAATGGGATACACTGGTATTTTTACGGTTTATAAAGCTGTAAGTAAAACCAATGGTCAAGATATTTATTTTGGCACTAAAAAGGAAATGGATCAACAAGTAAAATTAGGTATTGTAGAAAATCCACAAACTATAGTTCAAGAATCTAGAAAAGCAACTATTTCTAAGAATATTGTGATGAATTATTTAGCAATGGAAGATCCTAAAGGAGCTTTAGAAGCAGTTAGAAAAGCAAGAGAGCAATATCCAAATGACTATAATTTATTGATTGATGAAGCCAATATTTATTACAGTTTAGGTGATAATGTTAAGTTTAAAGAAAAATTAGAAGAAGCTGTAAAAATTAATCCAACCGATCCTACATTATTTTATAATATTGGGGTGTTAACTTTAGAGCAAAAGAAACCAGAAGAATCAATTAAATTTTTCCAAAAAGCAATAGATCTTAAACCAGATTATGCAGATGCTTATAACAATATCGGTGCAGCTATTTTAGAAAAAAATATTGCCATTGTAGAGGAGATGAATAAAAACTTAAATAACTTTAAAAAGTATGATGAGTTAAGAGCAAAACAACTTCAAGTTTATAAAGAATCATTGCCTTATTATGAAAAAGCACATGAGTTAAACAAATCAAATGTGAGCACTATGCAAACGTTGATGGGTATTTATGAAAACTTAGAAATGGATGTTAAATACAAAGCATTGAAAAGTTTATACGATAAAACAAAAAATTAATTTGATAAATTAATAGTAAAAAATCCCGCAATTGCGGGATTTTTTTATGATATAACTCGTTTGATTAATCTGAGTTTATGGGTGTGTGTTTTTAAATCTTTATTAAAAATACCGCTATGATCTATAAAGTCAATTCGTACTTTTCCTGATGCGTGAATAATTTGTTCATTTCCAATTAAAATACCCACATGAATGATATTGCCTAATTCATTATCAAAAAAAGCTAAATCGCCCGGTTCACTTTCTTCCAAAAAATTTAAAGTATCTCCTTGTTTTGCTTGTTGAGAGGCATCGCGGTGTAAATAATGACCACAAAGTTTATATACCATTTGTGTAAAACCAGAACAATCAATACCAAAAGGTGTTTTTCCGCCCCATAAATATGGTGCATTTAAATACATCAAAGAAATGTTTATAAGCTTATTTTTCTCTAATTGTACATTAAAAACTTTGCCATCAAAATTAAAATTTTGCTGATTTATTGAAAAATGTTTATGATGATAATTAGGAAGTTTTGCTCCCAATGATAAAATAGAAAGCTGTGAATTATCGTTATTTAAAAAATCAACTAATTCTCCAGAATAATGAGGAATACTTGCATTTAAACTGCAAAATTCGTTTTCTAAAATTGGTTCGTATTGTTTTTTATCAATCCAACCTTCGTAATGATCATACGCTAATTTAATAAAACTCCATTTACTTTGTTCATCAATAATTTCAAAATGTTCCCCAAATAAAACTTGAGAAACCATTTCACTTCTATCGTTTGGCTCTTTTCTAAGAGCTGCAATATTTAATAAGCAAATACCGTATATCATCAATTTTATAACTTTTCAATCACCATAGCACTTGCACCACCACCACCGTTACAAATAGCCGCCGCCCCGTATTTTCCATTATTTTGATGGAGCACAGAAATTAAAGAAATGATAATTCTAGCGCCAGACATTCCTAATGGATGCCCCAATGAAACCGCTCCACCATTTACATTTACTTTTGCAGCATCCAAACCTAAAATTTGATTATTTACCAATCCAACTACACTAAATGCTTCATTAAATTCAAAAAAATCGATATCATCTTTGGTTAAATTGGCTTTTTTCAATGCTATTGGTAATGCTTTTGCCGGCGCAGTGGTAAACCATTTTGGTTCATGAGCAGCATCTGCATAACTCACAATTTTTGCCAGTGGTTTTAAATTCAATTCTTTTGCTTTATCGGCGCTCATTAAAATTAAAGCTGCCGCTCCATCATTAATTGTAGAAGCATTTGCTGCAGTTACGGTTCCTTCTTTGGTAAAAACCGGACGTAAAGTTGGAATTTTATCAATAAAAACATTTTTAAATTCTTCATCTTCTATAAATAAAATAGGATCTCCTTTGCGTTGCGGAATGATAACAGGAACTATTTCGTTTTCAAATTTATTAGCTTTCCAAGCATTTGCAGATCGGGTGTAAGATTCAACTGCAAAAGCATCTTGTGCTTCTCTGCTAATGTTGTGTTCTGAGGCGCATAAATCTGCAAAAGTTCCCATATGTTGTTGCTCATAAACATCGGTTAAACCATCAACTAACAAGCCATCTTTTACGCTTATATTACCAAGTTTAATGCCATTTCTTCCATCCATATAATGCGGAATCATGCTCATATTTTCCATACCACCAGCTACAATAATATCGGCATCACCACATTGAATGGCTTGTGCAGCTTGCATAATTGCTTTCATGCCAGAGGCACAAACTTTGTTTACAGTAGTACAAGGAACGGTATTTGAAATTCCTGCAAAAAGTGCTGCTTGTCTGGCCGGTGCTTGTCCTAAACCAGCTTGAACAACATTTCCCATCAAAACTTCATCCACCAAATGTGGATCCAAATTAATTTTTTCTAAAGCACCTTTAATGGCAATTGCTCCTAATTTAGGAGCAGGAATTTGTGCTAAAGTTCCCATAAAACTACCTATGGGTGTTCTGGCAACTGAAACTATAACTACATCTTTCATTGTATATATTTTAAATTTTTGATTGTTAACAAAGTTAATTAAAATTTATCATTATTTTTTCTGCTCTTTTTCTTTTAATTATTAAAAAGATTTCAGAAATAGCCGATAAAAACTTAAATTGCATTAAAAATTTTAAACGATGGAAATTAACTCAAATCTAACAAGAAAAGAATTAAATAATAAACATTTTATAGCAGTTATTGGTGGGTCTGTTTCTGGCTCTGAAGCGGTAAATTTACTAACAGAACAAAATTTTAAAGTTGTTGTTTTTGATATGAATAAGTTGCCATATGGTAAATTAGAAGATGGTTTACCCAATTGGCATCACAATTTAAGAGATAGACAAACAAGCGTAATTAATGAAAAATTGAAACGTGAAAATGTTTATTTTATTCCGAATACTAAAATTGGTAGGGATATTTCTTTTGAGGAGTTAAAAAATGATTGGGGATTTTCATCCGTAATTTTAGCCAATGGCGCTTGGAAAGACCGCGATTTATCAATAAATGAAATCAATAAATTTATTGATAAGGGTTTAATCTATCAAAATTCATTGATTTATTGGTTTAACCACAAACATGAAGCAACTTACAAAGGACCAAAATATACGATGAAAAATAATACCCTAGTTGTGGGTGGTGGATTGGCATCATTAGATGTGATGAAAATTATTATGATAGAATTACTTCAAACTGCTTTGAAAGAAAAAAAAGGTATTTTGGTTGATATGTTTACTATAGAAAAAAAAGGAATAGATACCATTTTAGAAACCTATCAAACCAATTTAGAAGAACTAGAAATACAGCCGCCTACCCTAATTTATCGCAGAAATGCAGAAGATATGCCTTTAAAATCTCCGGTAGATGACACTCCAGAAAATATTGAAAAAGCCAAAGCAGTTTCTAAGAAATTGTTGGATAAATATGTAGAAAAATATATGTTCAATTTTATTCCTTTAAGTTCACCCATTGGATATCTTGAAGAAAATGGCACTTTTAAAGGAATGGTATTTCAAAAAATGAAATCAGAAAATGGAAAACTTATTGCAACCGATGAAACTTTTGAAATAAAATCTTCATTATTGATATCCTCAATTGGAAGTATTCCAGAAAAGATTGAAAACTTAACCTATCAAGGAGATTCATTGAAACTTAAAGAACAATCTGAATACAGTGTTTATGGATTTTTAAACGTATTTGCCATCGGAAATGCTGTAACCGGCAAAGGAAATATTCAAGATTCTAAACAACATGGAAAGCAAATGACCGAGAAAATTATCACTGAACATTTAACAGAAGATGCTTTAGAAGATTGGTTAGTGGCTTATAACAATGAAATTACAGATAAGGTAAAAGAAAATGTAACATCGATTATGTTGGAGGTAGAAAATCAAAAAGTTCCATCCGATGAATCCATTTTAATTTTAGGACAAAAAATAGCGACGCTTCAAAAAAAAGTTGGCTATACTAATTTTGAATCTTGGTTATCAGAACATTTACCAGTTCGTTTAGAAAATATGGTGTAATACCGTACTTTTGATTAATTAAATTTTAATGATGAAGAATTTTATTGAGGTAATATTTGATAAACACACTATTATTTATAAGGTATTACTGTACATTATAACTACTGTTTTAATTGTTTATTTATTTCCAAAAGGAGGTCATTTTAAATATGAATTTCAAAAAGGAAAAGCATGGCAGTATGAAAATTATTATGCTCCATTTGATTTTGCTATTCAAAAATCAACCGAAGAAATTGAAATAGAAAAACAGCGTATTGTATCTGCAACTCAACTTTTTTTTGAATCAGATACATCGGTTGTAAATAATTCATCTCATCTTTTTGCTAATAAGATTCAAATATTAATCAATGAAAATTCCATCCCAAAAAATGAAAGTGTAAAATTAATTCAAAAAGGGAAAAGTATTTTAGTTGATGCTTTTAAGAAAGGAATTATAGACCATTCTAATGAGCAAAAGATAAAATCAAATTCACAAATTATTTTCATTAGAACGGGTCAAGAAGTAAAAGAAATTAATATACAAGATTTATTAAAAATATCCAATTTAAAAGTATGGATAGAACAACAAGTACAGTTTAAAAAAGTTGAAAAATACAATCATCAATTAGCCGTTATTTTATTAGAATCTATTGCGCCAAATATTTTATATGATCAATATTTTACGCAAAAATCTTTAGAAGAAGCACTTAGTAAACTATCACTTACAAAAGATTTTATTGCAGAAAATGAGCATGTTATTTTAAAAGGTGAAATTGTAGAAGGAAAAAAATTAGCAATTTTAAATTCTTTAAAAAAAGAGTTTGAATCTAAAATTTGGTCTAAAAATAATTATAAATGGATAGTGTTTGGATATACCATTTTTGTTGCGTTGACACTTTTAATGCTGCTGTTGTTTTTAAAAAAGTACCGAACAGATATTTATGACAACAACACTAAAATAACATTCATTTATTTCAATATCTTTTTAACTATTTTATTAACTACTATAATTGTAAAGTATAATGTTGCCTACGTTTATATAGTTCCACTCTGTATTTTACCCATAGTAATCAAAGCTTTTTTTGATGCTCGATTAGGATTATACACACACGTTTTAACTGTTTTATTGATTGGTTTAATGGTTCCAAACAGTTTTGAGTTTGTTTTTCTGCAAATAATTGCCGGAATTGTAACCATATTAACCGTTTCAGAAATGTATAAACGAGCCAATTTATTTATTTCTGTGGCGCAAATTACATTGATATATATTATTGCTTATTTTGGATTTTCTATTTTACAAGAAGGAAATATACAGGCAATAAAAGTTGATAATTTTGCTTATTTTGCACTTAATGGAACCTTAATATTATTTGTTTTACCTTTTATTTATATCTATGAAAAAATTTTCGGATTGGTTTCTGATGAATCATTAAAAGAATTATCCAATACCAATTCAAAAGTATTGAGATTGTTGGCAGAAAAAGCTCCAGGTACTTTTCAACACTCAATACAAGTTGCCAATTTATCAGAATCTGCAGCCAATGAAATTAATGCCAATGCTTTATTAGCCAGAACTGGCGCTTTATATCATGATATAGGAAAGATAAATAATCCGATGTATTTTGTTGAAAATCAATCTACTAATTTTAATCCTCATTTAGAATTATCACCAAAAGACAGTGCATTTGTCATCATTCAACATGTAAATGATGGTATTAAATTAGCCCATAAAAATAGATTACCAGAAAGAATAATTGATTTTATTAGAACACACCATGGCACAAGTTTGGTGTATTATTTTTATAAAGAACAAGAAGAAATTAATAAAGAAGGACTCGATATTTCCCTTTTTAAATATAAAGGTCCAATCCCTTTTTCTAAAGAAACTGCTATTGTTATGATGTGTGATGCCTGTGAGGCGGCTTCTAAGAGTTTAAAAGAACCAACTGGTAAAATTATAGATGAAATGGTTGAAAAGATTGTTCAGAAACAAATGGACGAGGGACAATTTATGAATGCAGATATCACTTTTAAGGAAATTCAAACCGTTAAAAAAGTGATTAAAAAGAAATTAAAAAACATTTATCATTTACGCATAGAATATCCAGAATAAATATATAAAAACTGTCAAAAAAATATTTAAAAAGGTTGTTATATTTCATTAGTAATGCTACATTTGCAATCTCAAAAATAAGTTCATTTTAATTGAGAAATTGGAGAGTTGCCAGAGTGGTTAATGGAGCAGTTTGCTAAACTGTCGACGGGTAACTGTCGCGTGGGTTCGAATCCCACACTCTCCGCACTTTCAAACAGAAGTTCCAATTTATTGGAAATAAGAAATTACAGTCCGATTTATCGGAAAAAATGTAGCAAATTATTTAGATAATTTTCTAAATAAGTTCTTTAAATTGAAGTTTTAAACAAATATAAAATAAACACCTTCGGGGTGTAGTCCCGCATGAGCGGGATAAACTGTAGCCCGATTAATATGTTCTTCCTTTTTGGAAGATCGGAAAAAGTTAAAAATTAACACCTTCGGGGTGTAGCGTAGCCCGGTTATCGCGCCTGCTTTGGGAGCAGGAGGTCGCAGGTTCGAATCCTGCCACCCCGACAAAAGTTCATTAGTTTATTGTTTTTTAAAAACAAACTTAGTACAACAAATGGTCGCGTAGCTCAGCTGGATAGAGCATCTGATTTCTAATCAGACGGTCACAGGTTCGAATCCTGTCGCGATCACGAATAAATCAACAAAAAGTTGAAAACAAGAGCAAGCTAAAAAAGAAAGCTTGCTTTTATTTTTTAGCAGCATGCGTTTTCTTTTGTTGATTTTAAAAGCGGAGCTTTTCTGGAAATCTAATCCTGTCGCGATCACGAAAAAACCTCTAGAATAAATGAGGCCACCTAAAAAAGTCATTTTAAGACTTAAATGTTAATAAAAAAGGAGCGAAAACGCAGTGTTTTTGCTCTTTTTTTTGTATCTTGTAATAGTTTAAAAGCCTAATATATATGCTATTACAACAACAAATAATTCAATTTAGTGAGTATAGTTCACTATATGATTTGATTGTTCCAAAGGCGAATCTTCTGAGAAAGATTAATGACCTGATTGATTTTTCCTTTGTTTACGATGAATTGGTAAACAAATATTGTCACAATAATGGCCGTGCAGCGGAAAGTCCAATTCGTATGTTTAAGTATTTATTGCTTAAGACTATTTATAATATATCTGATGTCGATGTAGTTGAGCGTTCACGATTTGATATGTCGTTCAAGTATTTTTTGGATATGTCACCCGAAGACGATGTAATCAATCCAAGTTCACTCACAAAATTTAGAAAGTTACGATTGAAAGATACAGATTTATTGAACCTACTGATAAGTAAAACAGTCTCTATTGCTATTGAAAAAGGAGTAATCCGTTCTAAGTCTATTATTGTAGATGCCACCCATACGCTTTCAAGATTAAATCCATTTTCAATAATTGAAGTCTTAAGAGAACGCTCAAAGCAACTTCGCAAAACTGTTTACAAGTACGATGAACACTGGAAGGAACGGATGCCAAAAAAGAATATTGACAATGATTTAGAAAAAGAGCTAACTTATTGTAAAGAGTTAGAAAGAATTATTGAAAAGGAACCATCTATCAGCTCCATTCCTGCGGTACAAGAAAAATTAAACGTACTAAAAGAAACCATTGAAGACACTCAGGAAAATATCACATTATCAAAAGATCAGGATGCCAAAATAGGTCATAAATCCGCAGATAGTTCCTTTTTTGGTTATAAGACACACATAGCCATGACCGAAGAGCGCATAATAACAGCAGCAGTGGTGACCTCGGGCGAAAAAGGAGACGGACCAGAGCTACCCAAGCTTTTAGAAATTAGTCAAGTAAACGGTATTGACGTTGACACAATCATCGGCGATGCTGCTTACTCAGGAAAAGAAAATATTGAACTAACTAGTGGGCAAGATATTAAAATAGTAGCTAAACATAATCCATCAATTATGGTTGGGCAATATCATACGGCATAAACAATATGCAGATGCAAAGTGCAATGGCAATTTTTGCTGTAAATCTCAAGAGAATCATTAAATTGAGTGTGTAAATCTCAATAACACATAAAAAAGTCAAATATCTAGCTATACAACCATTTTTGAATGGTATTGGCAAAAAGAACACATTGAGAAACAGAACTAAAAAAGCGACTAAGTCAAAGTTACCTTTAAACTTAATCGCTTTCATAGACCTTGATTAATTTAGATGGTCTTTTTCAGTGGGCTCTGTTTTTGGCAGCTCCTTTTTTATTGATCATCAAAATAATGATTACATATTTTTAACCTCATTTAAGAGTTTTGTAATGGCTTCTTTTGCATCTCCAAATAACATAGATGATTTTGAATTGTAGAACAATTCATTGTCAATACCTGCATAACCAGGATTCATAGTTCTTTTGTTGATGATGATATGTTTTGCATTTTCTGCATCTAAAATCGGCATTCCGTATATCGGACTTGATGGATCATTATGAGCTGCCGGATTTACAACATCATTTGCACCTAAAACTAAAACCACATCGGTATTTTTAAATTCAGGATTGATATCATCCATTTCAGCTAATTTTTCGTAAGCTACATTACTTTCTGCCAATAAAACGTTCATATGTCCTGGCATACGACCTGCAACTGGGTGAATGGCATATTTAACTTCAACACCTCTTTTTTCTAGTAATAATTCAAGTTCATGTAAAACGTGTTGCGCTTGTGCAACTGCTAAACCATATCCTGGAACAATGATTACTCTTTGAGAATAGTTCATCAAAATAGCAGCATCACTTACAGAAATTTCTTTCATGTTGCCAACCATTTTGTGGGTACTTGCAGAAGTAGCTCCAAAGGCACCAAAAATTACACTAGAAAGTGGACGATTCATCGCTTTACACATTTCTAAAGTTAAAATTGTTCCTGCCGATCCTACTAAAATACCACCTGTTAACATTACCATATTTCCGTATAAGAAACCACCAAAAGCAGCGGCCAAACCGGTAAATGAGTTTAACAAAGAAATAACTACTGGCATATCTGCACCTCCAATCGGGATTACAAATAATACGCCGTAAATTAATGCTCCAAAGAAAACGATGTACAATAATAATTGGCTGTCAATTCCTTCCACAACAATATAAGCACCTAAAATTAAAATCAGTAAAAAGAAAATATTGTTAAGGTAGTTGTATTTTGGAAGACGGATTGGATTGTTCATCGTTCCGTTTAATTTAGCCCAAGCTATCATACTTCCAGAGAATGAAATACTTCCGATAATCATACCAGCCATAATTGTAGCAATACTAAGTTGATCGCCCACATAATGGTGAAATTCTATCAAACCAATTAAAGCAGCAGATGCGCCACCCATTCCATTAAATAACGAAACTAGTTCTGGCATTTTGGTCATTTCAACTTTTTTGGCAATCATCCAACCAATAATAGTTCCTATCAAAATAGCAACAGCTATTAAAATAAAACTGATGTTTGTTGTTGCGATAACTTCACCTGTACCTTTATCAATATTTTGATATAAGAAAATAGTTCCAAAAATAGCCAAAGTCATACCTGCAGCTGCATAAAGATTTCCTCTTTTAGCTGTTTCTGGATGACTCAACATCTTTAATCCGATGATATACGATAAAGACGCAATTAAATATATAATACTTAAAGTAAAATCCATTATTTTTTCTTTTTAAACATGTCCAACATTCGATCAGTAACTACAAAGCCACCAACCACATTTAAAGTTCCGAGTATTACGGCAACAAATCCTAAGGATAGGGCTAAATAATTAGTTGGCTCAGCATGTATCATTACAATGATAGCACCAATTATTACTACTCCGTGAATTGCATTTGCGCCAGACATTAATGGTGTGTGTAAAACAGCCGGTACTTTGCCAATGATTTCTATCCCTACAAATATCATTAACAAAACGATATAGATCATTTGTAAGTTATCACTTATAAATTTAAATAGTTCAGTCATTATTTTTCAGTTTTAGTATTTTTTCCTTGATATATAATTAAAGTTTCATTGGTAATTTCATCATTGAAATCCCATTTAAAGCTACTGTCGGCTGTTAAATGCAATAAGAAATTGTAAACATTTTTCCCAAACAATTCACTGGCATTGGTAGATACACTTTCTGGTGAATTGGTTGTTCCAATAATTTTTACACCATTGTGAATAATGGTTTCATTAAGTTTACTTATTTCACAGTTTCCACCTTGACTAGATGCTAAGTCAATAATAACCGCACCATTTTTCATCAATTCTACTTGTTCTTTAGAGATAAGAATTGGCGCTTTTCTACCAGGAACAAAAGCGGTTGTAATTACCAAATCTGCTTTTGCTAAAGAGGCATTTACCGCTTCTTTTTGTCTTTGGGCGTAATCTGATGATGCTTCTGTAGCATAACCACCAACCGATGTTTCACCGGTATTATCTACCGAAATAAATTTAGCGCCTAATGATTCTGCTTGTTCTTTGGTTTCGCTTCTAATATCAGTTGCTTCCACTATGGCGCCTAAACGTTTTGCAGTTGCAATGGCTTGTAATCCGGCAACACCCACCCCGAAAATTAAAACTCTTGATGGCGTAATAGTTCCGGCTGCAGTCATCATCAACGGGAAAATTTTAGTCATTTCAAAAGCTCCTAAAATTACCGCTTTATAACCAGCTAAGTTATTTTGAGAACTTAAAATATCCATGTCTTGCGCTCTAGAAATACGTGGCATGGCATCTAAAGAAAAAGAACTAACGCCTTTTGCTGCTAAAGCACTTACTAATTCTGGATGCGACATATGATACATCGTACTAATAGTTACCTGCCCTTCTTTTAACTGAGCGATTTCTTGCTCTACAAAAGGATTAATTTTAACCAAAAGATCGGCTTGGTTAAAAACTTCACTTTGGTTCATAATTTTTGCTCCTACGTTTTCGTAATCAGCATCATTATAAGAAGATGTAAATCCGGCGTTTTGCTCAACAATACATTCAAAACCCTTAGCTATTAGAGCTTTTGCAATTGTTGGAGAAACAGCAACGCGTCTTTCTCCTTCTCTATGCTCTTTTAAAATACCTATTTTCACTTTTTTAAAATTTAGTTTGTTTATCTTTTATTTTTTTTGATTGCTAAATCAAGATTTAAAAAGTTTTGCAAATATACTCATTTTTAAAATTTAAGAAGTGATAAAAGTCACTTTTCTGATGAAAAATGTTTGATTTTATTGTTTAAAATTATGTTTATAAATCTTTACACTTATTTGAAAATCAATTATATAAAATTGTATAGTTATGAAAAATAGGAATTTAGTAGTTGAAGCTGTAAAAAAGGATATCTAAATTTAGAAAGCTATAATTTTTGTTGCTAAAAATTATTAATTAGTAAATTTGCGTTGTTTAGCTATTAATTAGATATTTTTGAACTAATTCAATTTGAGATAAATTAAATGTTAAAAATAATTTTTTTAGGAACGGGTACTTCACAAGGAATTCCGGTTGTTGCCTCTGCAAATCCGGTTTGTTTTTCTGATGATAAAAGAGACAAACGTTTGCGGGTTTCTGTGGCTGTTGAATGGGATAATTACAGGTATATTATTGATTGCGGTCCCGATTTTCGCTATCAAATGTTGCGGGAAAATATCAATCACATTGACGGAATTTTATTTACCCACGAACATGCAGATCATACTGCTGGCATGGATGATATTCGCCCTTTTAGTTTTAAATTGGGTGGTGTTCCAATTTATGCACACCCAAGAGTTGTTAAAAATTTAATCAAAAGATTTGATTATATTTTTACCGATAAAAATAAATATCCGGGTGCTCCATGCGTTCATATTCATGAAGTTTATAAAAAACCTTTTTTGTTGAATAATTTGTGGGTAACCCCGATTGAAGCCAATCATGCCGATATACCAGTGTTGGGTTATCGTTTTCAAGATTTTGCTTATTTAACCGATATCAAAATAATTTTATCCGAAGAAAAAGAAAAATTAAAAGGATTAAAAGTATTGGTTTTAAATTGCTTGCGAGAAAAACCGCATTTTTCACACTTAAATATTGAAGAAGCACTAGCATTAATAGCAGAATTAAAACCTGAAAAAACGTATTTTACCCACATCAGTATAGATATGGGTTTCCATGCAGAAGCTGAAAAGAAATTGCCTAAAAATGTTTTTCTGGCTTATGATGGTTTGCAACTCACTATTTAAGTCGCTCAACAATCCAATTTCTTAAATCGTAAAAATTTTGTGGATGCACGCCATGTCCGGCATTGTACTCTTTATACACATTTTTGATGCCCAAAACATAAAATATTTCTGGCGCCAATCTTGCCCATTCAACGGGTAAAACTTGATCTGAATTTCCATGTGAAATAAAGAAATCTAACTTTCTGTACAATTTATGATGAATGTTATCGGGCGATAAATCTTCATTGATATAACCACTTAATGCAATGACATATTTAATTTTTTCTGGATAATTTAAGGCCACTGCATAGCTTAAAATTGTACCTTGACTAAAGCCCAAAAGGAAAATTTTATCTTTATTTACTTGATATTTTTCGGTCATTTCATCAATAAATGTAGCAATGATTTCTCTGGCTTGTTTGGCTTCATCAATATCTGAAAATTTACCGTTTATTTTATCAAAATTGATAGCATACCAAGCATAACTGTGATATCCTAAAGTAATTGGTGCTCTGGCGCTGATAATCAATAATTCATCGGGTAATTCATCAGCAAAAGAAAATAAATCCAATTCATTACTGCCATAACCATGAAGTAAAATTAACATGGGCGGATTTTGAACGGGTATTTTTGGAAATCGAATTTCGTAATGTAGCGTGCTTTTTTTTGTGTCCATAAATTTTTAAAATAGCCACAAAAGTAAAACTCTTTTCATGATTTTTAAAAATAATTTTTAAACCATTGTTGAAAAGCATCGCCTAAAATCGGGACTTTTTTATATTCCCCTTTGATGGCGCCTAAAAAACCGATAATCCAAAGTAATAAAAGGAAAATATAAAAGCCGAATTTAAAAATACCATGGAATGAAAATGCGGTTAAAATTTCTACCAAAAAGAAAATAATTCCCAAACCTACAGATTGCCGTATGTGAAATGCCGCAAATTCATTTTTCTTATCATTGTTTAAAATGAAAGCAATAATGGTTCCTATATAGGTTAAATAACTAACAATAGCAATAGTTTTTCCGTTTTCAACTGTTTGGTTTTCCATAGTTTATCAATTTATAATAAGTTGATTTTGTGCATAAATGCCATATACTTTTCCTTTTAATTCTTTGTTGATAAAAGCCGAATTTTTGGAAGTAGATGTAATATGATTTAGGGTAAATTTATAACTTTCAAAAGGATTAAACAAAGTGATTTCGGCTTTTTCATTTTCAGCAATTTTAGGAACTTCAATGCCGAAAATAGTACGAGGTTTGTTAGTGATATTTAAGATAAATTCATCTAATTTTAGTACACTATTTACCGCCCCAAAAAAACTTTCTAAGCCAATGGTTCCGTTTTTAGCTGTTTGAAATTCAATTTTTTTATGTTCAATATCAATAGGGCAATGGTCACTGGTGATAAAATCTATGGTTCCGTCTTTAACTCCTTTTAGCAATGCTTTTTGGTCTGCTGTAGTTCTTAGAGGTGGCAAAATTTTAAAGTTAGAATCAAACTCTTTTAGTTCATCATCGTTTAAAAATAAATGATGAACAGCAACACTACAGCTAACATTTAATCCTTTTGATTTTGCTTTTCTAATCAACTCAACTGAACCTTTTGTAGATATTGTTGGAATATGTAATTTTCCACCCGCATATTCTAAGATAGCTAAATCTCTAGTTATTTGTAATTCTTCAGCAAAATTTGGAATTCCTTTTAGTCCTAAACGGGTACTGTTAATTCCTTCATTTATCAATCCATTATCGGCTATGGCTTTGTTTTGTGGATAACTGATGAGGAGTCCGTTAAAAATTTGAGCGTATTGAAGTCCAATTTTTAACAATTGAGCATTTTCTATACTTTTTTTATAATCGCCAAAAGCGCAAGCGCCTGAGTTTTTCATGTCAAATAATTCTGCCAATTCTTTGCCTTCAGATTTTTGGGTAAAACTTGCTATAGGAAATAATTTAGTAGCTGTTTTTTTTGATTGGTTGATTAAAAATTCAACCGCAGATTTATTGTCAACAATCGGATTGGTATTGGGATTCAGTGCAATTGCTGTAAAGCCGCTTTGTGCCGCAGTTTTTAATCCGTTTTCTAAGGTTTCGCGTTCTTCATAACCGGGTTCTCCAAAAGAAACGCTTCCATCAAACCAACCAATTGAAATGTGTAAATTGGGTAAATCAATAAGTTGATATTTACCTTTATTTTCAATAGCAGTACCAATTTTTTTAATGATTCCATCTTCTATTAAAATATCTCTTTTTGATAGATGAAGTTCAGAATTGGGCTGAATGATGGTAGCAGATTTTAGGATTACATTCATAATTGATGGCTTGTACGATTTAAAAAATGACAATGATTTGAACGGTAAAAAGCAAAAAATAGTGCTGAAAAACTGCTATTTAAAATAGCAATAGTAGAGATTTTGTAAAATGTAAAAAAGGTCAACATTTTAGAAAGATTTATCAAAGATAAAAAAATGATTCTTAAATCTGTAAAAAATAGTTTTTAAGTATGGCTTTTGCGTAATGACTGGCAATTTCATTGGCAAATTTTTGAAAATCGATGTGAGAATTATCCATCGCTTTATCAGAAATAATTCTGATAATTGAAAATGGTATATTGTATTCAAAACAAACTTGCGCAATGGCAGCGCCTTCCATTTCTACGCAATCGGCATGTGGAATTTCTTTTAACAATGCCTCAATTTTTTCTTTGGATGTAATAAATTGGTCGCCGCTTAAAATTGTTCCAATAATCATTTTTGGATGATTGATGTTGAAATTTGATGCTTTTTCTGATGGAATTAATTGGGTAAAATGGTGTAAAAAACTTTGTGTTGCATTTACTAATTTTTGATTGGTAGTAATTTTAAATCCTTGTTGGTTTAAAAGCGGAATTTCAAACTTTGGATACAAAGGCGAAGCATCCATATCATGCTGAAATAAAGTTTTTCCAAGTACGATATCACCAATATTTAACGACGCATTTAAAGCGCCTGCAACGCCTGTAAAAATGATTTCATCCAATTCAAAATCATTGATTAACTGAGTGGTGGTAACCGCCGATGCTACTTTTCCCCAACGAGAAAAAACCAAGACTACTTCTTTTCCGAATAAAATTCCCTCGTAATAATTGCGCTTTCCTTTGTGGGTAATACGCACATTTTGAAGTTCATTTAATAACTCTTGCATTTCTTCCTGCATGGCGCTTATGATTCCGGTTTTCATGTGTAAATTATTAAAAGATTGAAAGATTGAAAGATTGAAAGATTGAAAGATTGAAAGTTAAAATGTTTAAAGTTTAAAGTTTAAAGTTTAATGTTGAAACGATTATAAAAACATTACAAACATTATGAACTTTTATACATTCAACTATTTTTTCATCTTTTATTTTTCATTATTAATTTTTCATTATTAATTTTTCATTATTAATTATATTCCCATCTTTCATTTCAAATATTTTATCTGCCATATTGGCCAATTCTTTATTGTGTGTAACAATGACAAATGTTTGTCCAAATTTATTTCTTAAATCAAAAAAAAGTTGGTGTAAATTTTTAGCTGATTCAGAATCTAAATTACCACTGGGTTCATCTGCAAAAATAACTGCTGGATTGTTAATTAATGCTCTGGCAACTGCAACTCTTTGTTGTTCACCGCCCGAAAGTTCATTGGGTTTGTGATGTATTCTGTGCGATAATCCTAAATAATCTAACAATTTTAAAGCTTCTTTTTCCACTTCTTTTCTGTTTCTTTGGGCAATAAATCCAGGGATACAAACATTTTCTAGCGCTGTAAATTCTGGTAATAATTGATGAAATTGAAATATAAACCCGATATTAAGATTTCTAAATTTTGACAATTCCTGATCGCTTAAATTTAAAAGCGATTGTTGGTTAATTTGCAAATCAGTTTTAAATGCTTTATCAAACAAATCTAAGGTTCCTAAAATATGGAGTAAAGTTGTTTTTCCAGCGCCCGATGGGCCAACAATTGCAACAATAGTCCCTTTTTCTACTTGTATGTCAACGCCTTTTAAAACCTGAACATTGCCGTATGATTTATGTATATTTTTAGCTGAAATCATAAATTTGAATAAATTGATTAAAACAAAAATAAAAAAAGAGAAGTGATAAATC
>CAMTWE010000133.1:0-5748 GCA_947085395.1 uncultured Bacteroidota bacterium | reverse complement strand
TAACTAAGTTCCTTTTTATATTTTTAAAACAAGTTATCGAAAAGAGTTGTTTAATATGATTTTGAATGTAAATTGATGCAAAACTATGCAGAGTTTAAGTCATAAAATCATCAATAAGGTGATGTCTTAACGCGCCTGCTTATTAAGTAAATATAATGTCTACATAATGTTAAAAACGAACTGATAATGTGTCTTCCTATACTAAAAAAAGATTTTATACGTAAGGAGGATGTATGCAAATATTTTTTATTTTTTTATAATTGATTCAATTTTTATCGATATAATCGTATGGAATTTCATTAACGATATTAAAAAACGATTAAAATTACAATTGTAATTCTCTTATTTTTAGTTACTTTGTGTAAGTTGAAATTGATGGTAGTGTATGGATAATTATTCCTTTTTAAGTAATGCAGATGGTAAGGTAATTGATGAATATTATCAACAGTACCTGAAGAATCCTGAAATGGTAGGTGATGGTTGGAGAAAATTCTTTGAAGGATTTGAATTTGCCAGAAAAAATTACGATATTGAAATTCCTAAGGGGGTTGATAAGGAGTTTAAAGTTGTTAGTCTTATTAATGGCTATCGTAGCCGAGGTCATTTATTTACGAAAACCAATCCGGTTCGTATACGCAGAACTTATACTCCAACGCTAGATATTGAAAACTTTGGATTAAGTCAATCCGATTTAGAAACCGTGTTCCAAGCAGGTACGACCATTGGAATTGGATTTGCCAAACTCAAAGACATCATCATTCATTTAAAACAAACCTATTGTCAGTCTATTGGAGCAGAATATAGGTACATCCGTTCGCCTGAAATTATTGAATGGTTTCAGAAAAAAATGGAAAATTCCAAAAATACCCCAGTGTATTCTGTTAATGAGAAGATTGATATCTTAAATAAATTAAATAAAGCGGTCGTATTTGAAAATTTTTTACACACTAAATTTGTTGGGCAAAAGCGGTTTTCATTAGAAGGTTGCGAGTCAATCATTCCTGCCTTAGATGCCATATGTGAAAAAGGTTCCGAATTAGGTGTTGTTGATTTTGTAATTGGGATGGCACATCGAGGTCGATTAAATGTACTCGTCAATATGTTAGATAAGCAATACAAAGATATTTTTACTGAATTTGAGGGAATTGAAAACGAAGATTTTTCATTCGATGGTGACGTAAAATACCATTTGGGATTTACCAATGAACGTTGGAGTAAAGCAGGAAAGAAAGTTTATTTAAGTTTGGCACCCAATCCGTCACATTTAGAAACTGTTGATGCTGTGGTTGAAGGGATTGCTCGTGCAAAAATTGATTTTGCCTACAACAATGACTATGCTAAAGTCTGTCCAATCCTAATCCACGGAGATGCTGCATTAGCGGGTCAAGGTCTAGTCTATGAAGTTATCCAAATGAGCCAATTAGACGGTTATAAAACAGGAGGAACTGTTCATTTTGTGATTAACAATCAGGTGGGATTTACGACCAATTATTTAGACGGACGATCCAGTACCTATTGCACCGATGTTGCTAAAGTAGTGTTATCACCTGTTTTTCATGTAAATGGTGATGATGTAGAGGCTTTGGTTTATGTGTCTCAATTAGCCATGGAGTTTCGTCAACAATTTCAAAAAGATGTTTTTATCGATATTTTATGTTATCGCAAATATGGTCATAACGAAGGGGACGAACCTCGTTTTACACAGCCTTTATTGTACAAAGCGATTGCAGCTCACCCCAATCCGAAAGAAATCTACAGTAAACAATTAATTGCTCAAGGTGTTATAACTCCACATCTCGTAAAGGAGATGGAAAAAGCATTGAAAGAGACCCTTCAAAAAGAGTTAGAGGAAGCTAAATCAACAGAGAAAGTGGCAACTTCTTCATCCTTCTATGGTTCGTGGAAAGGTTTAAGAACTGCTATTTCCAAGGATTTTGAAAAATCTCCTAAAACAGCCATTGATAAAAAATTGTTTGTAGAGATCGCGCGAAAAATTGCGACATTACCAAAAGATAAGAAGTTCTTTAATAAAATTCAAAAGTTATTTGACGATCGTATTGCTATGATTACTAAAGATAAGTACGATTGGGCTATGGGTGAATTAATGGCCTATGCAAGTCTGATACACGAAGGTCACAATGTGCGTTTTAGTGGTCAGGATGTAGAACGAGGTACCTTTTCACACCGACACGCAGTAGTAAAAGTAGAGGATTCGGAAGAAGAATACGTTCCTTTAAACAATATCGGGGCGAAAGGAAAACTAAACATTTATAATTCCTTATTGTCTGAATATGGCGTAGTTGGTTTTGAATTTGGATATGCCTTAACAACACCAAATTCGTTAACGGTATGGGAAGCGCAGTTTGGCGATTTTTATAATGGCGCTCAGATTATTATTGATCAGTATATAACCTCATCAGAATATAAATGGAGAAGAATGAATGGCTTAGTTTTGTTATTACCTCACGGGTATGAAGGAATGGGACCTGAACATTCAAGCGCACACATTGAGCGCTTCCTCCAACAATGTGCCGAAAATAATATGCAACTAGTCAATTGCACCACACCCGCAAATCAATTTCATGTCTTGCGAAGACAATTAAAACGCGATTTCCGTAAACCGCTAATATGTTTTACGCCTAAAAAATTACTGCGCTATCCAAGTTGCGTTTCTTCTTTGAAAGATTTTACTACTGGTAGTTTTCAGGAAGTGTTAGATGATGAAACAGCTACAGTGAAAACTGTCCAAAAGATGGTCTTTTGTTCTGGTAAAATATTTTATGAGATTATGGAAGAAAAATTAAAATTAGGTGATGCTTCTTGTGCTATAGTGCGGATAGAGCAGTTATATCCATTCCCAAGTTTGCAATTAATTGAACTCCTAGAAAAGTACAATGGTGCTGAAGAATTTATATGGGCACAAGAAGAACCTGAAAATATGGGTGCATGGACTTATATTAACCGTAAATTTCCCAAGGTACCGTTGAAATACATTGGGCGCAATGAAAGCGCAAGTCCGGCAACGGGCTATAGTAAAATGCATGTCAAACAGCAGCAGGCAATAATCGATAGTATTTTTAAAAAAGTACGCTAGCATAATCAAAAACTACTTGAGGTAGCTAAACAATACTAGTTTGAATCACCTTTAAATACAATAAAAATATGGCAATTATTGAAATGAAAGTCCCGAGTCCAGGAGAGTCAATTACCGAAGTAGTGATTGCACGTTGGTTAAAAGATGATGGCGAATTTGTAGAAAAGGATGAAGAAATTGCGGAGATTGATTCAGATAAAGCTACTTTAACATTGAATGCCGAAGAATCGGGGGTTCTTAAAATTTTAGCAAAAGAAGGCGAAACGGTAGCTGTTGGAGAACGTATAGGCACCATCGATACAAGTGCAATATCAGCTGTCAAAAAAGTGGTTGATCCTAATAAGAAGTTGGCAAAAGACACCAATTTGACACCATCCGAAAATACGGAAATCAACATCCCAATAAAGGAAGAAAGTACAGATAATGATAGCCCACCTGTTAAAGCAACTGCAACACCTTTGGCTAAAAAAATAATGGAGGACAATAAAATTCCGATCCATAAAATTGCAGGAACCGGTCCAGAGGGGCGTATAATGAAAGCGGACGTTTTAAACTTACTATCGGCAGGTTTTAAAATGCAATCTGATAAAAAAATAGAAACCATGAGAACAACTGAGCGTTCTAAAATGTCTCCTTTGCGCAAAAAATTAGCTCAGCGATTGGTAGCAGTTAAAAACGAAGCGGCTATATTAACTACTTTTAATGAAGTAGACATGAGTGCTATCTATGCCATTCGCAAGAAGTATCAAGATAAATTTAAGGAGGTTCACGGTACGAGTTTAGGTTTTATGAGTTTTTTTACAAAAGCAGTTACTGAAGCGTTGCATTTATTTCCTACGGTAAATGCTAGCATAGAAGGTGATGAAATAATTTACCATCACTATGCAGATATTGGTATTGCCGTGAGTGCTCCTAAAGGATTAATGGTTCCGGTTATTCGCAATGCAGAGCAATTGAGTTTTTCGCAAATTGAGGTCGCAATCAAAACATTGGCTTCAAAAGCCCGTGAAAATAAAATTACCTTAGAGGAAATGACTGGAGGAACCTTTACCATTACAAATGGAGGTGTTTTTGGTTCGATGTTGAGTACGCCAATTATCAATCCTCCTCAGAGTGCCATTTTAGGCATGCATAATATTATAGATCGTCCCGTTGCTATAGAAGGGAAAGTGGTCATACGACCCATGATGTATGTGGCATTAAGTTACGACCATCGTATTATTGATGGGCGGGAATCTGTAGGGTTTTTAAAAAAGGTGAAAGAGTTGTTGGAAAATCCAAGTACCATTATTTTTGGTGGAAAAGACCCCGAGCAAATATTGTTAGATATATAAATTTAACGTTATTTTATCACAAACAAAGTAAAGGTAACACCTCAAGTAGCCTGTCACTTTCTCTTTTGTTGTTTTCTTTCTATAATATAATTGATTCTGATAATCAACGTAGTATCTAAAAAATTACTACCTTAGTAATACTGCAAAATGAGCAGAATCTATTAAAAATAAGTTACCATGGAAAAGTTTTTAATATTAGCCATTTTCGGAATTGGTATGGCTCATTTAGAAGGTGTAACAGTAGTTTATCTTCGTAAAGCACTCGGAATAACAGACAATCAAACCAATAGAGATTTACTTGAAAAAGTTCCCAAACAGTTAATTTTTATTGAGAAAACGAGGGAGGTAGCTACCATAATCATGCTCATTACGTTAGCCTTTTTGGTAGGAACCACTTGGCTGGATAGGATAGTAGTTTTTCTTTGGACTTTTGCCTTTTGGGATTTGTTTTATTATCTCTCACTATACCTTGTCATTAAATGGCCACCTAAATTAACTACAATAGATGTGCTATTCCTGATTCCGCGTCCGTGGATTGCTCCCGTTTGGTTTCCTATTGGAATATCATCCATCACGATAATAATCATAACCATTCTTATACTATTTTCTATTGTTTAAGAAATTTTCTGCATTGAAAAATAGATTATTTATTGATTATAAAGTCAACCAATAGTAAGGTAATACCCATATAATACTGTCAATATTTTAGTATTAATTGTGCATTGCTCCAAACGTTGGTAGCAAATCAATGTCATCAGAACTTCCATCTTTTTTTTCTTAAATAGGTTGATTTAATTCTAAGTTTCATAATCGTTTCAGATACTGTCCTAAAAAATTGCTACATTAATACATCATCATAATTACATTAATAAATAAAAATCGATGGTAAAATTTAAATAATTAAAATTTGATAAATTATTGATTTCTAGCATAATAATCTTTTGTCTATATTTGAACCCCGAGCGTGGTCATTGAGCGTGGTCTTAGAACGTGGTCATTGAGCGCAGTCGAAATGGAGTAGAAGGGTCAATCAATATTCGTTGCAACAAAATCTGAAATCGATATACAAAGTTCATCGGGAATTAATTCAAAACAAAGAGGGCGCTATTCCATATGGCACAAACCAACACAAATGACCAAAACCGACCTAATTGGCTAAAATCTACAGAAAGTACATTCCTTTAAAAAAAAACCGCCCAAAAGGCGTTTTTTCAGCTTCTACATATCAAGAAAATCAAGAAGTTTTTGTACTATAAATTAAATTGACTAAATTTATAGTTTGAATAGAATTTTTAAATGATTTGTTGCTGTATATCAAAG
>CAMTWE010000132.1:0-1769 GCA_947085395.1 uncultured Bacteroidota bacterium | reverse complement strand
CCTCTATTGGTTATCATTGATAATTTAAGATTTTCTTTTTCTATTTTTTGAATGATGCTTGCCAATTCATTTGGATCTGTTCCTGCCCAATGTATAAATATATCAACTCCTACCAATTCTTTTTTTGCAGCGGGTCTTCGTTTGTATTTTGGAAGAATTAAGGCTTCATTTTTGGCGTACAATACTGGTTTTAGAATAGACGGTTTGTTTCCAAGATTTGCGATTACTGCTTTTGCAAATTCTTTTGTTCCTACTTTTTGTTTGCTAATTCCTTCTTTAAAAATGTCATAAGTATGCGTTCCATCTTCAATTGTTTTGAGCCAAGCATTTTGAACTTTTTCGGCTACCGCTGTTTGACCGATATGATTTAACATCATAACAGCTCCTTGTAATAATCCCGATGGATTGGCTAAATTTTGCCCAGCTCTTCTAGGCGCAGAACCATGAATGGCTTCAAACATAGCGCATTCTTCGCCAATATTTGCAGAACCTGCCAAGCCAACAGAACCCGCAATTTGTGCCGCTACATCCGATAAAACATCGCCATATAAATTTGGCATCACCAATACATCAAAAAGTTCTGGAGTATCAGCCATTTTAGCAGCACCGATGTCAATAATCCAATGTTCATTTTCTATTTCTGGGTATTCTTTTGCTATTTCGTCAAATACTTGATGGAATAATCCATCACTTTGTTTCATAATATTGTCTTTCGTAAAACAGGTTACTTTTTTTCTGTTTTGCTGTTTTGCATATTCAAAAGCATATCGAACTATTTTTTCGCAACCGGGTCTGCTTATTAATTTTAAGCATTGTACAACTTCATCTGTTTGTTGATGCTCAATTCCGGCATATAAATCTTCTTCATTTTCTCTAACAATAATCAAATCCATTATTGGATGTTTGGTGCTTACAAAAGGATGTAAACTCATACATGGACGAACATTGGAATACAATCCTAAAAATTTACGAGTGGTTACATTTAAACTTTTATAACCACCACCTTGTGGAGTAGTTATTGGTGCTTTTAGAAAAATTTTATTTCTTCTAATAACCTCCCAAGATTCTGAGGCAATACCTGCATTGTTACCGGCTAAATAGACTTTCTCGCCAACTTCAATTTCTTCAATTTCGATTTTAGCGCCTGCGGCTAAAATAATTTCTAAGGTGGCATCCATAATTTCTGGACCAATTCCATCTCCTTTTGCTACGGTTATTTTTTTCATGAAGATTGTTTTTAAATTTATAAAATGCCAATTTATAAAAAAAATTCTATCAATCTATTTAAATTGATGATAATAAAGTAGTTTTTTAGTCAATTGAGTTTGTGTTTTTTAGCATATTTAAACTAATTTTTGATGATTTTAACAAAAAAGAATTCGATAATTTTGAGTTGATGTAGCCGCAGTATTTCAAGGTAAATTTATCAAACTACAACTTAAAAACTGCATAAAACATCAACAATCAATTTCGATTTTAAATTAATGGTTAATTTTATCAACAAAATCAAATATTAACACATTAAAAAAACAGATTAAATTGTAAAATTGTGCCTGCTTGCTACGAAATTTCATCAGGAAAGGTTTATTTCCTATAAATTCTGTACTTTTAGGGTCTTAATTAATCAGTATGATTCAATCAATGACCGGATATGGCAAAGCTGTAGTGCAGTTGCCAACCAAAAAAATAACCATCGAAATTAAATCGCTCAACAGTAAAAATATTGATTTAAATGTTCGGGTTCCGTCTTATTATCGTGAGAAAGAACT
>CAMTWE010000131.1:0-3941 GCA_947085395.1 uncultured Bacteroidota bacterium | reverse complement strand
GCTAAAGGATTTTGTTTTGAACATCCGGTAGCAGCTCATATGTTATTACAAAAAATTACCGATACAACCATTGCGTATTTAAAAGCAAAAGTTGTGGCTGGTGTAAATGCAGTTCAAGTTTTTGACAGTTGGGGAGGAATGTTATCTCCCGTTGATTATCAAGAGTTTTCGTGGCAATACATCAACCAAATTATTGAGGCCTTAAAAGATGATGCTCCTGTAATTGCATTTGGTAAAGGTTGTTGGTTTGCCTTAGAAGAAATGTCAAAATCTAATGCTTCTGCCTTAGGAGTAGATTGGACAATTTCGCCAAAAATGGCTCGTCAGTTAACGGGTGGAAATATTACTTTACAAGGTAATTTTGACCCTTCACGTTTGCTTTCGCCACCGGCAGTTATCAAGAAAATGGTAACGGAGATGATTGATGAATTTGGTAAAGATAAATTGGTAGCCAATCTCGGACACGGAATTCTACCCAATATTCCGTTAGAAAATGCCAAAGCATTTGTGGATGCTGTGAAGGAATACAAAGTGAAGAATTGATAATTGATAATTAACAATTGATGATTATCAGTAAATAGAATTTTGTTTGAGTTTAGTAATAATAACTTTTAAACTTTTAACATTCAAACTTTTAACATGTAATAAATGAATACGAAACTAATTCAAAAATACAATATTCCGGGGCCTCGTTATACGAGTTATCCTACCGTTCCATTTTGGGATGCAGAAGGAATTGCCATGGAGGATTGGAAGAAAACGCTTGTAAAATCGTTTAATGAAAGTAATGATAGTGAGGGAATTAGTCTTTACATTCATTTGCCTTATTGTGAAAGTTTATGTACGTTTTGTGCCTGTCATAAGCGCATCACTAAACAACATTCGGTTGAAGATCCGTACATTGATACTGTTTTAAAAGAGTGGGATTTGTATTGTGATTTATTCGATAAAAAACCAAAAATAAGAGAGATCCATTTAGGAGGCGGAACGCCAACATTCTTTTCAGCTGAAAATTTAGAACGATTAATTAAAGGAATTTTCAAAAAAGCTGAAAAATTTGAAACTTGTGAGATGAGTTTTGAAGGGCATCCTAATAAAACATCAGAACATCAATTACAAACACTTTTTGATTTAGGTTTCAAACGGAATAGTTTCGGAATTCAAGATTACGATCCAAAAGTTCAGTTTGCCATCAACAGAATTCAATCTTTTGAACAGGTAAAATCGGTTCATGAATTGTCAAGAGAAATTGGTTATCAGTCTATCGGTCACGATTTAATCTTCGGATTGCCATTTCAAACAGAAAACAGCATCCGAACTACCATTAAAAATACGGTGGCATTAAGACCAGACAGAATTGCTTATTATTCTTATGCGCATGTGCCGTGGATAAAAGGTGTTGGTCAACGCGGTTTTGAAGATCAAGATTTGCCAAAAGATGAAGAAAAACGCCATTTATACGAATTGGGAAAACAACTTTTCTTTGATGCGGGTTATGTAGAAGTAGGAATGGACCATTTTGCCTTACCAACCGATTCGTTGTGTAAAGCAATGAATAAAAAGACGTTGCATAGAAATTTTATGGGCTATACAGCTGGTAAAACGCAACTGATGATTGGTTTAGGCGTTTCATCAATTAGTGATTCTTGGTATAGTTTTGCGCAAAATGAAAAGAAGGAAGAAGATTATATTGCAAGGGTTAATAAAGGGGAATTACCTATTTTTAGAGGACATTTGTTAACACCAAAAGATTTAATTGTTAGAAAACACATTTTAAATATTATGTGTCACTTAGAAACAAGTTGGGAAGATACTAAAATGCAATTGGATGAAATGCCTCAAATTATTGAGCGATTAGCAGAATTAATTCAAGATAAAGTTCTCAAAATTGAAGGAAATACCTTAAAAGTTTCTGATGAAGGCAGAATGTTTATCAGAAATATTTGTATGGCTTTTGATTTGCGATTGATTGAAAATCAACCAGAAATTAGAATTTTCTCTATGACAATTTAATTTTTTTTTATTTGATATCAAAAAAGGCGCTTCAATTGAAACGCCTTTTTTGTTTTTAGGGGGATAAAAATAATTAGAAGTTATATCTTCTTGTGATAGTAAACCCTAGCATAAAGTCACCATCTCTCCAATAGTTTTTGTTATAAAAAATCACGAACTGTTATCAATTCTGCTTCGCTTTTTTGAGGGCGTTGAAGTCCGTTTGAATAAAGAATCAAATCCATATTTAGGAGATAAATTTAAACCTAGAAAGTTCAGCGAAATATTTGACAGAGTAAAAGAAAAATCTGTTGAGGTAATAGATGAAAATAAAGAATTGGAAGAAGAACTTGCAAAAGAACCCTGGTATGTTTTAAATGCTTTCAACGGCACTGGCGTAGAAATAAATTTGATATGAAAAATATAACAACTTTTTTTACCGAACTTTTTGCAATTTTTAAAAATGAAATAAACGATATAAAATATATCTATCAATACATTATATTTAATAATTGCTTAACTTTAAGATGTCCTTTTAATAATTCGTAAATTTGCACTCTAAATTAAATAATAATGGCAAAAGTTGAGATAAAACTCCCTAAAATGGGCGAAAGTGTTTCTGAAGCAACGCTTACAGCATGGTTGAAAAATGTGGGAGATACTATAAAATTAGATGATGGTATTGCAGAAGTAGCTACAGATAAGGTAGATACAGAAGTGCCTAGTGAAATTGAAGGCATTTTGGTGGAGCAACTTTTTAAAGTAGGTGATATTCTTAAAGTTGATCAAGCATTTGCAATCGTTGAAATTGAAGGTATCGCAACGGAAGAAGTAACTATTATTTCTGATGTTATTGCAACCAAACAGGAAGAAATTGTGGTTGAAACTGCTGTAATCCAACATGATGTTGTTATTTCAAATCAAAGTTCTGACAAATTTTATTCGCCTTTGGTAAAAAATATTGCAGCCAAAGAAAATATTTCTTTGGTAGAATTGGATACCATCAAAGGTTCTGGTTCTGAAAATCGCTTAACTAAAGATGATTTATTAAATTATCTTAAAAATAGAAATAATACAATTCAGCCAGTAATTTCAAGTCCAAAAGTTTCAATTGTTGAAACATCCGAAGTTAAAAAAATAGTCAGTACTCCAATTACAGTTTCATCTGGTGATGAAATTATTGAAATGACCAGAATGGGTAAATTGATTTCTCAACACATGACACATTCTGTTCATACCTCTGCGCATGTACAATCTTTTATTGAAGTTGATGTGACCAATTTGGTAAAATGGAGAGAGAAAGTTAAAAATAAATTTGAAAAAGCTGAAGGTGAAAAATTGACTTTTACCCCAATTTTATTACAAGCTGTAGCAAAAACTTTGCGCGATTATCCGATGATGAATATTTCTGTGGATGGTGAAAATATCATTAAAAAGAAAGCCATCAATTTAGGAATGGCTACTTCTTTGGATGATGGAAATTTAATAGTGCCAGTTATCAAAAATGCCGATCAGTTAAATATTGTAGGTATGGCAAAATCTGTAAATGATTTGGCTAATAGAGCCAGAAAAAATCAATTAAAACCAGATGATATTTCGGGCGGAACTTTTACGGTTACTAATATTGGTTCTTTTGGTAGTATTTTTGGCACTCCAATTATAAATCAACCACAAGTCGGTATTTTAGCTTTAGGAGCTATCAGAAAAACGCCTGCGGTTATTGAAACTCCTGAGGGTGATTTTATTGGAATTAGAAGTAAAATGTATTTATCAATTTCTTATGATCATCGTGTTGTAAATGGCGCTTTAGGTGGGATGTTTATCAAAAGAGTTGCCGAATATTTAGAGCAATTTGATAGCAACCAAGATGTTTAAAATAGTTTAATAATGGGATTAAAAACTTTAGTAATCGGTGCTTCACTTAATGAGGATAGATATTCTAATATGGC
>CAMTWE010000130.1:0-2975 GCA_947085395.1 uncultured Bacteroidota bacterium | reverse complement strand
GTAATCCACATAGCAGAATCTGCCGCAAATAATTTAGCCATAGCGCCCGATAAATCATAATTTAAGTGATTGTCTTTGTCCCAAGCCGCTTTGATACATAAATGTCTGGCTGCTTCAATAGCAGTTGCCATATCTGCCAATTTAAAAGCAATGGCTTGGTGTTCGCTAATCGGTTTGCCAAAAGCTTTGCGTTCTTTAGAATATTGTAAGGCCAATTCATAAGCTCCAGAGGCAATTCCGAGTGCTTGTGAAGCGATACCAATTCTGCCACCAGCCAATGTTTTCATGGCAAATTTAAATCCGAAACCATCTTCGCCAATTCTATTTTCTTTAGGAACTTTAACATCTGTAAACATTAAAGAATGGGTGTCAGACCCACGAATTCCCAATTTATTTTCTTTATTGCCAATTTCAAAACCAGGCATTCCTTTTTCTAAAATTAAAGCATTGATACCTTTGTGACCTTTGGCAACATCGGTTTGTGCAATTACAAGGTAAACACTAGCGGTGCCACCATTGGTAATCCAGTTTTTGGTGCCATTTACCAAATAATAATCGCCCATATCAATGGCGGTTGTTCTTTGCGAAGTAGCATCAGAACCCGCTTCTGGTTCACTTAAACAGAAAGCACCAATAATTTCACCTTTAGCCAAAGGCACTAAATATTTTTGTTTTTGTGCTTCAGTTCCATAAGTTTCTAAACCCCAGCAAACTAATGAATTATTTACAGACATCACCACCGATGCCGATGCATCTACTTTAGAAATTTCTTCCATTGCCAGCACATACGAAACGGCATCTAAACCGCTACCGCCATATTTTGGATCCACCATCATTCCTAGAAAACCTAGTTCTCCCATTTTTTTTACTTGTTCTGTTGGAAATTTTTGATGTTCATCTCGTTCAATAACGCCAGGGAGTAATTCGGTTTGTGCAAAATCACGTGCAGCATCGCGAATCATTATTTGTTCTTCGGTTAAGCTAAAATCCATAATATATTGTTGTTAGATTAATTATTTTTTAAGTGCTCAAAGATACTAATTTAATTAAAAGTGATTTGTATTTTTACAGAATTATGGATACAAAAAAATGGCAAGTTATTGGGTTAATGAGCGGTACTTCATTAGATGGGGTCGATTTGGTGCAGGTTACTTTTACGGATGAAAATCTGTATGAATATGAAATTCATCACGCTAAAACCTATGCTTATTCAGATGATTGGCGTAAAAAACTCAAAAATGGCTTTTATGCAACAGCAGAGGAAATCACTTTATTAAATGTTGATTATGGCCGATTCTTAGGTCGATTAATCAATGATTTTATCCAAGAATTCTCCATTAAAGAGATTGATTTTATTGCTTCTCACGGACATACCATTTTCCACAATCCTGCTGAAAAATATACCTTACAAATTGGTGATGGTGCAAGTATTGCCGCTACCACTAACTTAAAAGTAGTTTGTGATTTTCGTTCGCAAGATGTGGCTTTGGGCGGACAAGGAGCACCGTTGGTTCCTATCGGCGATTTGTTGTTGTTTGCTGATTATGATTATTGCTTAAATTTAGGCGGATTTGCCAACATCTCATTTCAAGAAAATGGAGAACGTAAAGCATTTGATATTTGTCCGGTAAATGTAGTTTTAAATCATTATGCCGAAAAATTAGGTTTCCCTTTTGATGATAATGGAAAATTAGCATCCGAAGGAAAAGTACATCAAGCGTTGTTAAATATGCTAAATCAAATCGATTTTTACAAAAATTCGGCACCAAAATCATTGGGAATGGAGTTTGTAAATGCAGTAATATTTCCAATTATTAATTCATTTTCATTGTCAGAAAAAGATGTTTTAAGAACTTATGTTGAGCATATTGCACTTAAAATTGCAGAAAAAGTAAATCATTCTAAAAAAATATTAGTTACAGGCGGTGGTGCTTATAATTTATTTTTAATAAATAGAATTAAAGAAATCTCAAAATCAGCGGTTATTATACCATCCAATTTATTAATAAATTATAAGGAAGCACTTGTTTTTGCACTATTAGGAGTATTGAGAATTGACCAAAAAATTAATTGTCTAAAAAGTGTAACTGGAGCTACAAAAGACCACAGTAGTGGGTTAATTTATAATGCTTAGTTTGTATATTTGTTCGTATTTTTATTATAAAAATTTAAATCAACTTATATCAACTTAATCAATTTATAAACATTATGGAGTCATTAATAATTATCATTTTTATAGTAGGTTATTTATCTATAACCTTAGAGCATACTTTTAAAATTGACAAACTCATTCCGGCTTTAGCTATGATGGCCATTTTGTGGGCAATTGTGGCCTTAGGTCATTTAGACGTTTTTAATGTAGATACTGCATTAAGAGTTTTAGTCCCCACTCATTTAGAAGAAATTCTTCTTCATCATTTAGGAAAAACAGCAGAAATTTTGATATTCTTAATTGGCGCGATGACTATTGTGGAAATTATCGATTATTTTAACGGATTTTCAACCATCAAAAATTTTGTTAAAACCAAAAATAAGACCAAATTGTTGTGGATTTTTACTGGTTTGGCCTTTGTATTATCTGCAATTATTGACAATTTAACTGCTACAATTGTGTTGATTTCCATCCTCAGAAAAATAATGACCAGCAGAGAAGACAGAATTTGGTACGCCGGTATTATTGTAATTGCAGCCAATTCTGGTGGTGCTTGGTCACCAATTGGCGATGTAACAACCACTATGTTGTGGATTGCCAATAAAGTAAGTGCGCTACAATTGATGCAATATTTGGTAATTCCATCACTTATATCGGCTGTTGTACCTGCAACAATTGCTTCATTTATGCCTGCTTTTAAAGGGAATATTGCCGATGTAGAAAATGAAGAAACTGAAAAGAGTGATAAATACAGCGCCATTATGTTATACCTTGGTTTAAGCGCTATTATATTTGTGCCAATTTTTAAAACGGTAACCCATTT
>CAMTWE010000129.1:0-4843 GCA_947085395.1 uncultured Bacteroidota bacterium | reverse complement strand
GTAGCACTAAAAAAGCTAACAATGCATATAAAAAATAGCGGGTTAAGAGTTTAATCCAAAGCTATTGAACAAAATAAAGAGAAGTAATAATCCGAAAAGTTAGTGTATAAAATCCGCTACTTTTCATATACTAGACCGTTAGCTTCTATTGTTCCAAAAAAATGAATTTATAGATTTAGGACAAATCCTGCCATAAAGAAAATTTGAGTTTATTATACTATTTGTAACGGAATTTAATCCAACTCGACTTTTTTGCATAACGGAATTTTTAAAATGAACATTTTGTATAAGCTAACCAAAAAAACAACTTGAAATCGGCTGAAAATATTTTTTAAAATAAAAAAACTAGTATTTAAACGAAAACTAAACTGGAAAAGTTTAATCTAACCCAATGCAGATTTTTGTTGGAACGTGAAAAAAGTTTCGTGAAAATCAAAACGTGTCACAACATAAGCTAACATCACCTATAATTCAGCGTGGGTTTGGTTTTAGCATTAATATTTTTAATACATTTAACTTGATTTCTTAGCGGACAAATCCTGCGGATTTATCCACGCCGAAATCATAGCCCAACCGTTGCCAGTAATATTAAAAAAAATATAAAAGTTCGGTTTATATCAGAACTTTTTATATATTTGCAAATGTAAACTATGAGATTAACCAATAAGAAAGCATTAGAAAAGCTTAAAAGAAAGAATAAAGGAAATACACCTTTGACTATTGCAATTGATAAACTCATTGAAGATATTGAAGAAAATGATTGGAAAAATCAAACTGAACTAAATGAATCAAGGCCTGATGCAGATTGTGTCCATAGTGATGGCTTTTATTTCTTCAATATTTCGGTTCATAGAACAATGATTCTAATTGAATTTGATGATGGAGAAGCTTCAGTAGTTTGGTTAGGAAATCATAAGGAGTATGAAAATACTTTTAAGAATAACAAGAGTACAATTAAAAAATGGTTGAAAACTAATGATTGGATTTAAGAAATTATGAAAACACAATTTGATATAATAGAGTTAATTGAACTTGGAGAAATTAAAAATGAATTAGATTTCGAAAGAGCTTTAATAGCTGACAGAAAATTAAGAGTTCTTTCTAAAGAGAATCCGAAATTTAAAACTCTTCGAAAAAAATTAAGAGATTTAATTGAAGTCTATGAAAATAAAAATTGGTCTCCTGATTCAAGAATTAGCGATAAAAAATTACGTGAAAGTGATATCGCCGAATTAATTGCCGAAAAGGAAAGACAATTTATCGAAAGAAGAAAAGAACTAATAAAATCGAAAATAAAAAAGGTAAACCTAAATCAGCAAGATTTCGGGGCAATTTTAGGGCATAAAAGCAAATCTTATATTTCAGAACTGATGAATGGAATAACCCCTTTTTCTTTAAGAGATTTAATTATTATCAACAGGCTTCTTAAAATTGATTTAACAGATTTAGTCCCTACTTTTTTACCACAAACTGAACGAATGAAAATTAGGACTTCTATTGAAAAACTCGAAAATCCAAAACTAAAATTAAGCAAAGAAGATTTCGCTTTAGCATAAATACTACTGGCAACAACGCATATAGCAAATTGCTTAATTGCGTTATTTAGAATATTTTTTATTACTTTTAAACTAATTAAAAGCCATGGAAAATTGCGTTTTCAAACCCGCAACTTGCCATATCCAAACCGTTGCCAGTAATAACTCAATTCCGTTTTTAAAATAAAAATTCTAAATTAATTTGGAAAATGTTATCTATTTAGGTAACTTTGTTAAAATTTAACAACTAATAAATTGAGTAATTATAAACGTGAGGTAGGAATTTATAAAGACTACTTTACTGATTTCTACAAAAAGCAGCCTTTAGTTGTAAGAAAAAAGATAGATTGGACTATTCTTCTAATTCAAACAATGAAAATTGTTCCTGAAAAATATCTGAAACATCTTACTAACACTGATGGACTTTGGGAAATAAGAATTTCTGCAGGAAATGGAATTTTTAGAATATTCTGTTTCTTCGATGATGGAAATCTTATAATTTTATTAACCGGATTTCAGCAAAAAACGCAAAAAACGCCGAAAAATGAAATCAACAGAGCTGAAAAGCTAAAAACAGAGTATTATGAAAACAAATAAAAATATTAAATCATTTGATTCGCATCTTGAGGAAAATTATGGTAAAACGGGAACTGAATCAAGAGATAAATTTGAAGAAGAGTTTGAAACTTTTAAAATTGGAGTTTTAATCCAGGAAGCTAGAAAAAGACAACATTTGACTCAAGAAGAACTTGCGGACAAAGTTGGAACTACTAAAAATTATATTTCAAGAATTGAAAACAATGCAAGCGATATCAGACTTTCTACACTAATGAGAATTATAAAAGATGGGCTTGGCGGAAATTTGAAATTATCCTTGGATATATAGTTTATAAAATACTACTGGCAACACCGTATATAATTTATGCTCAAATTGGATTTAGTACAAACCGACAAACATTCAACAAACAATTTGCTGCGACGTAAAAATCGGAGATTTTTACGTCGCACAAATCTTATAAAAACTCGTTGTGGTGCATTTTGACAGAACTCAAGGAAATCAACAATCAATTTTCATAATTCAAAAAAATTACATAACTTTGTATCCGAATGAATACACTAAAACAAATGTACTTTATTGAAAAAACGGTAGAATTTGACAAGTGGTTGAGAAAATTAAAGGATTTAAGAGCAAAAGCAAAAATTTTGTTCAGAATTCAAAAACTGGAAAACAATGAACACTTTGGAGACTGTAAACCTGTTGGAGACGGAATAAGCGAACTAAGAATAAATTTTGCGAAAGGTTACAGAATCTACTTCAAAGAAACAGACTGAAAAATTATTATTCTGCTGATTGGCGGTGATAAATCAACCCAACAAAAAGACATAGAAAAGGCAAAAGAAATTTGGGACAAATTAAAAAAGTAAAAAAAATGGAAACATCAAAATTTGACATTGCGGACTATTTGGACAGCAACGAAATGATTGCCGAATATCTTAATACCGTTTTAGAAGAGGGTGACAATTCAGATGTAATTACCGCACTCGGACATATTGCAAAAGCTATCGGAATGACAAAAATTGCAGAAGAAACTGGTTTAAGCAGACCAAGTTTATACAAAGCATTATCAGATGGAGCAAAACCACAGTTTTCGACAATAATGAAAGTTTTAAAAGCAGTTGGCGGACAAATTCGAGTAAACCCATTATCAACTTAAAAATAAAAAAACGACACCACAACAATGGCTATAAGTAATTGCTTGTTCTCGCCTACTTCTGAAAATCTTCGCGGATTTTCTAGTTGGTTTGTATTTGCTAAATTAGGTGCTTAAACACGCCACTAATCATACACAAGACCGTTGCCAACTATAAAAACCGACAACTAAAATTGATATTTAATTTGCAAATGAATTAAATTGGTGTAAATTTACATCAAAAACGAATCTTATGGCAAGACAAAGTATTTCATTCACACAACCAAATGATGAATGGTTGAAAACTCAAGTAGATAATAATGAGTATTCAAGCAAAAGCGAACTTGTAAACGACTTAATTAGACAAGCTAGAAAACAACAACGACAAATTGATTGGATAAGTTCTAAACTAGAAAGAGCTGAAAATAGCGGATTTACAAATGACAGTAAAGAACAAATATTAGCAAAATCAAAGTCTTTACTTAATGACTAAATACAAATTAAGCAATGTAGCTAAAGAGGACTTAATTAGAATTCATCATTATGGTGTTAAGAAATTTGGAATGGAGCAAGCTGACAAATATTTTAACTCATTTTTTGAGTATTTCGAAATTATAACTCAACGACCATTTTCGTTTGAGTCAGTTGATTTTATAAAAGAGGGATATAGACGTTGTGTTTGTGGTTCTGATAGTATTTATTACAAAGTTGATAATGACATTATTGAGATAATGACTATTATTGGTAGACAAGATTTGAACAATATCATCTAGTACGATAAATTACAGTATACAACATCTCATAAAATTTATGCTTAAATTTGAACTAGTACAAACCGACAAACATTCAATAAAAATATTGCTACGGCGGAAAAATCTCCGATTTTTAAGCCGCACAAATCATAATACAAACCCGTTGGCTGTAATTATAAAAAACCTCATAATAATGAAAAATAGATTGAAACTTCCTTTATTAATTTTTACAACTTTTTTACTTTTTAGTTGTTCATCCAATAATGATGATTGTACCAAGACAATTACAGTTCCTAAATTTTACTGGATGCTTAACCAAGTATATAATTATAATACAACACAAGAAGTCCCTTGTGATTATATTGAACCGACTGATGCTAAACAAATTGAACCACCTGCTTTAAATGGGTTTACTTATGAAGTAATAAGTTTTGTATTCACTCCAAATACTGGAAACAACTCTTCAAGGTTACAATATTCAATTAAACTAAATAATCCTAATAATTACGCTGTAAAAGGTTTTGCAATAATTACGCTGAATATTGATGGCTTTGAAAGTACTTCGAGTCAATTAAATCGTTGTAGCCGAATAGAGGCAAATTCTAATTGTATTTTAACTTATGATAAGGAGACTTCATTAGATTTAGGAATGATTAATTCAGTTAAATTGATTAAAGTGGCATATTATTTAACTAATTAAGGCAAATAAATAAAAAGCCAGCCACTAACAGCTAAGGTTTCGTTGCGTGCGCAGCACAGCCTGCCCCGAGACTTCGGGGAACAATGAATTGAAAATCATCGAACTCTGCTATAAAAATAACAATAAGTGAGATAAACCCGTGTTGAACGGAACCGATTGCTTTTC
>CAMTWE010000128.1:0-4396 GCA_947085395.1 uncultured Bacteroidota bacterium | reverse complement strand
TTTCCAATGCAAGATTCCTTTGAAAATTCCTTCTGCAGCCGTCCAAATTACCATCATTCCAACCGCAAAAGCAGAACGTTTGATGAGAATTCCTAAAAATAATCCGAAACTAAAAAAACCGACTAATTTGATAAAGTAAGCAATAAGGTATTCTAAATCAGAAAATATAATAGAGATTTCGTTGAAATCAGAATAAATTAATCCTAAAATCAAGGACACAAAAAATACAAAAATAGCAGAAATTAGCGCAAACAGCACAACGGTATAAAATTTTGACAAGATAAATTCTTGCTTGCTCAATCCGTCAATTAAATTTTGTTTTAGCGTAACATAACTGTATTCATTTGCCATCATAGAAACGATGACTAATAATAAAAAGAATTTTAAAATGGCCGCAATAAAAGTGTTGAAATGCCAAATAAAAGGGAAGTTAAAAATGCCTTGCTCTGCCAAATGAAATTTTACCGGACCGATATCAAACTTAATAGCGGCTATTAATGCGATGGAAGTCAGCAATAAAAAATAGGCGATGATTAAAATTAAACTCGCTCGGTGGTGTTTTATTTTGTGTAATTCTATGGCAATTAATCGAAACATTTTAGGAATGATTTGTCATTTTTAAAAATTGTTCTTCTAAACTCGGTTTTCTTTTCACCAAATGCGAAGCTACAATTTGATGTTGAAATAACAGTTGATTGATGATTTCTCCCGATATATCTTTATTGATAAATAGTTGAAAACCGCCATTTTCTGTTGTTATTTTCGAAATTCCCTCTAAATTTCGAAAGATTGTTTCCAATTTTTCTACAGATGTTTGGGCTTTTAGTTCAAAATATCCGTGGGTAAAAAACAGTTCATTAACTTTTCCGTCGTATAATTTTTTTCCGTTTTGTAAAACGATGACATGCGAACACACTTTCTCTACTTCATCCAATAAATGCGAAGCCAATAAAACAGTGGTTCCGTCTTGTCCAATTTGTTGAATGAGTTGGCGAATTTCATGAATTCCTTGTGGGTCTAAACCGTTAGTGGGCTCATCTAAAATTAACACTTCCGGATTGTTAAGCAGTGCAGAAGCAATGGCTAAACGCTGTTTCATGCCAAGTGAAAAAGTGGAAAATTTACTATTTCTGCGCTCGTAAAGGTTCACTAATTTTAGTTTTTCATCGATGGTATTTTCTGAAATTTGTTTTATTTTACAAACCAATTTCAGGTTTTGAACCGCCGTCATATAAGGGTAAAAGTTTGGTCGCTCAATAATAGCACCTACTTTTTTAAGTGCTTGGTGTGTGGTTAAAGTGCCATCAAACCAAGAAAAATTACCAGAAGTTTTGTTTACCACATTGAGTAAAATTCCTAGAGTAGTAGATTTTCCACTGCCGTTTGGCCCTAAAATGCCATATACATTTCCTTGTTTTATTTCAAACGATAAATTATCTACGGCTTGTAATTTTCCGTATCGTTTGCTTATATTTTCAAGTTTTATAATATTTTCCAAGAAATTGACTTTGCTAATAAACGATTGTAAGTTAGTTTTGTTACAGCGTAATTAATACTCATCTTCATCGTATAAATAATCAGCTCCATCAAAATCTTCATTATAATCATCTTCCTCAAGCTCATCATCTATTTCTTCTCCATTATTTTCAAATCCAAAATCATCTTCAATTTTTTTAGATTCCGATTTAAACTCTTTTTTAGGTGCTTTTTTAGGAACTTTTCCAATAGAAGCAATTACTTTAGGTTCTCCTGTGTTGTCTAATGGTTTTGCAATATCAATTAATTCCACAAAAAACGACCACAAATCCATAAAATCATAAACATAAATTAGTTTATCACCTTTTTGGGTCAAAATGTTATTTAACACACAGGTTTGCATGGATGGTTTGTCGTCTTCCATTTCAAAAAGCGGAATTTCATCACCCTGATTCCATTTATGATCAGCTTTATAAAAGGAAGCCATTTCCTGACCGTCAAAACCAAACGCTTTAGTAATAGCAAAATGCAATTGCTCTAAATTGGCATTACCATCAATTAAGATATCTCTTAAAACATCTTCTTTTACATCGAGAATTACACGAATTTTAAACATATTATTCAGTTTTAATACCTTACAAAAATAAGATTTAATTGTTAAAATGAGTACATTTACCCACAAACAATTTTAAAAAAAATGGATAAAAAAGAAACCTTAGCGTATTTAAATTTGATGTCTAAAAATACCTTGATGGAAACACTTGATATTAAGTTTGTTGATTTAGGCGATGATTATTTAACCGCTACAATGCCTGTAAATTCTAAGGTTTTTCAGCCGATGGGAATTTTACACGGTGGCGCAACCGTTGCTTTGGCAGAAAGTGTAGGCAGTTCTGCTTCGCATCTTTTTGTTGATAATGAAAAATTTATGGTCAAAGGAATTGAAATTGCGGCCAATCATTTAAAAAGTAAAAGCGACGGAATTGTTACCGCTACTGCCAAAATAATTCATAAAGGTAGCACTACGCATTTATGGGAAATTAAAATTGTTGATGAAGAAAACAAACTCATTTCACTGTGTAAATTAACCAATATCATTCTTGAGAAAAAGAAATAGTTAGAAGTGAGAATTGAGAAGTGAGAATTGAGAATTGAGAATTGAGATGTGAGAATTGAGAATTGAGAAGTGAGAATTGAGAATTGAGAAGTGTACATCTCAGATATAGGTTAATCACATTAGAAATAAAAAAAGGCCTTCCCTTTGCTTCGCCAGTTCGCTGTCGCTCGTGTGGAAAGGATTTAGGATGGGATAAACAATTGACAATTGATAATGAAAAATGTATAACATAATGTTTAAATGATAATAAAACTTCCAATATCGCATTTAACAGATAAAATTCAAATGGCTTTTGAACAAAATCAAGCATTTCTAGTTTACAAAAAACCAAATGAAACTATTGTAAATGCGCAGTTTTTATGGGATGATGAAATTATTTCAATTGTTGATTTTAAGGAAAGTGGATTTATTTTTGCACCTTTTGATGATGAAAAACCAGCTATTTTATTTCCATTGGCTAAATCTGAACAGTTTCAATGTGATTTTTTGATGGATAATTTGATGGAGGAAAATAAAGAAATTGACTTAAAAAATAAAGTGTCTGATAAAGAAGCGCATATTAAATTAGTTGAAAAAGCGATTGAAACAATCAAATTAAATGAGTTTGAAAAAGTAGTAATTTCAAGAAAAGAAGTTATTGAAATTGCTGATTTTGATTTCGTAAATACCTATAAATCTTTGTTGAAAAAATACCCAACCGCTATGGTTTATGGTTGGTTTCATCCAAAAGTTGGATTGTGGATGGGCGCAACTCCAGAGTTACTGTGTAAAGTTAAAAACAATCATTTTGCTACTGTGGCACTCGCCGGAACGCAATTAATTGCTGATAATGAAATGATTTCTTGGGGTGATAAAGAAATTTATGAACAACAATTGGTAAAAGATTTTATTGTGGATGAATTAAATACAGCAATTAAAAACATAAAAATTTCAAATCCATATTCCGTAAAAGCGGGACATTTGTGGCATATCAAAACTGATATAGAAGGTGAAATTGCGGCTGAAAGTTCTCTGGAAAAAATCATTCAAAAATTACATCCAACGCCCGCCGTTTGTGGATTGCCAAGAAAATCAGCCAAAGAATTTATCCTTCAAAATGAAGCTTATAATCGTGAATTTTATACCGGATATTTAGGTGAAATTAATATAAATAAAAGTACCGATTTATATGTAAATCTGCGATGTATGAAAATTGAGGAAAAAAATATTTCAATTTATGTGGGTGGCGGAATTACCCAAGACAGTATTCCAGAAAAAGAGTGGGAAGAAACAGTTTCCAAAGCCAAAACTATGAAAAATGTACTTTTATAATCCATTTTCAATCATAAAAAGTACTTTTGTAATCCAATAGCATCAAATAAATGCCACAATATCCTAAAAATAAATTAGCACAATTGGTCATCAAAGCATGTGAGTTTTATGAGGTAAAAAACCTCGTAATTTCTCCAGGCTCCAGAAATGCGCCACTCACCATCGGATTTGTAAATCACCCGGAAATGGAAACCTTGAGTGTGGTTGACGAACGAAGTGCCGCTTTTTTTGCGTTGGGAATTGCGCAACAAACTCAAAAACCTGTGGCGGTTGTTTGTACTTCCGGATCGGCTTTGCTCAACTATTATCCGGCAATCGCCGAGGCGTTTTACAGTCAGATTCCGTTGGTAATTATTTCGGCCGACCGTCCCAAAAACATGATTGATATTGGCGATGGACAAACCATTCGACAAGAAAATGTATTTGCAAATCACATTTTATACAATGCTAATTTGGTAGAAGGTAATGAATTTTTGGTGTCTAATAAAGAAT
>CAMTWE010000127.1:0-2278 GCA_947085395.1 uncultured Bacteroidota bacterium | reverse complement strand
TGTAATGAGAAATTTGGAAGAGTTTATAATTGAAAATTATGGTAAACCAAGTGTGAGTGGCATTAAAGACAAAGAACCACCCCGCCCGTTGGGCACCCCTCCAAAGGAGGGGAATTTAGGTAACGTCTTTATCAATGAAACCCAATATTTTGCAGATGTACCAACCTCCGCATGGGAATTTTACATTGGTGGTTATCAACCCGCTCAAAAATGGCTTAAAGACAGAAAAGGAAGAGAATTGAGCTATGATGATATATTACACTATCAAAAAATTATAGTGGCTTTATCGGAAACTAATAGAATTATGAAAGAAATTGATAAAATTGAGATTTGATAAAAATTTAAAACTAATAAAATGACTCTGACAAAATATAATAGGACAAAGAATCCTGTAAACATCTGTTAATCATTAATTTTATTATATTTGAAATGATATTAATTTCTTTGTTTAATTACTATTTAAATTTGCTAAATAATGAAAATAATCGGAATCAATATTAATAACAAAAATTACTTTTATCCCTCATTATTATCGGAATAAAAGCACATTTATTAAACATATAACAAGTTACCCACAAGCCGAAAAATTGCAGCCGCACATTTTAGCACATTTGGTTTTTGCCAACGGATAAGCCAACGCTCTAAAACCAAAAGAGCTAAAATTTTCCCAATGTTTTGAAATATGTATTTAAGTATTTGCTTAAATAAGAAATAAATGTAAATTTGTGCTATGGAAAATAATTCTTGCATAAGACAACAAGCAGATATTGAGCAAATAAATCGTTGCAAAGAAACTGTTACGGAATTAAATGAATCGTTTGACTATTTAGCGAATGGACTTTCATTAGTAGGAAATAACGTAAGACTTAAAATACTTTACCTACTCTTTGAAGAGAAAAGACTTTGCGTTTGTGATTTAAGCGATATTCTAGGAATGAATATTTCAGCTATTTCTCAACATTTGAGAAAAATGAAAGACAGAAATCTAATAGAAACAGAACGAGAAGCCCAAACGATTTTTTACTCATTGACCATAGAATATTCAAAATTACTGAATCCGTTTTTTGAGATTCTCTACAATAACAAAACTTTGGAAACTATATGAAAAGTGAAAAAAAATTAATTGGCGCAGGATTACTAACCGCAATTACAGCTTCATTATGTTGTATTACACCTGTTTTAGCACTGATTGCAGGAACAAGCGGAATTGCTTCAACATTTTCTTGGATAGAGCCTTTTCGACCCTATCTGTTTGGACTAACAATTTTAGTCCTTGGCTTTGCTTGGTATCAAAAACTAAAACCTAAAAAAGAAATCGACTGTGAATGTGACACAGACGAAAAACCAAAATTTATACAGTCAAAAATATTTTTAGGAATTGTAACTGCGTTTGCAATAATTATGTTGGCTTTTCCATACTATTCAGGAATTTTTTATCCAAACACAGAAAAAAAAATAATCATAGTTGACAAATTGGATATTAAAACAACCGAATTCAAAATTAGTGGAATGACTTGTGCGAGTTGCGAAGAACACGTCAGCCACGAAGTGAATAAGCTCAACGGAATTGCAAACGTAAAAGCTTCATACGAAAATGAAAATGCAATCATTGAATTTGACAAAACCAAAACCAATGAAATGGAAATTGAGAAAGCAATTAACTCAACAGGCTATAAAGTAACCGACAAAAAATAAAACTAATGGAAATTCAATTAAAATCAGAAATTACTTGTCCAAACTGCGGACATAAAAAAATAGAAGAAATGCCGACAGATGCTTGTCAATTCTTTTACGAGTGTGAAAATTGCAAAACTGTTCTTAAACCAAATGAAGGAGATTGTTGTGTTTATTGTTCTTACGGAACAGTAGATTGCCCATCAATCCAAGAAAAGAAAAGTTGTTGTTGAAAAGCCTACGCAAAAAGCCATACACATTTGCAATTCGCTAAAGCCGACGCGCCACCCAAAATTGCAAAAGAGTATGTCTTTGCCTACGCTTAAAAACAAGAAGAAAAAAAGGCCAGTGGGTAACAACGTATATAATTTATGCTTAAATTTGAACAAATAGAAAATTGCAAACACTCAATAAAAATATTACTACGGCGGAAAAATATTTGGTTTTTTACGTCGCACAAATCATTATACGAACACGTTAGCTTCAATAGTGCTGAACGAAATTTGAGCGTGTTTAATTATTGAAGGGAGATATTTTAATAGTTTCGGTTTATTTATTGAGTTCATTGATTTTATTCTTTTTTGGGAACTAAACGCTCCAGAGT
>CAMTWE010000126.1:0-11734 GCA_947085395.1 uncultured Bacteroidota bacterium | reverse complement strand
GGAAGTGAAATATTTTCTTTCGGAAAATATAAGGGTAAAAAAGTAACCGATATTTTAAATGAAGATAAAGGTTATTACGGATGGATTTTAAACGCAGATTTTCCTCTATATACTAAACAAGTACTAAAAAATATCAAATTTAGACTAGGTCAAAATGAACCTGCAAAAAAAGAAATTAATAAAACTGAACCACCATCTACAGAACAGTTAAATGATTTGAAAAATATGTTTAATAAAAAAATATAAGAATATGTACGTTGATTTTAATGAGTTACCTAAAAATGCTAAAGTTTGGATATACCAATCTACCAGAAAATTTAATGAGGATGAAATTTTAAAGATTAATGAACTATTAACTTCATTTGTGCAAAATTGGAAAGATCATGGTAAAAATGTAACTGGTTCATTTTTGATAAAATATAATCAGTTTATTGTCATAGCATTGGATAATAATGAAAAAAATGTTCCTGGCTGTGTTTCTGATGCTTCCGTTCGTGTTTTACGTGAAATAGAAAATTTATTTCAAGTAGATTTACTGAACAAATTCAATACTTCATACCGCGAAAATGGTTCTATAAATATCGTTAAATTGTTAGAATTTCAAAAACTGGCTAAAGATGCTGTAATTAATGAAAACACCATCGTTTTTAATGGCATGGTAAGTTCTGTCAAAGATTTTGAAACCCTTTGGGAAGTTCCTGCAAGTCAAAGTTGGCATTTGCGTTATTTTAATTAGTAATCTAGAATTTAGAATTAAGTATTGAGTATTGAGAATTGTAATTCTACGCTGTTCAGGGTTCAAAATTTTGAAGTTTAAAAACTTTAATCCAATAGTATTATTTCATTTAAATTTATGATTTTTAAACGTTTATCATCCTTATTTATATTGCTATTTATTGTAATTGTTGCAAATGCACAAGCTATAAATACAACCCAAATTTTTGAACTTTCGCAAAAAAAATGGGTAGATAGCGTGATGAATACCATGACAATTGATCAAAAAATTGGGCAACTTTTTATGATTGCTGCCTATTCTAATAAAGATGAAAAACATCAACAATTAATTGAAAATTTAGTCCAACAACACCAATTAGGCGGCTTAATTTTTATGCAAGGAACTCCTTTAAAACAAGCAGAATTAACCAATCGCTATCAACAAAAATCAAAAATCCCACTTTTAATAGGATTTGATGGCGAATGGGGCTTAACCATGCGCTTAAAAGATGCGTATCAATTTCCTTGGAATATGACTTTAGGAGCGCTTCGAAATGATGAATTAGTTGAAGAATTTGGTAAAAAATTAGGACAACAACTCAAAAGAATTGGGGTACATATCAACTTTGCGCCCGTGGTAGATGTCAACACCAATCCGTTAAATCCCATCATTGGAAACCGTTCTTTTGGCGAAAACAAACTCAATGTAACAGAAAAAGCGATTGCATTTACCAAAGGTATCCAAAGTGAAAATATATTAGCAAGTGCCAAACATTTTCCGGGTCATGGAGATACCGATCAAGATTCGCATAAAACATTGCCCATCGTCAATTTTGATGTCGCACGACTTGATTCTATTGAGTTATATCCCTACAAAAAACTCATAGAATCTGGTATCGGAAGTATAATGGTGGCGCATTTAAATGTACCAAGTTTAGATACGCTTAAAAATATTCCTTCTACTTTATCGTATAAAATTGTAACCGAATTATTGAAAGAAAAACTGGCTTATAAAGGATTAATTATTACTGATGCCCTCAATATGAAAGGTGTTTTAAATGGTGGAGAGCCCGGTTCTGTTGAACTTGCTGCCTTTTTAGCCGGAAATGATTTGTTGCTGTTTTCTGAAAAAATTCCAGAAGCCATTACCAAAATTAAATTAGCCGTAGAAAGTGGTTTGATTACTCCAGAACGTCTCAATTATTCTGTTGAAATAATTTTAAAATCGAAATATTTTGTCGGATTAAACAACTACAAACCTATTGTTTTAGAAGGTTTACAAGAAGCAATTAACGGCGTTGGAAATGAACTATTACATCGTAAAATTATAGAAAATGCCATTACTTTATTAATCAATAAAGAGGATATTTTTCCAATTCAACAATTAGAAAAGCAACAAATTGCCTATGTGAAATTAGGTGATGCAGATGCCACTCCTTTTATCAATATGCTTCAAAATTATGCAGTTGTAACACCGTTAGAAATTACCGCCAATGATACAATTGCTGTAAAATTAGCATCCTTTAATTTAGTGATTGTAGGATACCATAAACAAGATGATCATCCTTGGAGAAATCATAAATTAAATGAACAGGAAATTGCTTTATTGACGCAATTGTCAACTCAAAAAAATGTTATTTTATCGGTTTTTGCCAATCCGTATAGTTTGTTAACAATTCCAAGTTTTCAAGATTTTAAAAGTGTCATACTCGCATATCAAAACAGTAAATTATCGCAAGAAATTACTGCACAAATGTTGTTTGGCGCGCATGAAACAAAAGGAAAAATTCCGGTTTCTATTAAAAATGAATTTAGTGAAGGTTACGGATTGTTGTCCACAAATTTAAGTAGATTGTCTTACGGAATTCCAGAAGAAGTTGGAATAAATCGACAAAAATTAGCCGAAATAGACCAAATAGCAGCACAAGTTATTAGCAATGAAATGGCACCGGGATTGCAAGTTTTAGTGGCAAGAGAAGGGAAAGTAATTTTTCAAAAAAGTTACGGATTTCACACCTACGAGAAAAATCAGCCAGTAAATAATAATGATGTGTATGACTTGGCGTCACTCACCAAAATATTGGCTACATTGCCTTTGGTGATGGAATTAGAAGAAAAGGGAAAAATAGAATTAGATGATAAATTAAGCCATCTTTTGCCAGAATATCGCAATTCTAACAAAAGAAAAATGACCGTAAAAGAGTTGCTTTCTCATAATGCCGGACTCCAAGCGTGGCTTCCTTTTTACACCAAAACGCTCCAAAAAGGAACTAAAATTCCAGATTTAAAATATTATAGTTCACTTACAAGTAAATGGTTTGATGTTGAGGTGGCTAAAAATTTATACCTCCGTTCAGATTATTTTGACTCTATCAATGCAATTGTTGAAGAATCAAAATTACTTGCTAAAAAAGAATACAAATACAGTGATTTACCTTATTATATTTTTAAACAATATATTGAAAAAAAATATGACAAAAACTTGGCTTATTTAACTTCCGCACATTTTTACAATTCTCTAGGGGCTAATAGATTAACTTATTTGCCGCTGCAAAAAATGGATTCATTGTCTATTGTTCCATCAGAAATTGATACCTATTATCGCCATCAAACTTTAAGAGGATATGTGCACGATATGGGCGCCGCAATGCAAGGTGGAGTGGGCGGACATGCCGGTTTATTTGGAAATGCAAACGATGTGGCTAAAATGATGCAACTTTATTTACAAAAAGGATTTTATGGTGGACATCGATATTTTAAAAATGAAACGATAGAAAAATTTAATACCCGTTATTTTGAAGCCGAAGGAAATAGAAGAGCTTTGGGCTTTGATAAACCGCTTATAAATGGTGGAAATACCAATACCTGCGGATGCGTTTCTCAAGAAAGTTTTGGTCATAGCGGTTTTACCGGAACCTATGTTTGGGCAGATCCTGAAAGTAAGATTGTTTATGTATTTTTATCCAATAGAACTTTTCCAACCATGGAAAATAATAAGCTGATTAAAGAAGAAATCAGAACTAAGATTCAGAAAATAATTCAAGATGCTATTCTTAAATAGACAGATGAATTTAGAAGTTAGATAAAAGATTAATTTGATAATAAGTGCCTGTTATTCAGTAAAAAGCCAGTAAATTTTACAGTTTATTTTCATTTTTCATTTTTCATTTTTAACTTTTCATTTTTAACTTTTCATTTTTTAAAAACTAAAAGACTATTTTTCTGTACATTATTATAATCAAATAGCTATTTTTTAGTAAATTGTTAGTAAAACTTACAGTATATTGTAATTTTCCTTTTTAACTTTTCATTTTTCATTTTTAACTTTTCATTTTTTAAAAACTTATTCATTAAAAAACGCGACACTTTGCGTAGCAACTAAAGCTGCCGTTTCAGTTCGCAATCTGCTTTCTCCTAATGTTACCGGAATAAAATGTTGTTGAAGAGCAAGTTTTATTTCTTCTGGAGAAAAATCGCCTTCAGGACCAATTAAAATTGTTATTTGCTGATTTTTTACCAATTCATTTTTAAATGATTTTCGGTCACTCTCCTCGCAATGTGCAATGAATAATTGTCCGTTATGGGGCAATTTTAAAAATGATTTCAGGGTTTGTGGCTCGTTTAATTTAGGAATTTGAAACTTTAGTGATTGTTTCATAGCGCCTTCTAAAATTTTTTCTAAACGCTCATTTTTCAGTACTTTTCGTTCAGAACGAGCGCAAATAATCGGACTGATTTCATCAATTCCAATTTCAGTGGCTTTTTCTAAAAACCATTCCAATCTATCCATATTTTTGGTAGGAGCAATTACGATGTGCAAATAATAATTCCAAGGTTTCGGTTTTTGTTCAACTAATTCAATCTTAACAATACACTGACTGGCAAGCGCTGAGGAAATTCTTCCCGAAAACAAAATGCTATTTCCGTTTGTAATGTGTAAAATATCACCTTCTTTCTTTCTTAAAACCCTAACAATATGTTTGCTTTCGGTTTTATCAAACCGAAATTCTTTGTTATTGGTTGTAATTGTAGGGTCGTAAAAAAGTTGCATAATTTCTGAGGTTTTAAATTTCTTTTCGGTAAGTTCTTCTGCGTTTGTGGGTTACCGGATTAAAATTTTTCCACAAAAGTTGTATGGCATTGTTATCTTCTAATTCTGGTGTTCTGTAAAATTTAAGCATTCCTTTTTTGGTATTGGTTTTATAATATTCATCAAAAAGGATGGCTACCACTCCTTTATTTTGATAATCTGGATGGATACCAATCAAATATAAAAGTGCTTCTTTTGAATTTTTTTTAGCTTTTAAAATATGGAAAATCCCGAAGGGAAATAATTTTCCTTTTGATTTTTGAAGCGCTTCTGCAAATGAATGCATGGTAACTCCAAATGCTACTAAATTACCGTCTTTATCAGCCACATATTTTATAAATTCTGGGTCTATTAAACTGATGTATTTTTTCTTGAAATAATCAATTTCGACATCAGAAATAGGAACAAATGAAGCCAATTTAGCGTAAGTTGTATTGAATAATTCAAACATTTTTGGCACATAAGGCAACAGTTCTTTGGTGCTTTTGAAGTTTAAAATATGCAATTGATAACGTTTTTTTATCACTTCAGACAAGCGTTGAAAATTTTCTGGATTTACATCTTTAAGGTAAAAATAACTTTCTATCCATTCTTTGGCTTTTACAAAACCCAATTGTTCTAAATGATCCTTGTAATACGGATGATTGTACCAAGTAATCATAGTGCCAATTTGATCAAAACCTTCCGTTAAAACGCCAACTTTATCGAGATTTGAAAATCCGACCGGACCTTCCATAAATTCTAAATTATGCAATTTTCCAATTGAAGCAACCTTTTCTAAAAGTGCTTTAGAAACTTCGATATCATCTATAAAATCAAACCAACCAAAGCGCATTTTTTTAATTTCTTGCTGATTTACTTCTGTCCAATTGATAATTGCCGCAACCCGCCCTACAATTTTATCATTTTGATAAGCCAAAAAATAATGCGCAACAGCATGATGAAAAACCGGATTTATAGTTTTATCAAAACTGGCTATTTCATCATCAATAAGTGGCGGAACCCAATATGGATTGTTTTTATAAAGCTCAAAAGGAAATTTAACAAATGTTTTCATTTCCTTTGGACTGCTAATTTCTTGGATGGTAATCATAATTTTTTAAAATTCTTTCTTTTTATATTTTTTCTTAAAGATACGTTTATAAAATGGCTCTCTTACAATTTCAACAGTTTCTTCTTGGGCCGTATTTAAATCTCTATAAGAATCTTGATGACGGTCTAAACGCCATGAAAATCCGGCAGAAAAAGTTGGGTTTTTCAAATCTACATTCAAGGCATTTCGGTAAGAAATATCCAATTGTAAATGCTGATTTACCAAATATCCCAAACCAATTCCGGCAAAAAATTCATCGCTAAAATCATTAAAATTCCCTTCATTTTCTGCAAAAATCGACCAATCTTGGTGCAATACATAAGTGGCAGTAATAATATATTGGTAGTTTGCTTTGCTTTTATCGGTTAATTTATCGCCTATAATATTGCTAATGATATTAAATCTTGGACTTAATTCATTGTGTAGTAAAATGCCAACTTTTGGGGTAATTCCGGCATCTTTAAAATCTGGGCCTACAAAATTGGTGTTAACTCCTACATAAGCACCAACCGATGGAATCAATCTTTTCCAATCAAAAGCCATTCTGCGTTTCCAACTTCTAACTTCTTTGCTTTTATCATCATAATATTGTTGATAAATTAAGTATTTTGCACCCACCGTTAAATTGCTTATACCATATGATTTATAACTACTTGGAATCTGAATTACATTCTTTTTAACATCATCATATCGATAAGAAATATCGGCAACAAATTCTAATCTTTCCATAAAATTACCATATCTCATAGATAAATTTGTGCCAAAAGATGACACATCAGAAAAATGAGTATAGGTTTTGTCTTCATAAAAAAATCCAGTTTCAAATTGTAAAACGCCAGTTCCAACACTAAACGGACTTTTAGACAAACTGGGTCGGTTAGAATTAATGATATCAGTATATTGTGAAAATACCGGGGTACTGAAAATCAGAAAAAACAAGACAATCCTTAAATTTTTCATAAATATTATAGTTTGGTAGTCAAATATAAGATTTTATCAGATTAATCGTTTTAAGTTGCGTGCAAATTCTTAATTTTGGAATCGAAATTAAATTAAAAATACAATTATTTATGTTGAGTTTATTGAGATGGTTATTTATCGCTTTATTGATTTACTATGTTTTGAAAATATTAGCGCGTATATTTTTTCCTATACTTTTTAAAAAGGTGATGAAAAATGCTGCGCAACGAATGAAAGACCAACAACAAAAACAATATCAAAATACAACCGAAACCAAAGTGGGTGAAACCATAATTGAAAAAAAACCACCCCAATCAACCAATACTAAAAAAGTGGGTGAATATATTGATTATGAAGAAATTGAATAATAAATTTAACTATGAATTATAGAAAAAGTATTCCTTTTTTGATTGCAATTGCAACTTTTATAATTGTATCATTAACTTATTTTTATCCTGTTTTAGAGGGAAAAAAGATTTTTCAAAGTGATATTCAGCAATTTATTGGCATGTCTAAAGAAGTTGCAGATTATAGAAAAGCTAATGATGCCGAACCTTTTTGGACCAATGCTGCTTTTGGAGGAATGCCAACTTATCAATTAAGCACCTATTATCCAAATGATTATATTAAAAAATTAGACAATTTTCTTAGGTTTTTACCGCGCCCAGCTGATTATCTTTTCCTGTATTTTTTAGGATTTTTTGTGCTGTTAATGGTTTTAAAAGTTGACTATAAATTAGCCATTGTAGGCAGTTTGGCTTTCGGATTTTCAACTTATTTGATCATTATTCTCGGTGTTGGACACAATGCAAAAGCACACGCAATTGCGTATATGCCAATGGTTTTGGCTGGTATTTTATGGACATTCCAACGGAAATTTTTATTCGGATTTTTACTAACTACTTTTGCATTGGCCTTAGAAATACAAGCAAGCCACATTCAAATGACCTATTATTTGATGTTTTTAGTGCTAATAATTGGTTTATTTTATTTGATTGAGGCATATAAAACGAAACAATTGCCTGTGTTTTTTAAATCAATAGGAATTTTAGTAGTAGCAGCTATTTTAGCAGTCGGACTTAATGCAACCTCCTTATTAGCTACCAAAGAATTTGCAGATTTCAGCACGCGCAGTAAAAGTGAGTTGACTATTACACCCGATGGAAAACCAAAAAAACCTACTTCTGGCTTAAATTATGATTATATTACAGAATACAGTTACGGTAAATTAGAAACCTTAAACTTGTTCATTCCGCGTTTTATGGGTGGAGCTAATAATGAAAAATTAACTAAAGATTCTAATTTATACGATTTTTTAAAAGATAAAATTGATCCGTTACAAGCCAGAGATTTTGTAAAAAATGCACCTACTTATTGGGGAACACAACCCATAGTGGCAGCTCCAGCTTATATCGGTGCGGTTATAATTTTCCTTTTTGTACTGAGTTTATTTTTATTGAAAGGGTCTTTAAAAAAAGGATTAATAGCAGCTATCATTTTTGCAATGTTATTAAGTTGGGGAAAAAACCTTCATTTTTTAACCGATTTTTTTATTCAATATATTCCGTTATACAACAAATTCAGAGCAGTATCATCAATTCAAGTTATAATAGAATTAACCGTTCCGCTATTGGCTATTTTAGCATTACATCAATTTTTAATGACGGATGATTCTAAAGAAATTAAACAAAAAGCCGTTTTAAAATCATTTTATATCACTGGTGGCATTGCACTTTTCTTTACGGTATTTGGCAGTTCCTTATTCGGATTTAAGGGTTTAAATGATGCTTATTTTGACAGTATGTTACCCGGAATTTCAGACGCTTTGATTTTAGATAGAAAAGCAATGTTAGTTTCTGATAGTTTCAGAACCTTTATTTTTGTAAGTTTATCTGCCGCAACTTTATGGTTTTATTTAAAAGAGAAAATTAAAAAGGATTGGGTATTGGCCATTTTTATGGTGTTGATTTTGGTTGATTTAATTGGTATCGATAAAAATTATGTGAATCAGGATAGTTTTATGATTGCCAAAAAAGTTGAAAAACCTTTTCAGCCATCGTCAATAGATACAGAAATTTTGAAAGATAAATCGCATTATAGGGTTGCTAATTTTGCGGTAAGTCCGATGAATGATGGCAGTACTTCTTATTTTCACAAATCAATTGGTGGTTATCACGCTGCAAAACCTGGACGATACCAAGAATTATTTGATTTCCATATCGCTAAAAATAATGAGGAAGTATTGAATATGTTAAATACAAAGTATATTATTTTTCCTGATGAATCTAATGAAAATCAATTGTTGGTAAATTCAGCAATCAATGGAAATGCTTGGTTTGTTGATTCTTTGATAGTGGTTCAAAATGCCAATCAAGAAATATTGGCCTTGAATAAAATGAATACCAAAACCACGGCAGTTGTTAGTCAAGAAGATGTGAAAAATTTACAAGTAAATACAGTTGAAAAAGATTCTTCAGCCAGTATTGAATTGGTAATATATCAGCCAAATTATTTAAAATATCAATTTAAAAGCAATACCGAACAGCAAGTAGTTTTTTCTGAAATATATTATAAACATGGTTGGAATGCTTATGTTGATGGTAAATTAACACCGCATATTAGGGCTAATTATGTGTTAAGAGCAATGAAAGTTGAAGCTGGAAATCATCAAATTGAGTTTAAGTTTGAGCCCACGGTAATTAAAAAAGGAAGTATTTTAACGTTTATTTCATTAGGTTTATTGGGATTATTAGCAATAATTGGATGTTGGTTTCATCAAAAAAAGCAACAAAACTAATCCAAAGAAAAGTTCATGAGTTTCATCATTTTCAAAAACCCGCTTTTATTTCTGGTAGAAACTTCTACTTTTTTTCCGTTTACAAGTATGACTTTTCCGTCAATATGAGAATATTCTTTTACATGTTTTAAATTTAATAAAGTAGAACGATGTACTCTGCTAAAACTGGAATCTGAAAATAAATTCTCAAATTTTGCCAAATTATGAGAGGTGATGTATTCTTTTAAATCTACGGTATGAAAAGTGGTATAAGAGCCATCGGCTTGACAAAAAGTGATATCATCTAACTTAATAACTTTAATATCGCCTCCTCCAGTTGGCAAGGCAATGGTGTTATTTTGATTTTCTATTTGATGCTTATAAGCCAAATAGTTGACTAAATTAAACCGCGTTTTTCTGCTTAAATACTTGTTAATAACCTCTAATAATTGAGTTTCTCGTATCGGTTTATTCAAATAATAGAAAGCGAAATAATCCATCGCTTTTCCTTTATAGTCTAGTAATCCGGTAGTGAATATGATTTCAAAATCAGTATTTTTACCGAAATAATCTAAGACATCAAAACCAGTTCCGCCATTAATTTGGATATCTAAAAAAACCAATTCTGGATTGTTTTCCTCTATCAATTCGATACCTCCCTTAACACTATCGGCGGTACCAATAATCTTGATTTGTTCCGCAAAATGGGTGTATATTATATTATTAAGATGATTAAACGCATGAATTTCGTCTTCAATAATAATTGCTTTAATCATATAATATAGATTTGAGTATTTAGTATTTAGTATTGAGAATTGAGATTTCAAACTCCTTTTTTTAACTTTTCAATTTCATTTTCCTGCCCTGAGCTTGTTGAAGGGTCAATTATCCCCTTTTCCCTTTTCGCTATTCCCTTTTCGCTATTCCCTTTTAATTATAAATAGATAAGCGGGATGCGTAATTCTATTTTTGTTCCCGCTAAATTAGGAAATTCATCCGATAAATTAATCATCGTAACAAAACAATCAGCACTTTTTTTATCATTCATCAACATCAAACGTTCATCAATATTATGAAGTGAAATTCCACCTACTTTAGATTGACTTTCAGTGGCGGTAATTCCTTTACCATTATCGGTAATGGTACAAATTAGAAATTCATCATTTTGAATAATCAAATCTAAATTAATGGTCGGATTTGGATGGTCTGATTCTAAACCATGTCTGATACAATTTTCTACAATGGGTTGTAAAATCATTGGCGGAATTTTAATAGCTTCTAAATCTTCTTCATTTATATCGTTTAAAACAATGTTTAAAACCAAATCATTTTGATATTTAAGGGAGTTTAAATCAATAAAATATTGAAGAAAACTCAATTCTTGTTGTAAAGTAATTAAATTTGTTTTGGTTGATTGTAATACTAAATTAACCAAATGTGAAAATGTAAATAAATTTTTAAGCGCTTTTTGTTTTTCGCCTTTTGCAATTAATTCAATAATCATGGTTAATAAATTATTGATAAAATGTGGATTCATTTGCGCATTTAAGGCCTTAAAACGAAGGTTACTTATTTTTTCATCTATTTCTTTTTCTTTCTTAAGTTGATAAATTTTAAAACGATATATACCATAAAAACCACCTAAAATAACTAAAACTGCAAAAATTCTAAATAACCAAGTGTGGTAAAAAGGTCTATTAATCTCAAAATGATATTGATATATATCATCACTTTCAATGCCGTTTTTAGTGATAGATTTTAACTGAAATGTGAATTTTCCAAAAGGAAGTGCAGCATAACGAACCGAATTGTTTTTAGTTAAAATCCACTCATTTTCCAAACCAATTAATCGATATTTAAAACTGATATTGCCTATACTTTTAAAAGAAATACCAGAATAATTAAACTGTATATTATTGTTATTACTAGAAAATTTTTGATGATTATCCAAAGAAATCTCTTTATTGTTTAAAATAATTTCATTGATATGCACTGTTGGTACATCAAAAGTGTTTTTTTTAGATTTTAAATCAATAATATTCAATCCTTTAGATGTTGCTATATACGCAAAATCATCGGTTGCAAAACAATTTCTAACATC
>CAMTWE010000125.1:0-1322 GCA_947085395.1 uncultured Bacteroidota bacterium | reverse complement strand
AGCCGAGCGTAAAAAGTTGTTTGACAAATTCTCAAATTATTGAAAAATTGAGTAAAAGGACAACTTGAGTAAAATTAGAATGATTAAAAAATTGGAATAAAATGCCACATTAGGCAACATTGTATAAAATTTATGCTCTAATCGGATTTAGTACAAACCGACTAACATTCAATAATAATATTGCTTCGGCGGAAAAATCTCCGATTTTTCAGTCGCACAAATCATAATACGCAACCGTTGTAGCATATGATTAAAATCCATACATATCTACTATAAAATATTAAAAATTATGAATCACTTAGAAATTCCAATTTGGCAATATGTAGTATCTATGTTGACCTACATTATTCTTTTAATGCTCCTGGTGGAGGTAATGCGTAAATATCGAAAATTCGCAGCTGTTTTCTGGATTTTATCACTACTTACATTTCCTCTATGGTTCGCGCAATTAGATGGATGGTTTAGATGGGTAAAGGTTATTTCTGTTCTTCTTCCTACAGCCTTGATCGTTGGTCCGGCCAGAATTGCCAATTTCGATCAACTCAGTGGTTGGTGGAAAGTGTATAGAAAAGACTGGGTGCTCTGGTCCTTATATGGCGTACTTGGATTAAACATTCTAGAAGCAACATTAAAAGATTTTGCACTGGAAAACTACCTCAATGCAAGTGTTGGTGTTATTCTGATTCTCACTATGCCACTATTTAAATACATAGGTAAAAAGGCCAACGGATGGGAGATATCGAAAGAGGAACCAGGAGATATTTTAGCCTATACGCACCATATGTGGAATTTTTTATATACCACTTGGAACATAGCCTTTGTTTATGCTGAAAATCCTAGTTTTGCAGCTAGTTCGTTAAGTATTTTGTTGGCAGCAGAGCTTTATCCTCTGATAAAGAAACGCCCCGAACTTTATGTTACTGCACGAATTTACACTTTAGCAATACACATGCTTATTCGAGCAACTTATGACATATTTACTCCGATTATGGATTCTACTCGATTTTATAATGAAACTGTCGTACATTATTGGGGACTGCTAAATCTGATTGTGGCAATACCCTACTTTATTTGGCACTTCAATAATCGAAGAAAAGAAATTCAGCAAGAGAGGAAGGTCTTATAAATAATAAATACAGAAACGTGCTACAACATGCGGTCATAAAACATTTGGGGTGAAATGGTTATTCGAGCATACTGCCATGCATCAAATTTTTACAATGCTGGATACAAACACAGCCCGCTATTCCATACGTTTCATACCGCAAATCGTTACTTTTTCAATCTACCCCAATAAAAAAAGCACCAAAAAAAGGTGCTTT
>CAMTWE010000124.1:0-2315 GCA_947085395.1 uncultured Bacteroidota bacterium | reverse complement strand
TTAGGGTTATAATATAGACTAATGGGGGTATAATCCAAAGTAAAGATAATACATTGCTGGAATATTTTTTAGCAACTTTGCCGTTGGATAGAAATTAAGAATAAACGGTATAGTTAAGTTAGTATTTGGAAAAAAGAGCCAGTTAACTCGCTGATATTAGGTAAAAAAGTGCAAAAAAAACCCCGCTAAAAGCGGGGTTTGTATGTTAGTTTTTCAACACTTTTTTAGTGAGGAGCCCTTCGTTTGTTAAGACCTTCACTAAATAAACACCAGTTGCGGTATTGGAAGGAAAATCTATCGAAAAATGATCTCCTGTATTGAATTTACTGATGGAACTAATAACTTGTCCAAGTATGTTATAAATTTCAACTTTTTTAAGTTCAATAGTAGGTGCTTTTTTAACTTGCAATTTGTTTTCAGCATTATTTAAATAAACATTCAATAAACTTTCAGATATAAATTCTTTTTCACTCAATGTTTTTTGAACTGTACCATCATTAAATGTTAATTTAAATCGATCGTTGTAAACACCAATAGGTAAATTAAATTCAACAGGTGCTGAAGTAATATCATGATAGATATTGGTTTCATTATCATGGATATAAACTTTTTGATCAGTATTTAAGAATTCTACAGCATCAATTTTAATTTTTGTGATACCTGTAATAGCTGTTTTTAAACCTAATGCATATGATTTTGAAGCATCAAAATAACCTACTCCTTGGATGTTATAAGGATTATTTTCGATTACAAAATAAGCGTCATTTGTTTGGGTATCTATTTGTTTTCCATCATATCCTTTATCGACACCTTCTGTAGCTTCATATTCTAAAAATCCAATTAACAATTCGCGATAATTGTTATTAGGCGTGATAACTCCTAATCTAATTTTAGTAAAATAATCATTATATAAAGGATAATTAGCGTTGTCTTCAAATCTACTTAATTGAGAGGTTTTATTTATTTTTCCCGTATTTCGGATTAAGGTATTTGAAATGGCAGTTCCAACATCGTCTACAGCATCTTCTTTTACGAAGAAGCGTTGTCCATTGTTAAAAATAATAGAAGTTGCACTTCCTAATCCAGCTTTTCCGCCTACAAAAAATGCTTGTCCAATCGGAATGTATTGTTTAGGAATTTTAGCACTATTACCAAGTCCTTTAATTCCTGCAGGCGCAACAGGCCCTGTGCCTCCTGTTAGTGTAATTGTAGAATATCCACCAGTATAACCGCCTAAGTTATGGGTATTATTAGTAGGAGAATGTTCCCATATATAAATGGTACCTTCAATTACATTAATGTTATCATTAATAAATTGAAAAGCATCAATAGCAGAAGGATAAGGATTTCCAACTAAATATAAGTTGTTAGCTAAAACAGCGTTGCCACTTATAGGTCCGTTAAAAGGTTTTCCAACAAAGGTATAATTTTGAGTAGATCCTACAGCTCCGTTTCCTTTAAGCGTAAATCCTTGTGACGGACGTAGCGCTCCGTTTTCATTAAATTGTACCCAATTGGCATATTGACTTCCGTTTTCAAATTTCCATAACCAATAACGCGCTAATTTAATAGGAGTACTAGTGCTTCCATTATAACCGCTTACCCAAGAGATATCTTGAGGTGATGAGCTGTTTGTTCCATCTTTAAATACACCGCTTAGTGTGTAATTGTTATTATTAGTTGATGCATTTATAGGACCTACAGGTGATGACCAGTAATTGTAGTTATACATGTTTCCAGTGCCTTGTTGACTTCTTTTAATAAATCCTTTACTACTGGCATCGAGTTCGCTATTTAAAGTTTGTATTAATTGTGATTTTCCTTTTAAATCAATTAATCCATCTAGTTTTAAATAATGAGAAACTTCTACTTTACTATCATTTTCTGCTGATAATGCTTTATAATTACTCGTATTAACACCATCAACAAAAAGACCTAAAAGCGTTATATTTCCTATTGAGGTTATATTGTGATTGATTTTTACAATATTTCCATTGACTGTTAATTGTGGATTTCCAGCAATGATTGAATTATCATTTGGTATTTTTTGGATACTTCCATTTTTCCATACAGCTGCATTAGACCAAGCTCCGTCTGCAATAGTTTCGTATGGTAAGGGCGCAGTTTGTGTTTCAACTACAGTTTTGTCTTTTGCTAAATAACGAATGCGTAAGAAATTACGATCATTAGTAAGACCTTCAACAGTTGTTCCATAGAAAGCATTAAAGTCGTAATAGGCCTTAAGAGTGCTCCATGGTATTGTTTTAATTTCGTTTTTTGAGATGTTTTGAGGAATTATTTTTCCATTTACACTG
>CAMTWE010000123.1:0-13551 GCA_947085395.1 uncultured Bacteroidota bacterium | reverse complement strand
CAAAATAATTTAGTGATTTACGAATTGTTTTTTCGTGATTTTACAGAAACTGAATCGTTTAATGAAGCCATCACCAAGTTAGATTATTTAAAAAAATTAGGTGTTAACGCCATCGAATTAATGCCGATAAACGAGTTTGAAGGCGCCGATAGTTGGGGCTACAATCCGGCATTATATATGGCTTTGGATAAAGCTTACGGCACTAAAAACGATTTTAAAAAATTTGTTGATGAGTGTCACAAAAGAGGTATCGCAGTTTTGGCGGATATTGTTTTCAATCACTCTTATGGACAATCGCCTTTACTACAAATGTATTGGGATGCTACCACCAATAAACCAGCAGCTAATAGCCCGTATTACAATCAAAATTCAAATTTTGTAGATAATACCAGTGCGCATTGGGGCTACGATTTTAACCATGAATCAACTTATACCAAAGCATTTTTTAAAGATGTTTTAAGCTATTGGATGACAGAATATAAAATTGACGGATTTCGATTTGATTTTACCAAAGGCATGACAAACACTTTATTTTACGGAACTAACAACTGGGGAAGTGCTTATGACGCGCCCAGAATTGCCATTTTAAAAAATTATGCAGACCATGTTTGGAATCACAATATTGCCAACAAACCTTATGTTGTTTTTGAACATTTATCAGACAATCCAGAAGAAAAGGAATTAGCCGATTATGGAATTATGATGTGGGGAAATATGAACAACAGCTACTCACAAAATAGTATGGGTATTGCTTCTGGAACAGATATTTCATGGATTTCTCATAAGGCAAGAGGTTGGAACCAGCCCAATGTTATTGGATATATGGAAAGTCATGATGAAGAACGCATGATGTACAGAAATCTTAATTTTGGGAATACCACTCAAAGTCCGACTTATAATGTTCGAGATTTAAAAACAGCTTTAGCGCGACAATCTTTAGCCGGAATGTTTTTTCTGACAATTCCCGGACCCAAAATGATTTGGCAATTTGGTGAGTTGGGTTATGATTTTTCTATCAATAGATGTACCGATGGAACCATTAACAACAATTGTAGATTGTCTAGAAAACCAATTCGTTGGGATTATTTGAATGAGGTAAATCGCAAACATGTTTACAGTACTTGGGCTACTTTAAATGCTTTTAGACAGCAATTACCTGTTTTTCAAACCAATGATTTTACGTTAAATGTTGCTACTTTAACCAAATCTATTCAGTTAAGACACGCCACGATGGATGTGGTGGTGGTAGGTAATTTTGATGTAACTACAAAATCCATCAATCCACAGTTTACCAAAACAGGAATTTGGTACGAATATTTTACAGGCGAAATAAGAACGGTTACCAGTACTACTGCTACCATCGATTTAAAAGCAGGCGAATACCGCTTATATTCAACCGTAAAATTAACCGACCCATTAGGAGGAACCGCTTCAGATGACAGCGATGGAGATGGCGTAAATGATGCGATTGATTTATGTCCGAATACATTAGTCGGAACTCCAGTAAATACAAGCGGTTGTCCAATTTTTAGTTTAGCAAGCACCAATTTTAGATTGGAAGTTACCAACCCAACTTGTGCCGGAAAAAATAATGGAATATTAAAAATTACAGCAACAGATAGTCACAGCTATATTGCCACTGTAAATGGAGTAGATTATCCTTTTACAACCACTTTAACGGTTTCCAATTTATCGCCAAAAACCTATCCAATTTGCATCAAAATACCCGCTCAAAATAATTATACCCAATGTTTTGAGTTTGTGGTTACCAATCCGCCCGGTTTAAGTGGCAGAACTGCTTTTGAAGCTATCGGAAATAAAACAACTGTAAACATTACAATTGATAGTGGCACAGCGCCTTTTATAGTTGAAGTTAATGGGAAATCGGTTTTAGAAACGATGGAAACATCGATGCAAATAAACATCAAAAATGGTGATTTTGTTGAAGTTAAATCGAGTATCAGTTGTGAAGGAAAAATAAGTCAGCAAATTGATTTTTTAAAGGATATCTTGATATTTCCAAATCCAGCAACCGATTATATCAGCTTATTTATTCCAGATTATTTGCATCAAAATACACACAGAATTCAACTGTATAATTTTACCGGAAAATTAATGATTGATCGTGAATTTCCGATTATCAATCAATTTCTAAAAATTTCTTTAGAAGATTTAACATCCGGTTTGTACATCCTAAAATTACAATTAGATTCACCCTTAACTTTTAAAGTGATTAAAAAATGAAAAAGTTTATAGCATCACTTATCGGATTCGTTTTTATTTCATGTGGCGGTGGCGGAAGTGATGAACCTACACCACCAAAAGAAAACAAAGCGCCTACAACTCCAACATTGGTATATCCAACCAATAGTTTATTATGTGTTCAAAATACACTAGAGTTTTCTTGGACCGGATCTGTAGATCCAGAAGGAGATAATATCAATTATGAAATTGTAATTGCAAAAGACAATATGTTTACACAAATTGTGGAGCAAAAAACAACTGCTGCTCTCAATACCATAATTTCTTTAGAAAAAGGAGTTGCCTATTATTGGCGAGTGAGAGCAACTGACAGCAAAGGTAAATCTAGCGATTTTACTGCCAATTGGAGTTTTTTTACAGAAGGTGTAGGAATCATTAACTATGTTCCTTTTGCTGCCGGAATTGTAAAACCAACTTTAAACAGTACAGTTAGCGGTACAACAACGATTCTAGAATGGACTGCTTCTGATGTTGATAATGACCCATTAACCTATGATATTTATTTCGGAACGGCTACTTCTCCTCCACTTTTAATTGGCAATCAAACTCTAAAAACTTATACGGTTAATTTAATTGCCAACACCAATTATTATTGGAGAATTGATGTAAAAGATAATAAAGGAGGCAAAACAATTGGACAAATATGGAACTTTAAAACTTCTTAGCATATTTTAAAATGATGTGTTAAAAACAAAAAACCATTGAAAAATCAATGGTTTTTTGTTTTTATATCTAACTCAATAGTTAAGATTTAGATTTAATAAACAAAATTAATGGTTCATAAATCCGTGTTTGTGTAATAAATCGAGTAAAGTCTTAGAAAAATGGATGTTTGTTTCTTTGGTATATCTTTTTTGAGTAAAAACCTGCGCTAAATTTTCTACCTTGTTTTCAAGTACAAGGTTTTTATAGAACGCCATTTCTTCTTTTGCAGCATAAATACTCTTGATTTCTTCGGATGTAAAATCAGTATATTCTTCAAAATGTACTATACCTTTTGCGGGTAATCTATCTGCCAATTCGGGTATTTCTGCTGGATATCCAAGTGTAATTGCGGTAATTGGAATCACTCCTTTTGGCAATTTCAGCACTTCCATTATTTTTTCTGCATTGTACAAAGTGGTACCCAAATAACAAATTCCCAATCCTTGAGATTCTGCACCAATACAAGCGTTTTGAGCAGCTAACAAAGCATCAATTGCAGCAGTCATAAAAGATAAAAAATTGTCATATCCAGGGTTTGCATTATTAAGTTCACACCATTTGTTAAACCTATTAAAATCGGCACAAAATGTCAACATTACAGGAGCTTGCATTACCATAGGTTGATTGAAATGAAGGGGTGCTAATTGCCTTTTCTTTTCCTCCTCTTTGGTAACTACAATACTATAAACCTGCATATTACCTGTTGTTGATGCTCTAAATGCACATTCTAATACTAAATCTAATACATTATCTTCAATGGGTGTTGTTTTGTATTTTCTGATAGATCTATGATTTAGAAGGGCTTCAATGGATTTCATGGCTTTAAATATATAACAACAAAGGTAGCATTAAAGAATATATTTTAGCAGAATTTCTTTAGTATCACCATATAATTCGACTTAAAAATTACAAAATATGATAGAAAATTTTTGAAAAAGATTTATCTAAAATCTAGATTTGGAATTCTAATGGAAAATTGTAAAACTTGTCCTCTTAGAAATGGTTGTTATAAGGAGGGATCAAAGACAAAAACCTACTCTGTATCCATAAAATCAGACCTTCACAAAGAACAAATTGTTTTTCAAGAAACAGAATACTTCAAAGATAAGGCGAAACATCGCTACAAAATAGAAGCGAAAAATGGCGAGTTAAAAAATGTACATGGTTATGGACGCGCAATATCATACGGCATAAACAATATGCAGATACAAAGTGCAAAGGCAATTTTTGCTGTAAATCTCAAGAGAATCATTAAATTGAGTATGTAAAAATTAAAAAACGCATAAAAACAATCAGAAATCTTTGCCATACAACCATTTTTGAATAGTATTGGCAAAAAGAACATATTTAGAGATACAGAAATAAAAAAGCGACTAAGTTAAAGTTACCTTTAAACTTAATCGCTTTCATAGACCTTGCTTAATTTAGATGAGCTTTTTCAGTGGCCTCGTTTTTGGCAGCTCCTTTTTTTGTGAAGAAAATTTGAATCAGTCCGTTAAAACTTTTATCAGAATACCTTTTGAAATCAGTTTAAACCTTCCTATCTTTTCAAGGTCTAACAACATTATCAAATCTATTGTGAACAAAGAAGAAACTTTAATTATCAATCTTAAAAATCCTTTAACGCAAGAACGTGCGTTTTTGGAGTTGATGGGTTTGTATAAAGTACGGCTTTATTGGCATATCCGTAGAATTGTTTTAAATCATGATGATGCCGACGATGTTTTGCAAAATACTTTTATAAAAGTGTATAGAAATATTGATTCATTTAAAGAAGAAAGCAAACTTTATTCGTGGATTTACAGAATTGCGACCAATGAGTCTATCACTTTTATCAATAAAAGAGCCAAAGAAAATCATTTAGATATTGCAGATTTACAGGAGAAAATGGCGCATAATTTATACAATGACCCATTATTTGAAGGAGATGAAATACAGTTAATGCTTCAAAAAGCAGTAGCTACCTTGCCACAAAAACAGCAATTGGTATTTAAAATGAAATATTTTGATGAGATGAAATATACCGAAATGTCTGAAATTTTAGAGACATCGGTAGGTGCATTAAAAGCATCCTATTTTCATGCTGTTAAAAAAATTGAAGAAATAATTAGCTCACATTAAACTTTTTAAGAAAAAAAGTGTCTAAAAAGAATGAAAAGAGAAGCAATGAAAAATATAGCTCCCAAATTAACTGCTTTAAAATTAAAGTCAACTGGTTTTATATTACCTGATGGAGCATTGGATCATATAGAAAATGGAGTTTTAGCAGCGCTTTTAGAAACTAAGTTAAAATCTAAAACAGGCGCTACAAATCCGTTTAAAGTAACAGAAAATTATTTTGAAAATTTTGAAGATTCTATAGTTGATGCTTTGAAAAATAATCAACAAATAAAAAACACGCTAAAAGTACCTGATAATTACTTTGACAATTTTGAACAAAAAGTTTTGTCAAAACTACAGCAACCAATTATACTTAAAGAAGTAAAAGTTATTTCTTTAGGTTCTAGAATATTTAAAATATCAACCACTATTGCAGTTGCTGCTTCTTTGGCATTGTTTTTTATTTTCAATCCGATGCAATCATCCAATAATTTATCATTTGATTCTTTAAAAATTTCTGAAATTGAAACATGGATAAATGATGATTATTTAGATTTGGATGCCAATCAAATTGCATCGGTTTATAAAGATGAAAAATTGCAGGCAAACCTATTAAACGCTACAATTAATGAAGTTGAATTAGAAAATTTCCTAAATCATGAAAATATTGACCAATTGTTATATGAATAATAAACTAAAATTTAAAAATATTATGAAACTAAAATTACCTTTTTTAACGTTCATTTTTATTTTTCAGCTTTTTTACAGCCATGCTCAAAATACTCAAAATGAAAACATTAGAGCACTAAAAGTAGTTTTTATAACTGAGCAATTAGTATTAACGCCTACTGATGCAGAAAAATTTTGGCCAGTTTATAATCTTTATTCCTCAAAAGAATTTAATCTTAGATTTAATGAGACAAGAAAATTGCGTCATCAAGTTAAATCAAGTGGAGGAATAGATGCTGTAACTGACCAAGATGCAGAAATTATACTTAAAAAACTACTGGATATTGAAAATGAAATTGTGGCAAATAAAAATGAAATGTATCAAAAATTAAAACCAATTATCAGTGCTAAAAAATTAATTAAATTACAAATAGCTGAAATTGAATTTAATAAAAAAATATTACAAGAATATCGAAAAAAACACGGAGAACGGTTAAAAAGTAATTAAAAAAAAAGGAAGCAATCGCTTCCTTTTTTTATAAAATATACATTTCTGTTCTTAATTCTTTTATTTTCTTATCATCTAGATATTCATCAAAAGACATATGTCTATCAATAATTCCTTTTGGCGTTAATTCAATAATCCGATTGGCAACTGTTTGCGCAAATTCATGATCATGCGTTGTAAAAATTACGGTTCCTTTAAAATTTGCCAATGAATTGTTAAACGCTTGTATAGACTCTAAATCTAAGTGATTTGTTGGTTCATCTAACAAAAGCACATTGGCTCTGGTCATCATCATTCTAGAAATCATGCAGCGCACTTTTTCACCTCCAGAAAGTACATTGCTTTGCTTTAGTGCTTCTTCACCACTGAATAACATTTTTCCTAGAAAACCACGGATATAAACTTCTTCGCGTTCTTCTTCGGTTGTTGCCCACTGGCGCAACCAATCTACCAAAGATAAATTATTATTAAAAAATGGCGCATTGTCTAGTGGTAAATAAGATTGAGAAGTGGTAATTCCCCATTGTACAGTACCTTCATCAGCTTTTTGCAAACCATTTAAAATTTCATAAAAAGCGGTAACGGCTCTAGAATTTTTAGAGATGAGTGCTACTTTATCGTCTTTTTTAAGGTTAAAATTTACATTAGAAAACATTACTTCACCATCCATTGTTTTTGACAGATTTTCAATGTTCAGAATTTGATCACCTGCTTCGCGCTCTTTATCAAAAATAAGCGCTGGATATCTTCTGCTAGATGGTTTAATTTCATCAATATTAAGTTTCTCTAACATCTTTTTTCTACTGGTTGCTTGTTTAGATTTTGCAACGTTGGCAGAAAATCGTCTAATAAATTCTTCTAATTCTTTACGCTTTTCGTCAGATTTTTTATTTTGTTGCGCACGTTGTCTGGCAGCTAACTGACTAGATTCATACCAAAAAGTATAGTTACCAGAAAAGTGATTTATTTTACCGAAATCAATATCAGAAATATGGGTACAAACCGAATCTAAAAAGTGACGGTCATGCGATACCACAATTACAGTATTGTCATAATTGGCTATAAAATTTTCTAACCAAGCAATGGTTTCAAAATCGAGGTCATTGGTTGGCTCATCCATAATTAACACATCAGGATTTCCAAATAATGCTTGTGCTAAAAGCACACGCACTTTAGATTTACCATCAATATCGCCCATTAAAGTGTAGTGCATATCATCTTTTATTCCTAAAGAAGACAACAATGAAGCTGCATTACTTTCTGCATTCCACCCTCCCATTTCTTCAAATAACAAACCAAGATCTGCAGCTTTTATACCATCTTCTTCATTAAAATCTGGTTTGGCATATATTGTATCTAACTGATTTTTAAGCTCATATAATTTTTTATTTCCAATAATTACAGTTTCTAAAACTTGATAATTATCAAAAGCAGCATGTTCTTGTTTTAGTACAGACATTCTTTTACCTGTTTCTAGGTGAACTTGACCGGTTGTAGGTGTTTTATCACCTGAAATAATTTTTAGAAAGGTAGATTTACCAGATCCATTGGCGCCAATAATTCCGTAACAATTTCCTTTGGTAAATTTTACATTTACATCATCAAACAAAATTCTTTTGCCGAATTGGAGCGATAAATTTGAAACACTTAACATGAATATTTTTTTAAATTTTTTGCAAAGGTACAAATTTTAATTTTTAATTTTTTACGGAAATTCAATCGTAATATTCATTGATTTTAAAGGATTGATAATAGAATTTCATTTTAACAGCAACTTAACAACAATAGATTTGGAGTATTGTATCTTTGTTTTTTGAAAAATTTTGGATAATTTATTGTGATAATGATAAAATATTGGGTTGTTTTAATTTTGATTATTTTTTATAGTTGTAAGCAAACCGCTAATAAAGATTCATATACCTATTTTGGCGGACAAATAGTAAACCCTAAAGTAGATTATATTTATTTAATTAAAGATGGAATTGCAATAGATTCTTCTTTATTAGATAGTGAAAATAAATTTTTGATGAAATTTATTTTAGAAAAAGAAGGTCTTTTTCATTTTAAACACGGCAATGAATTTCAATACATTCACATAGAACCAACTGATAGTATTTTAGTTAAACTCAATACTTGGGATTTTGATGAGTCTATTGTCTTTACAGGAAAAGGCGCAGAAAAAAACAATTTTTTAATCAATTTATATTTGATTAATGAATTAGAAGAAAAGAATTTTTATCCATTTTATTATTTTGACTCAAAAGAATTTAGCAAAAAAGTAGATTCAACCATTTTATCAAAAGAAAATTTATTATCAAAATTCAAAAAAAACAATCAAAATATTTCTGAAGGTTTTTTAAATTTAGCCAAAGCAAGCATTTATTTACCAACTTATCGTAAAAAAGAAAATTTTACATACGGACATAAAATGTTATTAAACTTACCAGATTATCCAGAGGTTGAGGAAGATTTTTACCAGTATCGCAAGCAAATAAATTTGAATGATAGTACTTTAATTTATTTCCATCCTTATCAAAATTATCTAAACAGTTTTATTTATTATAAAGCATCAAAAATAAAAGAAAAAGACAGCTTAAGTCAGCGTTTTTCGTTTATTGCACTGCAATTAATTGATAAAGAATTTAAAAATGAAACCATCAAAAATTTGATGTTAAAACAAACTTTGGTAGAGAGTTTTCTTAACAATACACCTTGTATGTTTGAAAATTCTGCTTTAGCATTTTACAATAAAACTTCTAATAACAAGGTTGACAAAGAAAAAATTCTAAAATTAAATAATGATTCAAATTCATTGACAAATAAAAAAATATTGGATGATTTTACACTTATTAATAGTAAGAATCAACAATTTAATATCTATAATTTCATAAAAAATAGGAACACCGTAATTTACTTTTGGTCTACAAATTCTATGTCTGTTGAATATTTAATTTCTAGAATTCATTATTTAGAGACCCAATTTCCATCGATTCTTTTTATAGGAATCAATACAGATAATAGCCAAAAATCAATAGAGAAATCAGTTAATTTTCCTTTAAAAAATCAATTTTTTCTACCCAATAATAGTTTAGGTAAAAAACACATCAATAGTAATTTTCCAAGAGCAATTCTTATCAATAAAGACAGAATTGTTGAAAACAGTTTTACGTTTTTGGCCTCCAAACATTTCAATCATCAAATAGCAGATTTAGAAAAATACTAATATTACCACGCTATTTAAGAAAATAAACCGTAAATTTGCAAACTTTATAACGATAAAGTTATTTTTACTTAAGTATTTGTTAATCTATTAATTATACATGATCAATTTTACAGAGTTTTCACTCAAACCAGAAATTTTAAGAGCTTTAGCTGAATTAGGATATGTTAGTCCAACACCTATTCAGGAGAAAGCAATTCCGCAACTTTTAGAATCTAATCAAGATTTAAAAGCATTTGCACAGACCGGCACCGGAAAAACTGCCGCATTTAGTTTACCAATATTGCAAAATATTGATTTACAAAATATAAAAACACAAGCTATTATTTTAGCTCCTACACGAGAATTAGCGATTCAAATTACCAAAAATGTTGAAGAATACGCTAAATATTTACCAAATTTTAGAGCATTAACCATTTATGGTGGCGCCAGTATTGACACTCAAATTAGAGGTCTTAAAAGAGGCGCTCAAATTTTAGTTGGAACTCCAGGTAGAACTGTTGATTTAATTAAAAGAAAACAAATTGATTTGTCTCAAATTAAGTGGCTTGTTTTAGATGAAGCAGATGAAATGTTAAATATGGGATTCAAAGATGAATTAGACCGTATTTTAGAAGAAACACCAAAAAGCAAACAAACTTTATTATTCTCAGCAACATTTCCGCAAGAAGTGCACAACATTGCTAAGAATTATATGGATAACCCAATAGAAATTAGCGCAGGAAAAGTTAATGTTGGTACTGCCAATGTTAATCATGAATATTATGTGGTTGCTGAAAAAAATAGGTATGCCGCACTTAAAAGAATTGCCGATGTGAATCCAGATATTTATGGAATTATTTTCTGTAGAACCAGAATGGAAACTCAAAATATTGCTGATTTATTAATTGGAGATGGTTATAGCGCCGATTCTTTACACGGTGATTTATCACAAAATCAACGTGATTTAGTGATGCAAAAATTTAGAAATAAAACCATACAATTGTTGGTTGCTACTGATGTTGCTGCACGCGGATTGGATGTAAATGATTTAACACACGTTATTAATTACAAACTTCCAGATCAGGGTGAAGTTTATACACACAGAAGTGGTAGAACTGGTAGAGCTGGTAAAACAGGCTGTTCAGTTTCTATTATCAACATCAAAGAAGGCAGAAAAGTACAAGATATCCAAAGAATTATCGGTAAGAAATTTGAGCAAAAACAAATACCACACGGTAAAGAAATTTGTGAAAAACAATTGTTTAAATTAATTGATAAAGTGAAAGCTGTTGAAGTTAATGATGATCAAATTGCAGCATTTCTTGATGTTATATACGAAAAATTAGCTTCTTTGGATAGAGAAGAATTAATCAAAAAATTTGTATCGATAGAATTTAATTCGTTTTTGAGTTATTATGAAGATGCAGAAGATTTAAACAAAACAACTTCATCTAGAGATAGAGATAGAGATTCTGGTAGAAGTGATAAATTTTCTACCGAAAATTTTACCCGTTATTTCATCAATTTAGGAAAAAAAGACAATATCAATCCGGCTAAATTAATTGGCGTTATCAACGATCAAGGGATTGCTAAAAACTTAGAAATTGGTCAGATTGATATTTTAGATTCTTTCTCCTTTTTTGAAGCAGACAAAGAACATACCGATGAAACCTTAAAAAGACTGAATGAAGCTACTTTTAATGGTAGAAGAATAAGTGTTGAAATTACGACTACTCCTAAGAAAAGCAGAAGTGACAGAGGCGGATCTGGTGATAGAGGCAGAAAAGACGGAAAAATGTTGCGCGATAAAACCAATTTCTCTGGCGATAGAAGTCGCGGAGGCGATAAACCAAATTTTTCTAGCGAAAGAAGAAGTAGTGGCGATAAACCAAGTTTTTCTAGAGAAAGAAGAAGTGACAGCGACAAACCAAGTTTCTCTAGCGAAAGAAGAAGCAGCGGTGACAAACCAAGTTTCTCTAGAGAAAGAAGAAGTGATAGCGACAAACCTAAATTCTCTAGTGATAAACCTAAGTTTTCTAGTGAAAGAAACCAAGGTGATGGCAACAAAGAAAACAATCGGGTAGGTTTTAGAAGCAGAAAACCTAAAAGTTAATAACAAACATAAATAAACCGTCTCAAAACTGAGGCGGTTTTTTTTGCTATATACAGCAGTTTTAAACAACTAAAAATAGTGTTACATTTTCATTTAAAAAATTATTTACTTTTATGGTCTTTGCAAAGTTTTAAAAAATAGAAAGCAATGTGTTGCTTAATTTCATGTTTTTTCTTTGTGTAACTTTGTAATTCTTAGTGGTTTTTGTGGTAAAACTACAAAAGAAAGAAATATAAAATTTAATAATATTCCCTCAAAAAAAACTTTGCAAATGGTTTTGTAAAAGATTTATTGTACTTTCATCATTTAATTTAAACCATTATTTATTAAACCAATGAGTACTAAAAAACCTACAAACTATCCTGCCCTCTATACCTTAATTGGTGTTTTCTTTTTCTGGGGATTTATAGCGGCATCTAACGGCGTTTTTATTCCATTTGCAAAATCATATTTTGATTTATCGCAATTTCAAAGTCAGTTAATAGATTCTGCCTTTTATTTCGCTTATTACATTGGTGCTTTTTTATTATTTATCTTGTCAATAATTGGCAAAAAAGATTTATTAAACGCTTGGGGCTTAAAAAACGGAATTGTTTACGGCTTACTACTTTCTGTAATTGGTGCTTTTATAATGTACCCAGCTTTAGCATCTGGTAGTTTTGGATTTGTATTAGCCGCACTATTTATCATTGCTTTAGGATTTTCATTACAACAAACAGCAGCACAGCCATTTACAATATCATTAGGAGATGAAAGCACTGGTTCATATCGTTTAAATTTAGCTGGAGGCATCAACTCATTTGGTACTACCATTGGACCCATCATATTTGCTTTAGCACTTCTTGGCACCACTAAATTGGATGAAAGTTTAATCAAAGGGTTGAATTTATCAACGGTACAATGGTTGTATGTAATAATTGGATTTGCATTTTTAATTGCTGCCATTTTATTTAAATTTTCTAAAAAACTACCCGATGCAAAAGCAGATGCAACTATAGAAAATGAGACAAAAGCAACTGCAATGATTAGTTTTATTACCGTTGTTTTAGTAGTGGTTCTTGGTATGATATTTTATCAATATACTGGAGAGAATGTTGACCATCACAGTAAAATGGGCTTGTATTTGATATTGATTGGTATGGGAACTTTGGTAGGTGGTTTATTGTTTTCCAATGCAAGCGCTAAAAAAAATGCCCATGGTTGGGGCGCTTTTAAATATCCACAATTAATATTGGGAATGATTGCCATATTTACCTACGTTGGGGTTGAAGTTACCATCCAAAGTAATTTAGGAGAATATCTTAAATATTTAGATTATACTGTATTTTTAGAAACAAATACAGCAACTACGTATGTAGATTACAGTAAAATGTTAGCTGATAAAATAGTTGTTGGACATTGGGCAGGTTTAACTCCGATGCTTATTTCGTTGTTTTGGGGAAGTTTAATGATTGGTAGATGGGCAGGTGCTATTGCTGCATTTAATTTAACCTCATCTACAAAGAGAATTGCCATGATTTTAGTTCCATATATAGCTTTCTTGGTTATTTTATCCTCAAATTATATTGCAGGAAATTCAAAAGAAAATATACTTTCCTTATTGCCCTATGGTGGCGTAATATTGATACAAATATTTGGTTTTTGGCTTGGACAAGAAAAACCCGCTAAAACATTGATGATTTTCGGAATTTTAGGCATGCTCGCCATGTTTATCGGAATGTTTACAACAGGTAGTATTTCGGTTTTTGCTTTTGTTAGTGGCGGATTATTTGCATCTGTAATGTGGCCTGTAATTTTCTCTTTGGCTTTACAAGGATTGGGTAAATTTACCTCTCAAGGTTCTGCTTTCTTAATTATGATGATACTTGGTGGCGCTTTTATTCCGCCTTTACAAGGAAAAATAGCCGATATGTTTAACATAACCGTTTCTTATTGGGTTCCGTTAGTTGGTTTTGGAGTTTTAACTTTATTTGCCATTTTGGTAAAAGGAAT
>CAMTWE010000122.1:0-1283 GCA_947085395.1 uncultured Bacteroidota bacterium | reverse complement strand
GGCGCTAAATTGATATACCTGCCCAAAACACCCGAAGTACTTATTAATAAAAGCGCAATATTGAGTTCAACAATATGTCTGAGAAAACTATTTTTTTCCATTTATTGGGCGTTAAATTTTGCAAGTAATGCCAATGCTTTGTCGATGTTTTGAACGCCGTCAAAGCTAAGCAATAATCGCAGTCCGTTTTTGGTTTCTTTCTCTTTTAATTTTCCAATGGCAGCATTTTGCTGTACCAATTGCAACATTTTCATAAAACCTTCCGATTGATAAAAAGCCGATTGTTGATTGGCAATAAAATAACCAATCATCCTGTTATTTTTAAGCACCAAATGTTCCATTCCCAGTTTTTTAGCCATCCATTTAAGACGAACACTATTAAGTAAATCAATTACTTGAATTGGCAAAGGTCCAAATCTATCAATCAATCTGCTTTCAAATTGAAGTAGCTTTTCTTCAGTTTCTATATCAGCCAATTCTTTATAAAGATTCATGCGTTCTGTAACGATATTGACGTACGTATCAGGTATGAGCAATTCAAAATCGGCATCGAGTTGGAAATCTTTTACAAATTTTTCTTTTTTAGTCGATGAATCTTGATAAAGTTCTTTAAACTCATTTTCTTTCAACTCCTCAATGGCTTCATTCAATATTTTCTGATAGGTTTCAAAACCGATATCGTTGATAAATCCGCTTTGTTCACCGCCCAACAAATCACCAGCACCTCTAATTTCCAAATCTTTTAAAGCGATGTGAATTCCGCTGCCCAAATCCGTAAAAGTTTCAATAGCATTTATTCTTTTACGCGCTTCATCGGTCATCATATGAAATGGTGGCGTAATCAAATAACAAAATGCTTTTTTGTTAGAGCGACCAACCCTACCGCGCATCTGATGCAAATCTGACAAACCAAAATTATGGGCATTATGGATAAAAATGGTGTTGGCATTGGGTACATCCAAACCACTTTCAACGATTGTTGTAGAAACCAACACATCAAATTCATTGTTGACAAAACCGAACATCAATTGCTCTAATTTTTTACCATCTAATTGACCGTGACCCACGCCAATTTTAGCATCCGGAATGAGTCGTTGTAACATTCCGGCAACTTCTTTGATATTTTCAATTCTATTGTGGATAAAAAACACCTGTCCGCCCCGCGATATTTCATACATAATCGCATCTCTAATCACTTCTTCATTCATCCGAATGACATTGGTTTCAATAGGATGCCTGTTGGGTGGCGGAGTGTTAATCACCGATAAATCACGGGCAGCCAT
>CAMTWE010000121.1:0-2620 GCA_947085395.1 uncultured Bacteroidota bacterium | reverse complement strand
GAAGGAATTTCTGAGAAATCTCAGGTTTGGATGAGTCATGGCGATACCATTGAAAAACTACCCGATAATTTTGTTAAAATCGCCAGTACTCATGATGTAGAATTTGCGGCCTATCAAATTGAAAACGAAAATACATTTGCCATACAATTTCATCCAGAAGTTTATCACTCTACCGATGGCATGCAATTACTTAGTAATTTCTTGATTAAAATTGCACAAATTACGCCAGATTGGACCTCAGAATCTTTTATAGAAACTACTATACAGCAATTAAAAGATGAAATAGGTAATGATAAAGTTGTTTTAGGATTGTCTGGCGGCGTAGATTCTACCGTTGCTGCAGTTTTATTAGACAAAGCCATTGGCAAAAACCTCTATTGTATTTTTGTAAACAATGGATTGTTGCGTAAAAATGAATTTGAAAGTGTTTTAGAGCAATACAAACACCTTGGTTTAAATGTTAAAGGCGTTGATGCTTCGGCACGTTTTTTGAATAAGTTGGCTGGAATTACAGACCCAGAAGAAAAGCGTAAAATAATTGGAAATGAATTTATCACTGTTTTTGATGATGAAGCTCATTTAATAGAAAATGTAAGTTGGTTGGCACAAGGCACTATTTATCCAGATGTTATTGAGTCTATATCGGTAAATGGTCCATCGGCAACCATAAAGTCGCATCACAATGTAGGTGGTTTGCCAGATTTTATGAAGCTGAAAATTGTTGAGCCATTACGTTCTTTATTTAAAGATGAAGTAAGAAGAGTAGGTGCTAAATTAGGACTCGATGCCGCATTATTAGGCAGACATCCTTTTCCAGGCCCAGGTTTGGCGATTAGAATTATTGGAGAAATTACGCCAGAAAATGTAAAAATGGTGCAAGAAGTAGATGCAATTTTTATTGATGGTTTGAAAAAATGGAATTTGTACCATGAAGTTTGGCAAGCTGGCGCAATTTTATTGCCAATTCATTCAGTTGGAGTTATGGGTGATGAGCGCACTTATGAAAAAGTGGTGGCACTCAGAGCGGTTTCCTCAACCGATGGAATGACCGCAGATTGGGTAAATTTACCGTATGAATTTTTACAAGAAATATCCAATAAAATCATCAATCAGGTAAAAGGAGTAAACAGGGTTGTTTATGACATTAGTTCAAAACCACCAGCTACCATTGAATGGGAATAATTTGTATTTTTAGCAATAATTGAAATAAAACTAATTGCAAAATGAAGAAATATTTTTTAATAACATTGTTGTTTTTAGTGACATCTATTTATATGGATGCGCAAACAAAAAAGTATGTTACTTATACTGTTAAAAAAGGTGAAACCATAAAAAGTATCGCTAAAGATTTAAATATATCACCCAAAGAGTTGTATGATTTAAATCCGGATGTGGATAGAAAACCCAAAGAAAATACTGTAATTTTAATTGTTGTTGAACAGAAGGAAGTAATTCTAGAAACAATTCAATATCAAGTTCAGTCCAAAGAAACACTTTATGGGATTTCAAAAAAATTCCAAATTACGATGGAAGAAATCATCCAATTAAATCCTATTTTGGTTGATGGATTAAAAGATGGGCAATTTATATTATTGCCAAAAACGGCTGTTGAGGTAATTCAAACTGAGAAAAAAGCAGCAATCACTCCCAAGAAAATTATTCATACTGTAGAAAAAGGCGATAACTTTTACAATCTTACCAAACGTTATCAACTCACCGAAGAAGAATTAATTGCTCAAAACCCAATTTTAAAAGAGGGTGTAAAATTAGGAATGGAACTTCAAATTTTGACTGATAAAAAAAATGAAAATAATACGGATAAAAAAACTGAAAACATTCTAGAAACTCCAAAACAACAACTTAAAACGCCTTTAAATTTATCAATTAAATCTGGAAAAACTGTGAATGTAGCAATGATGCTTCCTTTTAAATTAAATGAAATTGGCGCCGCAAATTTGCAATTTAACAACAGTAATTCCCTATTAAATATTACCACAGAATTTTATCAAGGTGCCTTAGTTGCAATAGATTCTTTAAGAAATCATGGTGCTAACATCAATTTAAAATCATTTGACTCAGAAAATAATGATGATAAAATAATTGAAATTCTTAAAAATAACAATTTGTCTAATACCGATGTTTTTATTGGTCCTTTATTTTTGTCTAGCGCTTATAAATTGGCTAAGAATATCAATAATGGTTTTGTAATTGCCCCGATGAATTCTAAAGAACACACCAAATTTAACGAATCTAATTTGATAAAATCTGGTGTAAGAGATGAACTTCTAGAAGATGGTATTTTGCAATTTATGAAACGCAATTTTGGAGGTCAAAATGTTGTGGTAGTGGGTGATAACAAACCTGGAACCAATGATGAAGCAGATAGAATTGCGTGGAAATTAAAAACAAATAGCACTATTAATAATGTTACGGTTTTAAAACCAAGTAGCGGATATATTACCAAACAACGATTTGAATCTGTGTTAAATAGAAATAAAGAAAACTGGATTTTAATGGTGGGCGATGATAATATTGTAATAACCGATGCTGTTAATACCTACGGAATTGTTGATAAATCTGTTGAAATAAGATTGTTTACACTCAAAAATGAAGGCAATAT
>CAMTWE010000120.1:0-2724 GCA_947085395.1 uncultured Bacteroidota bacterium | reverse complement strand
AGTTTTTCTTTGGTTAATTTTATATCGATATTTTTATCCATTTTTTTACAATTTAACCACCACTAACTGGCGGAATTATAGCCACAACATCTAAATTGTTGAGGACGGTATTTTTATCAACATATTGCTCATTAACTGCAATTTCAAAATTTGGAAATCGAAGTAAATTTGGAAATTGTTTAAATAAGATTTCTTTTAGTTCCGTAACTGAAATTGGTTTTTCAACATTCATTTCCAATTCATGATTGCCAACTAAGTCTTGAGTAATACCAAAAAAAAGAATTTTTAGGGTCATAATTTAGTTCTTAAAGCGCAAAGTTAATCAATAGAAAATAAATGAAATTGATATCAAAAAAAAACTCCTCAAAATTGAGAAGTTTTTTTGTACGGGCGGAGAGACTCGAACTCTCACACCTCGCGGCACTAGATCCTAAGTCTAGCGTGTCTACCAATTCCACCACGCCCGCAATTATGGCTGCAAATATAAACAATAGTTGTAAACCTCCTACAACTTAAATACCTTTTTTTTTCGTATTTTTGAACAAATTAAAGACACTAAAAATGGAACAAATTAGAAATTATGTTGCACAAAATAAAGAACGTTTTATTGATGAGTTGATAACGCTTCTTAAAATGCCATCCATTAGCGCAGATCCTGCTTATAAACAGGATGTGTTAAATACTGCCGATGCGGTAAAAGAAAGTTTATTAAAAGCCGGTTGCGATTTTGCCGAAATTTGCGAAACGCCGGGTTATCCGATTGTTTATGGCGAAAAAATCATCGACTCAAAATTACCAACTGTTTTAGTTTACGGACATTATGATGTACAACCAGCAGACCCTCTAGAATTATGGGAAAGTGGCCCGTTTGAACCCATCATAAAAAAAACTGCGATTCATCCAGAAGGCGCCATTTTTGCGCGTGGATCAAGTGATGATAAAGGTCAGATGTTTATGCACGTAAAAGCGTTGGAATACATGACCCAAAACAATGCCTTGCCTTGTAACATCAAATTTATGATTGAAGGTGAAGAAGAAGTGGGCTCTAAAAGTTTGGGTTGGTTTGTAGAACGCAATCAGGAAAAATTAGCCAACGATGTGATTCTGATTTCTGATACCGGAATGATTTCTCATCAACAACCTTCAATTACTACCGGTTTACGCGGGTTGAGTTATGTAGAAGTTGAAGTTACAGGTCCAAATCGTGATTTACATTCTGGATTGTATGGAGGAGCAGTGGCGAATCCAATCAATGTATTGACTAAGATGATTGCTTCTTTACACGATGAAAACAACCGAATTACCATTCCCGGTTTTTACGATAAAGTAGAAGAAATGTCGGCTGAAGATCGTGCAGAAATGGCAAAAGCACCATTTTCTTTGGATGATTATAAAGCAACACTCGATTTAAATGATATTTATGGCGAAAAAGGTTATGTAACGAACGAACGAACTTCTATTAGACCAACGCTAGATGTAAACGGAATTTGGGGCGGATACACTGGCGAAGGCGCTAAAACAGTCATCGCCTCTAAAGCATTTGCTAAAATTTCTATGCGATTGGTTCCTAACCAAGATTGGGAAGAAATTACCGAATTGTTTAAAAAACATTTTGAAAGTATCGCGCCAAGTGGTGTAAAAGTTTTGGTAAAACCACATCATGGCGGACAAGGATATGTTACGCCAACAACCAGTATTGGTTATCAGGCAGCTAAATTGGCGCTGAAAGATACTTTTGGAATTGATCCAATTCCGGTTCGTTCAGGAGGAAGTATTCCTATTGTGGCTTTGTTTGAAAAAGAATTGAAAAGCAAATCTATTTTAATCGGATTTGGATTGAATTCAGATGCTATTCACTCACCAAATGAGCATTTCGGTATTTTTAATTTCTTAAAAGGAATTGAAACTATTCCGTTGTTTTTCAAGTATTTTGTTGAATTGAACAAAAAATAAGTAGGTATTTTTGAAAAGATTAACCACGCTTTTGGCGTGGTTTTTTTATATTGATTCTTTCGTGTATTGGTTATTAACCAATCGATTTATTTGAAGCGGATTTTCATCTTGAAGCGCTTTTGGCAATAATTCATTCGGCCAATTTTGATAGGTAAACGGTCTCACCCATCTTTTTATAGCATGAATTCCGACTGCTGTAAAACGACTATCAGTCGAAGCTGGATAAGGCCCTCCATGTTGCATCGCTGGACAAACTTCTACGCCCGTTGGAACGCCATTGTAAATCATTCTTCCCACACGATTTTGAAGCGCTTCAACAATCTTAAAATGTTGTAAAATTTCATCATCTTCTGCCATAATGGTCCCTGTTAATTGTCCTTCTAATTCTGAAATAATTGTTTCTAATTCTGCGATAGAATCACATTGAACAAGCATGGAAAAAGGCCCGAACACTTCCTGATGTAGTTGGGTGTTTTTTAAAAAAGTGTTACCATTTACCGTTAAAATTAATGTCCTTCCTTCATTTCTTTTCAATTCAGTATCATAAGAAATAATCGTTGTAACCTCTTTTTGTTGTTTCATTGTTGCTTTGTTGGTTTCAAAATTATCAGCAATTGTTGGATGCAACATACAAGAAGGTTCAATTTTAAGAATTTCATCACTTAAAATCTGTCCAAAAAGATGTAAGGATTCACTTTTAATGGCGAGAATAAGTCCGGGATTGGTGCAAAATTGACCACTTCCCAACGTAATCGATTGAGCATATTTTTT
>CAMTWE010000119.1:0-12356 GCA_947085395.1 uncultured Bacteroidota bacterium | reverse complement strand
TATTGAGAAGTGAGTTTTAGGCATTAGGCAATAGTATTTTTTAAAAGTTAGGCTCCTCTCACTTCAATTGTTTAAAGTTTACCGCCAACGGCAACATTTTAACATCTCAATACTCAATACTTAAATCTCAATACTCAATACTCTATAAATGATAAAAATTTACTTTATTTGTAGCAATTAAAAAAAACAGTATAAGATTTAAAATAAAGCAATATGACAGATTTATTCGACAGAATTTATAAAGATAAAGGTCCCTTAGGAAAATGGGCAAAACAAGCAGAAGGATATTTCATCTTTCCAAAATTAGAAGGTGAAATTTCTAATAAAATGCAATTTAACGGCAAAGAAGTAATTACTTGGAGTATTAATGATTATTTGGGTTTAGCCAATCATCCAGAAGTTAGAAAAGCAGATGCACAAGCCGCCGCAGATTACGGAATGGCTTACCCAATGGGTGCCAGAATGATGTCTGGTCATACCAAATACCACGAACAATTAGAGCAAGAATTAGCCGCGTTTGTACAAAAAGATGCTGCTTATTTACTCAATTTTGGATACCAAGGAATGGTTTCAACCATTGATGCTTTGGTTACAAGAAATGATGTGATTGTTTATGATGTTGATTCTCACGCGTGTATTATTGACGGAGTGCGTTTGCATCCTGGGAAAAGATTTACTTACCAACACAACGACATCGCAAGTTTTGAAAAAAATTTACAACGGGCTTCTAAAATAGCAGAAGAAACGGGTGGCGGAATTTTAGTCATTACCGAAGGTGTTTTTGGTATGCGTGGTGAGCAAGGAAAACTAAAAGAAATCATCGCTTTTAAAGAAAAATATAATTTCAGAATTTTGGTTGATGATGCACACGGATTCGGAACTTTAGGTAAAACAGGAGCAGGTGCTGGCGAGGAGCAAGGTGTACAAGACGGAATTGATGTTTACTTCGGAACTTTTGCCAAATCAATGGCCGGAATTGGTGCTTTTGTGGCTGGAGATGCAGAAGTAATTCAGTTTTTACAGTACAATTTGCGTTCTCAAATATTTGCAAAATCACTGCCAATGCCCATGGTTTTAGGTGCTTTAAAACGATTAGATATGATTAGAACCATGCCCGAGTTAAAAGATAAACTTTGGGAAAATGTAAATGCATTGCAAAATGGTTTAAAAGAAAAGGGCTTTAATATTGGTGCTACCAATACCTGTGTAACTCCAGTTTATTTAGAGGGTGAAATTCCAGAAGCCATGGCTATGGTCCATGATTTAAGAGAAAATTACAGAATTTTCTGTTCCATAGTGGTGTATCCTGTAATTCCGAAAGGCATGATTTTACTCCGATTGATACCAACTGCTGTTCATACATTACAAGATGTAGATGAAACCATTGCCGCTTTTTCATCGATTAGAGAAAAATTAGAAAATGGTATTTATAAAAGAGTTGCGGCTTCAATTAGTATGCAGTAAGCTCTAAGTAATATGCTTTAAGCATTTGCCAGTTGCAGAAAGCTTAAAGCATATTGCTTTAAACAATTGCAGTATGTAGTTGCGCATTTTCAATAGCAGTTGCAGAAAGCACTAAGCAATATGCTTTAAGCTTAAAGCAGTAAGCAGTTGTTACAATGGGTACTAACTAACTTTAAACAAAAGAAACTTTAAACATCCAACAGCCAACAGCCAACAGCCAAAAGCCAAAAGCCAACGGCCAACAGCCAAAAGCCAACGGCCAAATGCCAAATGCCAACAGCCATCTAATATCCTTCAGATATATTTTTTAAAGCTTGTTTGTCTAAAATCAGAATTTTCTTACCTTTTAATTTAATTAAATTGTCATTTTTAAATCCAGAAAGTAAACGAATTACAGATTCTGTAGCAGTTCCCAAGGTATTGGCAATTTCTTCACGGGTTAAAATAACATCAATATAGTCATTTTTATCTACGCCAAATAAATCTTCTAGAAAGAGTAAAGTTTCTGCCAAACGTTGTTTAACATTTTTTTGAGCCATGTTAGCAATGCTGCAATTGGCTTCATTTAATTGATGTGAGATGTTTTTTAACAATTCTAGTGCAAAAGAAGGATTATTCTTAATAGTACACATTAAATCTTCTTTCGGAACAAAACATGCAAAAGAATCTTCAATGGCGGTAACAGTTAATCCTGCCGGTTCTTCACATAATAAAGAACGATGACCCACAATATAACCTTCTTTTATATAGCTTATAATCTGATCTTTGCCGTTAGAATTTAACTTAGTAAGTTTAAACTTTCCGTTCTTTACACAGTAAAAACCATTAACCGGATTGCCTTCGGTCATTAAGTTTTCTCCTTTTTTTACTAAAATAGTTGACTTATGTCTTGAAAAGCATTCTAATTCTTCATATGTTAGCATCTTCAAAGCATTCTTATCCTTGATAAGACAGTGTTCACATTTATTCATAGTGAAGTATAAATTGTAGCACAAAAGTATAAAAAATATGACTTTTATCATATATAATTATGAAAATATTATTTAATTTAATAAGTTTTTTTTAGATGGAAAAAGAAAAGTGTTTTCACTGCGGTTTGGAAACAATTGAAAAGCAATTTATTGTAGAAGAAAAAATCTTTTGTTGCAATGGTTGCAAAACTGTTTTTGAAATTTTAAACCAGCATGAGCTAAGCTGTTATTACGATTTTCAACAAGCTCCTGGAATGATTCCAAAAGAGCTCAAAAATAAATATAATTATTTAGATTCGCCCGAAATTGTTGAGAAAATTTTGACTTTTAACGATGGGCAAATTTGTGTAGTTGAGTTTTATATTCCTAATATTCATTGTAGTTCTTGTATTTGGGTATTAGAAAATTTAGACCGATTTAATGCGGGTGTTAAAAATTCTTTGGTTAATTTTCCGCTAAAAACACTCAGAGTTACTTATAAACAATCTGAAATTAGTTTAAAACAATTGGTAGCGTTTATTGCTTCTATTGGTTATGAGCCACAAATAAGTTTAGAAGAATCTATCGGAATCAAAAAAAAAGTGTCCAATGCTCTTATTTATAAATGGTCTATCGCTGCTTTTGTTTTTGGAAATATCATGTTACTGTCTTTTCCAGAGTATTTTGAAATTCAAGAATTTTGGTTAGAGCGTTATAAAAAAGTATTTAGATACATGAATTTTGTAATGATATTGCCCATTGTTTTTTATTCAGCCACAGATTATTATATTTCTGCCTATAATGGATTAAAAACAAGGAGGTTAAATATTGATGTGCCCATTACTTTGGGAATTATTGCGCTGTTTTTACAAAGTGCCTACGAAATAATTTTTGATGTGGGACATGGCTATTTTGATACGTTGGCGGGTTTGTTATTTTTCTTATTAACAGGAAAATTTTTTCAGCAAAAAACCTATAACTATTTATCGTTTGAGCGCGATTTTAAATCGTACTTTCCCATTGCAGTAACTGCTATCACTAAAGAAGGAAAAGAAATAAGCAAACAAATTCAGCACTTAAAATTGGGTGATAGAATCCTTATCAGAAATGAAGAATTGGTGCCAGTTGATGGCATTATGATAAAAGGTGATGCCACTTTAGATTATAGTTTTGTAACCGGAGAATCTTATCCCATCAAAAAAGAATCGGGAGAAAAAATATTTGCCGGCGGTAAACAGCTTTCCGGAATCTTTGAAATGGAAGTGATTCATGAAGTTTCTCAAAGTTATTTAACCCAACTTTGGGGAAATCCAATTTTTCAAAAGGTTAGCCATAAAACCATCACAACACATATTGATAAAGTAAGTAAATATTTTACCATTGTGGTATTAACAATCGCTTTTGGATCAGGTTTGTATTGGTATTTTAATGATGTTTCTAAAGCTGTTTTTGTTTTTACAGCCGTATTAATTATTACTTGTCCGTGTGCATTGGCACTTGTTTCGCCATTTTCATTAGGAAATATTTTAAGAATTTTTGGCCAAAATCAATTTTACTTAAAAAATGCACAAGTTATAGAAGCGCTTACCAAAATAGATACCATTATTTTTGATAAAACCGGTACCATAACCACCAATCAGCAAAACGCCATCAATGCAGATAATATTGATATAAATTTAGCCGAAAAACGCGCCTTAAAAACCTTGATTAGAAATTCTAACCATCCGTTAAGTAGAATTATTTACGAATCAATTGAGGAACCCATACTTGAAACTAAAATTTCAAATTATGAAGAGTTAACAGGATTGGGTATAGAAGGAACTATAAATGATGTGAATTTAAAAGTAGGATCGGCTAAATATTTAAATTTAAATGAGACTGAATTTAATGAAACTAGGGTTTATATTTTGATAAATAATCAACTTAAAGGTTTTTATGCGATGAAAAATACCTATCGCCAGGGGATAGAACAATTGTTTTATAATTTAAAAGATAAATACAATTTGATTATTTTATCGGGTGATAATGAAGGAGAAAGAACGCGATTACTGCAAATGTTGCCTCCAAATACCCAATTAGAATTTGATAAAAAACCCATTGATAAACTCAACTTTGTCAAAGAATTACAAGAGCAAGGAAAAAGAGTGATGATGATAGGTGACGGACTTAACGATGCCGGTGCTTTGGCGCAAAGTAATATAGGAATTGCAGTTTCAGATAATGTAAATGTATTTACTCCTGCTTCTGACGGTATCATTGATGCAAAAATTATCAACAAAATACCAAAACTTTTAAACATTTCACATCAAACATTGACAATAATTAAAACTAGTTTCGTATTTTCATTCCTTTATAATGTAGTAGGTCTATATTTTGCAGTTACCGGTCAGTTAACACCTTTAATAGCCGCAATTTTAATGCCTTTAAGTTCCATAACAATAATTGTATATGTTACGGTTTTAACAAATTATGTCAGCAGAAAACTATAATTAATTTTAATAATAATAAGTATAAGTTTTATTTATGGAAGTAGTCTATATTACTATCGGAGTAAGTGTTATCATTGCAATAATTTTTTTCGGGGTTTTTTTGATGAATTTAAAGAAGGGACAATACGATGATACCTATACACCATCGGTTAGGATGTTGTTTGATGATGAAGAAAAAAACAAAAAAACGAATAAAGAATCAACTAAAAAAGAGACAACTAATAAACAATCAATAACTAAACAATAATATAATGGATAAACAACAATTTTATTACGATAACAAAATTGTAAAACTATTTCTATGGGCAACCGTAATTTGGGGAATAGTTGGGATGGCTGTAGGGCTTTTAGTGGCCTTACTATTTATTTTTCCAAATTTAACCGAAGGTATTTCGTGGTTAAGTTTTGGAAGATTGAGACCATTACATACCAACGCCGCTATTTTTGCTTTTGTAGGAAACGGTATTTTTTTAGGAATCTATTATTCCATGCAGCGACTGCTAAAAGCCCGGATGTTTAACGATACACTTAGTAAAATTCATTTTTGGGGATGGCAATTAATCATTGTTGCAGCAGCCATTACACTGCCATTAGGATTTACATCATCCAAAGAATATGCAGAATTAGAATGGCCAATAGATTTAGCCGTAGTTTTAATTTGGGTTGTTTTTGCCATCAATATGATGGGAACCATTTTAAAGCGTAGAATTCAGCATATTTATGTTGCTATTTGGTTTTATATTGCTACTGTTGTTACAATTGCCATACTTTATATTTTTAATAATTTAGCAATTCCGGTTTCTGCATTTAAGAGTTATTCTGTTTATGCAGGTGTTCAAGATGCATTAATTCAATGGTGGTACGGTCATAATGCCGTTGCATTTTTCTTAACAACACCCGTTTTAGGAATGATGTATTATTTTATACCTAAAGTGGCTAACAGACCAATTTATTCTTATCGATTGTCAATTATTCACTTCTGGTCACTTATCTTTATTTATATTTGGGCAGGTCCACACCATTTATTATACACAGCGCTTCCAGAATGGACGCAAAATTTAGGAACAGTTTTTTCTATTATGTTGATTTTCCCATCATGGGGAGGTATGATAAACGGACTTTTAACTTTAAGAGGCGCCTGGGATAAAGTAAGAGAAAGTCCGGTTTTGAAATTCTTTGTAGTAGCCATTACCGGTTACGGAATGGCAACTTTTGAAGGTCCTATGTTATCTTTTAAAAATGTAAATGCCATTGCACATTACACAGATTGGGTTGTTGGTCACGTACATATTGGTACATTGGCGTGGAACGGATTTATGATTGCTGGTGTATTGTATTGGTTGGTAGAAAAACTTTACAAAACAGAACTTTACTCTAAAAAATTAGCCAATATTCACTTTTGGATAGGAACTTTAGGCGTTTTATTTTATGCCATTCCACTTTATATAGCCGGATTTACACAAGCGCTGATGTGGAAAGAATTTAATCCAGACGGAACCTTGGTTTATGGAAATTTCCTTGAAACAGTTACAGAAATTTTACCCATGTACTGGATGCGTGCCATTGGAGGTACTTTATACATTATTGGTTTCCTTTTATTGGCTTATAATTTAATGAAAACTGCTGCCAAAGGGCAAGCAGTTGAAGATGAATTGGCAGAAGCAGCGCCATTAAAAGCAGTTTCTTCATTTAGAGTAGCCGGAGAAACTTTGCATTCTTGGTTAGAAAGAAAAACCATACTTTTTACCATTTTAACAACAGTTGCAGTAGCTATTGGCGGATTGGTAGAAATTGTTCCGCTATTTTTAGTAAAATCTAATATCCCAACCATAGAAAGTGTAAAACCTTATTCACCACTTCAATTAGAAGGTCGCGATATTTATATTAGAGAGGGCTGTAACAATTGCCACTCACAAATGATTAGACCATTTAGATCTGAAGTAGAACGTTATGGAGATTATTCTAAAGCGGGTGAATTTGTGTATGATTTTCCATTTTTATGGGGATCACGAAGAACAGGTCCAGATTTACACAGACAAGGAAAAAAATACAATGATAACTGGCAGTTTAACCATTTAATAGATCCAAGATCTACATCACCAGGTTCTATTATGCCAAGTTATTCATGGTTGGTTGATAATAATTTAGATTATAGCACTATACAAACCAAAATGACCAATTTAAGAAAATTGGGTGTTCCTTATACTGATGAACAAATTAAAAATGCCGTAATAACACTTCAAGAAGAAGCTGCTTTACTAGAACATAATTTGCGTCAAGATCCTGAGTTTATTAAAAACTACGATAATAAATTAGTTCATGAAAAAGAAATTGTAGCGCTAATTGCTTATTTACAACGATTAGGTACTGATTTAAAAAAATAATCATGTTAAGATTTATCAAACATAATTTAGAAAGCATTGATGGCGTTGGTTTATATCCGATGATATCATTGATTATTTTCTTCGGAATATTTATCGGAATGTTAATTTATGTCTTTATAATTCCGAAAAACACCTTAGATGAATTGAGTAATTTACCCTTAGATAAAAACGAATTAAACAATAAAGATTATGAGCAACAATAGTTCTTTGTGGAAAAGATTTTTGCATTATGCAACTAAAGTAAAAGAAATTGAAAAGGAAGATGAAATCTTGTTAGATCATGATTATGATGGTATTCAAGAATTAGACAATGTTTTACCTCCTTGGTGGTTATGGGGTTTTTACATCACCATTATCATTTCTATATTTTATGTTTTTCAAGCTTGGTATTTTGATTCTTATAACCAACAAAAAGAGCTGGAAAATGAATTGAGAATTGCAAAAGAAGAGGTAGATGCCTATAAAGCCGCCAATCCTCAATTATTTGACACTAGTAATTTAGTTGCGCTAACCGATGCTACTAGTTTAGCAGAAGGTAAAGTTTTGTTTAACACCAAAACTTGTAATGCCTGTCATTTAAATGATGGAGGAGGAAGTATAGGTCCAAACTTAACCGATGAATATTGGATTTCTGGAGGTAATTTTGAAAAAATTTTCAACACCATTACCAAAGGTGGAAGACCCGGAAAAGGAATGATTGCTTGGGAAGCGGTATTATCTACCAAAGAACGACAATTATTAGCGAGTTATATTTTATCACTTAAAGGTACAACTCCTGCTGTTCCTAAAGCTGCAGAAGGAGATATTTGGACTGAATAATTAATCAAAAAAGCGAAAAGACTTTTTAATCTTTTGTCACTTTTATAGCAAACAAATTAGTTTTATAGCGTTAAATTTGAGTGTCATTAATTAAAAAGTCTTTTTTATATTATGGAAACCAACAATAAAGAATCTTTTAGAGACTCTATTGCAACTATAAACGAAAAAGGGAACAGAAATTTCATTTTTCCTAAAAAACCAAAAGGAGTTTTTTATACTTATAGAACTTATCTTGCATGGATTTTAATTTTGTTCATGTTTGCCGCTCCATTTGTGAAAATAAATGGAAATCAATTTTTATTATTCAACGTATTAGAAAGGAAATTTAATATTTTTGGTTTTCCATTTTGGCTACAAGATTTCCATTTATTAGTAATATCCATCTTAGTTTCTATAGTTTTTATCATTCTTTTTACCGTAATTTTTGGTAGAATTTTCTGCGGATGGCTATGTCCGCAAACTATTTTCATGGAAATGGTTTTTCGTAAAATAGAATATTTTATAGAGGGCGATAGACCACAACAAATTAAATTAGAAAAACAAGCATGGAATTTGGAAAAAATATCCAAAAAAGCGTTTAAATGGAGTGTGTTTTTTGTCATTTCATTTATCATTTCAAACATTTTTCTTGCCTATTTAATTGGTGGTGATGTGCTTCTTGAACATATTAAAGATGGACCATCAATACATTTGTCAACCTTTGTATATTTAATAATTTTTACCGCTGTTTTTTATTTTGTGTTTGCGTGGTTTAGAGAGCAAGCGTGTATAATTGTTTGTCCTTATGGTCGTTTACAAGGCGTTTTATTAGATGATAAATCTATCAATGTTGCGTATGATTATATGCGTGGTGAAGGCATTGCCGGCAGACAAAAATTGAGAAAAAATGAAGACAGAAAAATAGCTGGTTTTGGTGATTGTATAGATTGTAAACAATGTGTACAAGTTTGTCCAACCGGAATTGACATTAGAAACGGCACTCAATTAGAATGTGTCAATTGTACCGCTTGTATGGATGCATGCGATACTATTATGGATAAATCTGGTTTCAAAAAAGGACTTATTAGATATGCATCCGAAGAAAATATTGCCAAAAATGAACCCTTTAAATTTAACAATAGATTAAAGTTTTATACGGTAGTTTTAACCTTGTTATTAAGTATTTTTGTGCTTTTAATTGTTTTAAGAAATGATATAGAATCTAACTTTTTACGATTGCCAGGGCAAACCTATCAAATTACCGATGAAGGTTTGATAACCAATATTTATACCTATAATTTAGTCAATAAAACAACACATGACATAGAACAATTATCGTTTAAATTAATTTCTCATAAAGGAAAAATTGAAGTAATAGGCGGTTTAATTGAACTCAAAAAACAAAGTATTTCAAAAGGAACTATTTTTATAAAAATTAATACGGAAGATTTATCAACCGCAAAAGAAAAATTAAAAATAGGTGTTTATAGTAAGGATGAATTAATAGACACCTTTAAAACTAATTTTTTAGGACCAAAAAAATAAAAAATATACAGATGAAAATTAAAATAAATTGGGGATGGGGAATTGTAATTGCATTGGCAGCTTTTATCATATTTATTAGCTCTTTAGTGATACAAATGATATTTAATAAAGATTATAACCATCAATTAGTGTCAGAAAATTATTATAAAGATGAATTGCTTTACCAATTAGAAGTAGATAAAATTGAAAGATCTGAAAAGTTATCTAAAAATGTGAGCATTATTAAGGAAGCCGGAAACTTGAAGATAATTTTTCCAGAAAACATGAATTTTGCTGATATTAGTGGCGTTATTTATTTCCAAAATGTAATAGATGAAAAATTTGATTTTGAACAAAAAATAGTATTAAAAAATCATATTTTTGAAGTAGATTCAACCAAGATTCTAAAAGGAACTTGGCGACTTAAAGTTGATTGGAAATATCAAGATGTATCCTATTTATTAAAAGAACGAATATTTTATTAAGATGTTTTTAGCAGCTTTTTTATTAGGTTTAGCAGGCAGTTTTCATTGTGTGGGCATGTGTGGTCCTATTGCTTTTATTTTACCAATAAACAAAAGTAGTCCGTATAAAATGGCGTTTCAAACTTTTTTATACCACTTTGGACGTGTTTTAACGTATTCATTTATTGGGTTGTTATTCGGACTTTTAGGAAAAGGGCTTTCTTTAGCCGGAATTCAGCAACAATTATCTATAATAATTGGAGTTTTAATGATTGCTATTTTCTTTATTCCTTTTAATAAACTGCTATCCATCAATTTAGCGTCACCCATTTCAAAAATTATTGTGCAGTTAAAAAAGAAGATGGGAAGTTATTTAAAAAGAAAATCTAATTCATCTATTTTTATCATCGGTGTTTTAAACGGATTCTTACCTTGCGGATTGGTTTATATGGCTATAATTGGGTCAATTGCTATGGCATCTGCATATTTTGGCGCATTTTATATGTTTTTATTTGGTTTAGGTACAATTCCGTTAATGACAACTGCCATTTATTTAGGAAATTTTATTAATATAGCAGTTAGAAATAAAATTCAGAAAATGATACCTGTTTTTATAGTTGTAATAGGTGTATTATTTATTTTAAGAGGATTGGGATTGGGAATTCCATTAATTTCACCTCCAAATGAAAGTTTAAAAATAGAAAATCCCGTTAAATGCCATCATTAAATAAGATGATATGAGTGAAAAAGACCTTCTAACAAACGATGATTTATGTACCGTAACTTCTACGCAAGAATTACTCGATATTATACATCAAAAAAATATCAACATTGGGGGCGTCAATAAAAAAATTTCATACTATAAAGAATTACTCAAACTTCAAACAGAACTCGTAAAGTTTCAACAATGGGTTCACAAAAATAATAAACGCGTTTGTATTATTTTTGAAGGTAGAGATGCTGCAGGAAAAGGTGGAAGCATACGCCGGTTTACAGAACATTTAAACCCAAGAACTATGCGCGTTATGGCGCTTGGAATTCCTACTGAGTTAGAAAAAGGTCAATGGTATTTTCGCCGTTATATCAAACATTTTCCCAATCCTGGTGAAATTGTTTTTTGCGACAGAAGTTGGTACAATAGAGCAGTAGTAGAACCTGTAATGGGTTTTTGTACAGATTATCAATATGATAAATTTATGGCGCAAGTGCCAGAATTTGAACATATGTTGTATGAAGATGGAATTATTATCATCAAATTTTGGCTTTCCATATCTAAAGAAGAACAGTTAAAAAGATTCAAATCACGTTTGATGAATCCTTTAAAAAGATGGAAATTTAGTTCGGTTGATCAAAAAGGACAAGAATTATGGGATAAATATACCCTTTTTAAAGACCAAATGTTTACAAGAACTCATACCACTTACAGTCCGTGGATTATTGTAAAAACAAACGATAAACGCCAAGCTAAATTGGAAAGTATGCGCTATGTTTTATCCTTATTTGATTATGATGGAAAAAAGGAAACTACCACCAATATTTTTCCAGATCCTAATATTGTAATGCGTTATTATCGCTCTTCAAATTTAACTGATTAGTCATGCCAAAAGTAAATTTATCACCCAAAGATGTAAAAAAATTAAACACCAAACGCGGTTTAATGGCTTTGCTAACAGAAGATCCTTACAATGTTAGAAAATCATTGCGGTATTATAATTATGAAACTAAATTAAGAAAACTACAAGAAGAACTCATTAAACTTCAATTTTGGGCTATAGACAACAATGAACGGATTGTAGTCATTTTTGAAGGTAGAGATGCCGCCGGAAAAGGAGGTGCCATTAGACGCATAACAGAACGCATCAATCCGAGACACTTTAGAATTGTCGCTTTGCCAAAACCTACTGAGGAAGAAAGAACGCAATGGTATTTTCAACGCTATGTGTTGCAATTTCCAAAAGGTGGCGAAATTGTTTTTTTTGATAGAAGCTGGTATAACAGAGCAGTAGTAGAACCAGTTAATGAGTTTTGTACCATGGATGAATATCATATTTTTATGAATCAGGTTAATGATTTTGAAAGGATGATAACAGAATCTGGCATTAGATTGGTGAAAATTTATATGTCAATTACCAAAGAAGAACAAGCACATCGATTTGCAGAAATTAAAAGTGATCCTTTAAAACAGTGGAAAATGTCTCCGGTTGATGAAAGAGCTCAAGAACTTTGGGATGTTTATTCTACCTATAAAACCAAAATGTTCGAAAAAACAAACACTAAAATAGC
>CAMTWE010000118.1:0-2125 GCA_947085395.1 uncultured Bacteroidota bacterium | reverse complement strand
AGTAATTGCAATGTTTTATTAATCTCAATAAATTTATAGTAGAATTCGGTAAAGTTTATTTAACGTAAATTAATTTATAAAAGCGGATGAATTATAGTTATTCATTTTTTGAGAGTGAATTTAAATTTGATTTTTTAATATCAATATGTAAATTCTTATTCTATAAACACTTACTTATTTTTACCTTGTATTAGTATAATGTTTATTTAATGTATAAATACATCAAACTTAAAAATATTTATTTTCAAATAAAGTTATAATAATTTATTATTTTCCGATAAAAATTTGTGTATAATACTTTACGCCACCTGCATTTTGTCTGACAGAAATTCCCATATATTGTACCGTCGGATTTTCTATGTTTTTACGGTGTAATTCACTATTTAACCAAACTTTTAGAACATTTTCTGCAGATGGATATCCTGCCGCAACATTTTCTGAAACTATTTTTGCAGAAGTTGTGGACATTAATATCTTACTGCGAATATCAAAATTGTCATGGCTGGTTTTTCCTTGTTCAATCATATAATTTGTATGATTCAAAGCTTCTGAATACGCCGGGGCAATAAAAGTTAACCTATTTAATCCTAAATTTTCTCTGTGAATGTTTACCAATGCTAGGATTTCAGATTCAATACTACTATACGCAACCGTATTTTTTTCGATTGTTTGTGTTGTTACACTATTGTCATCTTTAGAGCATGAAAATAATAAAGTAACAATCATAAGTAAAACAACTAAATGTTTTACAGCTAATTTCATATTCTTTTGAGGTGAAAATGAATAATAAATTTTAAACGTCATTAAATTTTAAAATTAAGTTAGAAAACAAAATAAACTTAATCTTTTTCTTTTCGTCAAAGCATCTTAATAAATCAAAAAACCAATCCTTCTTAAAAGATTATTTGTGGTTTATTTAAAGGTTACTCATTTTATATTTAAATAATATTTAAGCTGAATTACCAAATAAGGTTTAATTCATGCTTTGCTCCTAAAATAAATAGGAATATCCCCAACTTTTTTAATATTTCAAGATTAACTATTTTTTGTGCAGCTAAGTTGAAATTTTCGATAAAACGATGGATTATGGAAACCGTATAATACGAAGTATTAAAACCAATCAAATATTGATATACAGTTATATTCATTTCGGGAGAAATTTTCGTTGCTAAAGTAGCAGGTTTTTTGGATTAAAAAAGTGATAATTATCACATAAATTTAAAATATTTTTATTTTCTTTAACTTATAAAGAACTAATAAATAATAGCTTTTAAATATGTGTTATCAAAAACAAAAGTGTTGATTTGTTGAAAGGAATGTAAGATATTTCTTTATTAAAATAAAATTTAGAATCAATTTAAATAAGCAATATAAGTTAGGTAAATACTTATATAATTGAAAAAGTGTTGTTTAATATTTTGTGCCAAATAATTTTTGAGATTTCAAAAACATAAAATATTGAGAAACAAAGTTTTTAAAAATGAGATTTATTTAATAAATTTTTATTTTGCTTAATAAAATAGACAAGTAAATTGCCCAAGAATAATTATTATCTTAAGTGTTACATTTGGTAAATAATAAAATTTTTAAATATTTTTAGCATCATTAATTACCTTTACTTTCAATTCATTTTTAAATTCCAATATACTTTTTTGTATTGTTGGATTTGAGCTACCAATAATTTGTGCCGCTAAAATTCCTGCATTTTGAGCTGCATTTAAAGCAACAGTTGCTACCGGAACTCCATTAGGCATTTGTAAAATAGATAAAATAGAATCCCAACCATCTATAGAATTACTTGATTTGATTGGAACGCCAATTACAGGAAGTGGTGACAAAGAAGCAACCATTCCGGGTAAATGCGCAGCGCCACCAGCACCCGCAATTATGACTGCAATTCCTCTGGTATGCGCTTTTTTAGCAAATTCAACCATTTTTTCTGGAGTTCTATGAGCCGATACAATATCAACTTCAACTTCTATGTTAAACTTTTTTAATATTGCTACCGCTTGTTCCATTATTGGAAAATCGGATTTGCTACCCATAATTACACTTACTTTTGCCATTTTTAATTTTTGTTTAAAAGTTTAATGTTAAATGTTTAAAGTTTAAATATTTAAAGTTT
>CAMTWE010000117.1:0-17460 GCA_947085395.1 uncultured Bacteroidota bacterium | reverse complement strand
TTGCTTACTGCTGACTTCGACTCCGCTCAGTCACCACCGTTCTGCCTACTGCTAACAACTTAAAGCAACTTTTATTAATATCTGTAATAATCTGGCTTATAAGGTCCTTCAATATTTACACCGATATAAGCGGCTTGATCTGGACGAAGTGTTTCTAATTCTACACCAATTTTTTCAAGATGCAAACGCGCAACTTTTTCATCTAAATGTTTTGGTAAGGTATATACTTTATTTTCGTATTGATCAGTATTTAACCACAATTCTAATTGCGCCAAAGTTTGATTGGTAAATGAATTACTCATTACAAAACTTGGATGTCCGGTTGCGCAACCTAAATTAACCAAACGACCTTCTGCTAACAAAATAATTTCGTTACCATCTACATTATACAAATCAACCTGTGGTTTAATTTCTATTTTGGTTTGACCATAATTTTGATTTAACCAAGCTACATCAATTTCATTGTCGAAATGCCCGATATTACAAACGATGGCTTTGTCTTTCATCTTTTTAAAATGATTACCGGTAACAATATCTTTATTTCCAGTTGTGGTAATAATGATGTCTGCATTGCCAATTACGGTGTCTAATTTTTTAACTTCATGACCGTCCATTGCGGCTTGCAAAGCACAAATTGGGTCAATTTCGGTTACTGTTACAATAGAACCCGCACCTCTAAAAGAAGCTGCAGTACCTTTTCCAACATCGCCATAACCACAAACAACCACCCGTTTTCCGGCTAACATAATATCGGTGGCTCTTCTAACGGCATCCACAGCACTTTCTTTACAGCCGTATTTATTGTCAAATTTTGATTTAGTAACCGAATCATTTACGTTGATGGCAGGCATTAAAAGCGTTCCGTTTTCCATGCGTTCGTATAAACGATGAACGCCGGTTGTAGTTTCTTCTGATAATCCTTTAATACCAGCTGCTAATTCTGGAAATAAATCAAAAACCATATTGGTTAAATCGCCGCCATCATCCAAAATTAAATTCAATGGTTTTCTTTCTTCTCCAAAAAACAAAGTTTGCTCAATACACCAGTCAAATTCTTCGGCATTCATTCCTTTCCATGCATAAACTGATATTCCGGCGGCTGCAATTGCTGCTGCAGCATGGTCTTGGGTTGAAAAAATATTACAAGAACTCCAAGTTACTTCTGCTCCTAATTCAACCAAAGTTTCAATTAACACAGCCGTTTGTATGGTCATGTGTAAACAACCTGCAATTCTGGCGCCTTTTAGTGGTTTTTGACTTCCATATTCTTTTCTCAAACTCATTAAACCTGGCATTTCTGCTTCGGCTAAGTGAATTTCTTTTCTTCCCCAATCAGCTAAACCAATGTCTTTAACCTTAAATTTTACATACGTTGAAGTTTCTGTACTCATATTCTTATATTTGTGATTAAATTTGGTGCAAAATTACAAAATACCACTGACAAAAATACATGCCAATCTATAAAACTATAAAATTGTCTAAACACACTACCGTTATTGTGTGGAAAATTGAAGAATCTTTGGATGAATTGTACCATAATATATCATTAACTCAGAATAGCTTGAATCGGATTTCAAATATGCGGTCAGAAATTCATCAAAAAGGATATTTAAGTGTGCGTCAATTGTTAAAAGTTTTGGGTTATGAAGATGTTAATCTTTTTTATACGGATGATGGAAAACCGCATTTAAAGGATGGAAAACATATTTCTATTACACATTCTTTTATTTTTTCGGGGATTATAATCAGCGATTATCCTGTTGGAATTGATATTGAAATGAACCGTGAAAAGATTATCAAAATTGCTCCGAAATTTGTGGCTGATGAATTTGATTTCTTGGAAGATGAACAATTGGTTGCACAATTAACCGTTGTTTGGGGCGCTAAAGAATCGCTTTATAAAATTCATCCCGATGGCGGATTGCTGTTCAAACATCACTTACCCATTGAACCTTTTAAATTATCAGATAGACAAACACGCGGTTGGATTAAAAAAGACAACTTTTTTGAAGTGTATTCCATTTATTTTGAACCCATAGAAAATTTTACGTTGGTATATGCTATTTAATTAATAGGGAATAGGGAATAGGGAAATCAAATTTCTAACAGTTAACTGCCAACTAACTTGAACCCTTAATTGCAAAAAGCTAAAAACCAACAGTCAACAACCAAAAAAACAGCTAAAAGCCAAAAGCTAAGCGCTAAAAGCCAAAAATATGAATTCCATTTTAAACTATATCAAAACAGCTAGAGAAAATCGTCAAAAATTATTGGCTATTTTACTGGATCCTGATAAAATTTTATTGGAAAACCTTCCAGCAGTTGTTCAGAAAATCAATGAAAGCAACGCCAGTTTTATATTTATTGGGGGGAGTTTATTGTTTAAAAATGTGCTAGATGAATTTGTTCAAATTGTAAAAAATAATACCCAATTACCCGTTATTTTATTTCCAGGAAATGCCATACAAATTAGTAACTATGCCGATGGAATTTTATTTCTCTCTTTAATTTCTGGCAGAAATCCGGAGTTTTTAATCGGAAATCAAGTTATTGCAGCACCACTTTTAAAAGAAAGTAACTTAGAAATTTTATCTACTAGTTATTTACTAATTGAAAGTGGAAGAGAAACAACCGCTTCCTACATCAGCAATACCAAACCAATTCCAAGACATAAGCCAGAAATTGCCTTAGCGACTGCTTTGGCAGGCGAAATGTTGGGACATCAACTTATTTATTTAGATGGCGGAAGTGGCGCGCAATTTGTTGTTCCATCAGCAATGATACAATTAGTTGCCAAAAATATTTCCATCCCATTGATTGTGGGTGGTGGCATCAACTCAGAAAAACAACTCAAGGAAGCTTATCAAAGCGGAGCAGATTTGGTAGTTATTGGAACCGCTTTTGAAAATGATATTAACTTTTTAAAAAATCAAAAATTATGACAGTTTCTATAGATATTAGTATGTATCCTTTACATAAAGACTTTGAAATTCCGATTAAAAATTTCATCAAAAAATTGCGTTCTTCCGGATTTACAACCATTGAAAACCCGTTGAGTACCCAAGTTTATGGCAATTATAATGATGTTATGGATTGGTTAAAAGAAAACATTGAAGAAGCTTTTTTAAATGAAAACAATTGCGTTTTTAATTTAAAAATAATCAAAGGAGACCGAAGCGCTTATGAACCAAGTTTTTAATTTTTTATTTGAGCAATACGCCAGTTACCAAACTTTAGAAATTATTTTAGAGGTGGTAGCTGTTTTGTTTGGACTGCTGAGCGTTTGGTACGCCAAAAAAGACAATATTTTGGTATATCCAACGGGTATGATTAGCACCCTAATTTTTGTGTATCTTTTATTAAAATGGGGCTTATTGGGCGATATGCTTATCAACGCGTATTATTTTATTATGAGCATTTACGGTTGGTATATTTGGACCCGCAAAGTTGATGCTACTCATTTTACACCCATCACCAAAACCACTGTTTCTGAATATAAAATAGCTGCAGTTATTTTTATCAGCTCCGTATTATTTGTAATCTTTATTTATGATTATTACGATAAATTTAATACGTGGACTGCTTATGTAGATACGCTTACAACCGCTATTTTCTTTGTTGGGATGTGGTTGATGGCAAAAAAGAAAATTGAAAACTGGATTTTTTGGATTGTTGGTGACCTGATTTCTGTGCCTTTATATTATTTTAAAGGACATAGTTTAACCAGTATCCAATATTTCATATTTTTAATCATTGCTTATTACGGATATCAAGAATGGAAGAAAAGCTTAGACAAGAACCTGCAAATCTTATAAAAATAGTGTTGTTTGGTCCCGAATCAACCGGGAAAACAACACTCTCAAAATTATTAGCCAACCATTATAAAACAGAATGGGTGCCAGAATTTGCGCGTGAATATTTACAAAACAAATGGGATTTAGAGCAAAAAACCTGTGAAAATTATGATTTGTTGCCCATTGCAATCGGGCAAATTAAATTAGAAAATGAGTTGGCTAAAAAAGCCCATAAATTACTGATTTGTGATACCGATATTTTAGAAACGATGGTATATTCACTAACTTATTATGGTGGAGAAGTGGATCCAGTTTTAGAAAAAGCCGCCCTCGAAAATTCGTATGATTTATATTTGCTTACCTCTATTGATATTCCTTGGGAAAAAGATGATTTGCGCGATAGACCCGAACAGCGCCAAGATATGTTCAACGCCTTTGAAAAAGCATTGATAGACTATAACAGGCCTTATGTTTTATTGACCGGCGATACCATCAATCGGTTTAAAAAAGTGGTAAAAATAATTGACAATCTTCTGGAAAAGAACCAACCATAATTTATTTTTCTATTACAAATTCAGCCAAATTATGGTGTAATATGTTGGTCAATTCATCAAAATTATCAGCGCGTGTTTGGGTATAAAAATAACCAAATAAAGGAAACTGATTTACATCCACTTTTCGCAATTCTAATGGTTTTTCAAATTGTGACAAAAGTTTGTCATAATCAAAATTGGCAATATTTTCAGCTTTAATTCCGGTTGAATTATCCAACAAAATCAAACTATAAAAATCATCATTCATCTTTGATAAAATTTGATTCCAATTTGGTTTTTGTTGCTGTTGATATAATTGATACGGATTAAAACCAAAAGCATAAGGCGCTAAATCCGCAGTGGTACACCAACCTCCAAAACGCATTGGATTGCCTTCAATTGGAATAATTTCATTGTCTAATGTAACGCGCATTTCTAAGTGTAAAGGAAAATTTTTTAATCCAGTAAGTTTACTTACACTGTTTAAAAACAACAAAGTTTTATCGTGTAAATTTTCTATAATTGCTTTAGAGGTATAATATAAACGGTCGCTTACATCTTTGGAAGAAGAAAATTGATGCTCTAAAATATTCAAAATAACAGCTTCTCCATTTTGATTAAAATAACAATCAACGGCAAATTCTTTACCTTCAATATATTTTTCGATGATAAAAGTATTGGTATTTACCACTTCAATTGGATACAAACTTTGTATAAACTTCAATTCATCTTCTAATTTTTGAATTGTTGGCAACCATTCTACATCATTTTCGATGGTATAAACTCCCAAACTAAAAAATCCGACAGACGGTTTTAAAACTACCGGAAAAGGAATGGAATTGATATCCATATTTTTCAATGCACCCATTTCCATTTTTTGAAAATAAAAATCGGGATAAAGCGTTTTAATAACTTCTCTAAAATTTATTTTATTTTTAAATATATTTATAAAAGTTGGATAATCAGTATTTTGAAGATTATTCTCTACCCATTCAATTACATTTTCAGAGTTAGAATATAAAATATCCTCTTTATTTTCTAACAATAAAATGGCTTCCTTTTCTGCAATCGAATTAAAATCTAGATATCTTTTTCTTTGCTTTAAAAAAGGGGTATCTATCACCAAAAAACCATTATCAATAATAGTTTGTTCAATAAAATCTGAAATATAAGGACCTTCTAAAATAAACATACATTAAATTTTGGTGCAAAAGTAAGTTTTTAAAATTAAATTATAGTTACCTTTGTTGCATCTCAAAAGGGGTGCTGTAATGGCTGAGATCATACCCAATGAACCTGAACAGGTAATGCTGTTAAGGGAATTTTAAAATAAACTGTCGAATTTTACCTCCTTTTTATTCGTTTTAATAAACCAATAAAAAACACATGAAAAAAGTACTTATTATTCTTTTATCTGTGAGCCATTTGATAGTTTTTGCTCAGGATAAAAAAGAAATCCAACAGGATTCACTTCAAAAACCAATCAAGTTAAACGAAGTAATTGTTGAAGCCACCAGAGCTTCTGAAAAGGGACCATTTGCGGTTACAAACTTCAATAAAGAAGCCATTGAAGCTCGCAATTTAGGTCAGGACATTCCTATTTTAGTTAATTATTTACCCAATGTTGTTACAACTTCAGATGCCGGAGCAGGAATTGGCTATACCGGAATTAGGGTAAGAGGCAGTGATGCCACGCGTGTAAATGTTACCATTAACGGCATTCCGCTCAATGATTCTGAATCGCACGGAACCTATTGGGTTAATTTGCCCGATTTTGCCAGCAATACCCAAAGTATTCAATTACAGCGTGGTGTAGGAACTTCTACCAACGGCGCCAGTGCTTTTGGCGCAAGTTTAAATTTATTAACCGATGGGATTGCTGAAAAAGCAAGTGCCGAAATTCAAAAAGGATTTGGTTCTTTTGGGTCTCAAAAATATACCATTAAAACTACGACTGGCATTGTCAACAATCATTTTGAGTTTTCGGGTCGATTGTCGCAAATAAAATCTGATGGATATATAGACAGGGCAACCTCTGATTTGAATTCCTATTACGTTTCTGGCACCTATTTTAATGATAAAACCATGATTAAAGGAATCGGTTTTGGCGGTCATGAAGTTACCTATCAAGCATGGAATGGTGTTGATGCAACAACGTATAAAACGAATCCAAAATTTAACTCTGCTGGCGCCATTTATGATGCCAATTTTAATGTTATCAAATATTACGACAATGAAGTAGATGATTATACACAACGCCATTATCAACTACATATCAACCATCTTTTTAATGATAATTTTAGCGGAAATCTTGCTTTTCATTATACCCAAGGATTCGGATTTTATGAGCAATACAAGCAAAATCAGCGATTTTCTAATTATAAATTAACGCCCATTGTAATTGGCGGAACAACTATTAATAGAACGGATTTAATCCGTAGAAAATGGTTGGAAAATGATTTTTATGGCGCCACTTTTTCTTTAAAATATGATAAAGAAACATTAAATATTATCACGGGTGGTGCTTTAAATTTTTATGATGGCGACCATTTCGGAGAAGTTATTTGGGCGCGTAATGCCAGTAACAGCGAAATAAGACATCCTTATTATTTTAACAATGGCAAAAAAATCGATTTCAATATTTTTACCAAAGCAACCTATCAATTAAATGAAAAATTAAATCTTTTTGGCGATTTGCAACTTAGAAATGTTGATTATAAAACCACAAACTTTTTACCGATTGATGTAAATGAAAATCTCACATTTTTCAATCCGAAGTTTGGAATCACTTATCAATTAAATCAGCAAAATAATATGTTCATTTCCTATGCAAAAGCGCATAAAGAACCCAATAGAAAAGATTATGAAAATGCAATTATTCCGCCAAAATCAGAAGCATTGAATGATTTTGAATTGGGATGGAGGCATCAAAAAAACAATACAAAAATAAATACCAATTTATATTTGATGCAATACACCAATCAGCTGGTTTTAACTGGGGCAATTGACCCAGATACTGGTAGTCCGATTAGAGCAAACAGCGGAAAAAGTTACCGTTTAGGTTTAGAAATTGATGCTGTTTTTAAACTTAATAACCAAGTTTCATGGATGCCAAATTTAGCAATTAGCAGTAATAAAAACATCGATTTTACGGTAGTTGAAAATGGAACACTGGTTAATCTTGGCAACACAGAAATTTCTTATTCACCTAGTATTGTTGCTGGGAATGTTATTAATTATACCCCAACAAAAAATGTAGAATTTGCAATTTTATCTAAATATGTAGGAACACAATTTTTGAGCAATACTGAATTAGCGGCCTCAAAACTTCCCGATTATTTTGTATCAGATTTGATGATGAAATACAAATTTAATGTTGGTAAAAAAATTAAAAATATTGAATTAATTGGATTGATTAACAACCTATTTGATAAGAAATATATTTCTAACGGATATATGTGGGATACCACTCCTTATTATTATCCGCAAGCGGGAATTCATTTTTTAACCGGAATTTCTATTAAATTTTAACAAAAAGGGCTGAAAATTCAGCCCTTTTTTATAATTATTTATTTGTCTTTTTCCTCACTAGATTCAACTTTTTTCTCACAACAATCATCTTTATTCTCACAACATTCTTTTTTACAACAAGTTTTAATACTTAAAAGGGTATAAAGTCCGCAATATCCTAAAACTGCTGTAAAAATTAAAATAGCTCCAAAAGCATAGAGAACATAATTCCATGGCGATTCTGAAACTACACTATGTGCTAAATAAAATAATACAAAAGCCAAAAGCATTCTGATAATTTTGTCGGTTTTTCCTACATTTTTTTTCATAAAAATAAAGTTAAGTTAGAAAATTATTGAAAATTGAACAATAAATGTAGTTATTTTTTAAATATAAAATTATCAATTAACAAATTAATTACTAATTTATTGATATAAAAATTACAATAATGAAATTGATGTTAAATCAAAATATAGTATTTAATCTTTAGACTAGAGTCTTAAGTATGGTTAATCTTTATTTTGTAGCCCTTTCTAAACGGTCATTGATGGTTTTTCCAAGTCCGATTTCTGGAAATTTTTCGGCTATAATAATATCGAGTTTACACTTATCTAAACGGTGTAAGGCCGCATATAAATTGGCAGTTGCTTCTAATAAATTACCAGTTGTAGAAAGCACTTCTTGATGTTCAATATTTATATCGTTTATTTTATTTTCAAACAACAACAACCCGATTTTCTTATGTTGAAAAAGTGCAATTTGTTCAAAAATATTATCAACTAAAATGATTTTTGTTTTGGGCGCATAGTGTTTTGTCAGCATTCCCGGCGCATCTGGAGCATCATCGCTTTTTGTCATCACTTTAATCTCACCAATCACTGCTTCTATTTCTTCAACCGAAATAGACCCGTGTCGGTACAAAATTGCTTCATCATTTGCAAAGCCAATTATGGTAGATTCTACGCCTCTTTGGCAGTTTCCGCCCTCTAAAACAAAGTCCAAAGTTTCTTTAAAAAAATCTGCAACATGTTGGGCGGTAGTCGGACTGATAGAACCAAAAGGATTGGCACTTGGCGCTGCCAATGGAAAATCAATTTTTTCTAAAAGTGCTAAAACTGTTGGATGATTTGGAACTCTTACCGCTACTGTTAGTTTGCCAGAAGTTACCATATCAGAAATATTTGACTGCTTTTTTAACACCAAGGTTAAAGGGCCAGGCCAAAATTTTTCGGCTAATTTTAGTGCTTTTTCTGGTATATCAACGGCAATTGTAGGCAAGGCATCAATTGATTTTATGTGAACTATTAATGGATTAAATAAGGGTCTTTTCTTTAATTCATATATCTTTTTAAGTGCCTCATCACTGTAAATATTTCCTGCCAAACCATAAACAGTTTCTGTTGGAATTGCAATTACTTCATTGTTTATTAGGCGTAACGCTGCCTCCTCTATATTGGCACTAATTATGGTCATCTTTTATATTTTAAAAATATTTTATCCAAAAAAAACTTTCTTACCTATTTAAAATATTAATATTTAAAAAATCAAAATGTAAATATTTAATACGGTTTTTAGTCTTTAAAAAACATTGCAAATATAATTCTAATTGTTTGACAAAAAGACAAGTTCTAACCCTGATTCTTATCATCACTAAAATAACAAAACAAGCCGCAATATTTTATTAGCAAAATATCAATTTTTTTTGTAAATTTAAAAATCTCAAAAACCAATATTAATCACATAATAAATAGAATTTCTGTAGATTAAAATAGCATGTTTTTAAACTATAAAAAGCAATTTGTAAACTCCAAAAACTGAGAAACATGAAAAAAATACTTGTTGCCACCGATTTTTCTGCCAATTCAAAAGTTGGTTTGCGTTTTGCAATACAACTGGCATCACAGCAAAATATTGAGCTGACCTTTATTCATTCACACAACTTAATAGTTAAAGTTAGTTGGGATCCGGAAAAATTTATAGCATATGAGAAGCAGAAATCCTTTGAAATTCATAAGAAATTAAATCAATTTGTGTTGACTGTTTATAAAGAAATGGGCATTGTTCCAAGACATTTTAAATGTATTATTTCCAAAGGTGTTTTTGCTGAAAGTTGCATATTAGAACATGCAATTGAACATCAATTCGATTTTATTTGCCTAGGCACAAGAGGCGCGGGACAATTAACAAAAATATTTGGCACAACAGCTTCTAACCTCATTGCCCATTCAACCATACCGGTTATTGTGGTTCCTAAAAATTATAGAAGAAGTGCAATTAAAAAGATTTTATACGCATCCGATTTTAGCAATCTTAAAAAAGAATTGACAGAGGTGATTAATTTTGCACAACCAATACAATCAAAAATTGAAATAATCCATTGTTATAAATCTATTGATGAATTAGAAACAAAAAATAAAATATTTGCTATTGTTAAAAGAAACTCAGAATATCCCATCAAATTAAATCTAGAGATGATGATTCGTTCAGAACTTTTAATTGGTAAAATTGATATGGTTGTTGATAAATCAAAAGCTAATTTATTGGTGATGTTTACCGAACACAACAAGAGTTTTTTGAAAAAAATTATCTATTCTAGTCAATCCGTAGAATACTCTTTTAAAGCAAAAATACCGTTGCTTGTTTATAAGAAAATGTAGCTGGTATCAAGTACTTGATACTTGATACTTTTATCTTAAACAATTAAATTAATCAAACAAATCATTTAACCAACTTTTCTGTTTCCGTTTATGATATTCATATTGTCTTTGTTGCTCATAAGGATTTTGAAACTGTTGTTGTGTTGGTGTTGATGGCTGCTGTTGAGATGGATTAACACCACTTATAGCTTCTAAAGCAGCCGATTTTTCGATAATTTTATCCAATTCGCCACGATCTAACCAAATTCCGCGGCATTGTGGGCAATAATCAATTTCTATACCTTGTCTTTCTGACATTACTAAGGGTATATTACAACTTGGACAATTCATAATTTTTAATTTTTAAAATGATTAAACAACTATATTTTCTTTTTTAGGAAACATGAGTGACACTATAACTGAAATCAATATAATTCCTAAAATGGTTAAAAGTGAATAAACAATAGGTACTTTATAAATATCTACAATAGTCATTTTTACCCCTACAAAAACCAATACTGCCGATAATCCGTATTTAAGATAATGGAAATATTGGGTAATTCCGGCCAATGCAAAATATAAAGCTCGTAATCCTAAAATAGCAAAAACATTAGACGTGAAAATAATAAAAGTATCATTGGTGATAGCTAGTATTGCCGGAATTGAATCTACTGCAAAAATTAAATCGGTAAATTCTACCAATAACAATACAACAAATAGCGGTGTCGCAAACATTTTCCCATCCAATCTTACAAAAAATTTATCACCATGAGAAGTGGCTGTAACTGGCATAAACTTTTTAAACAATCGTACCAACGGATTTTTTTCTGGCTCTAGTTTTTCATCCTTGTGAAACAACATTTTTATTCCTGTAAAAATTAGAAAAGCACCAAAAATATAGATAATCCAATGAAATTTATTAATCAGTGCAACACCAGCGAAAATAAAAATTGCTCTCATAACAAGCGCTCCTAAAATTCCCCAAAACAATACTCTATGTTGGTATTTTGGCTCTACATTGAAGTAGGTAAAAATCATGATAAAAACAAATAAATTATCAACACTCAATGATTTTTCTATTACATATCCTGTTAAAAACTCTAAGGCCTTTTCTTTCCCCATAAAAACATAGACACCGTAATTAAAAATCAATGCCATAGAAATCCAAACAGCACTCCAAATAAGGGCCTCTTTTATTTTAACTTCATGTGATTTGCGATGAAAAACTCCCAAATCTAGGGCTAACATTATAAAAACAAACAATAAAAAACCTATCCATACATAGATATCTACAACCATAATAAAATTATTATTAAAAAATTAAACTACAAAACTACAAATTAAAAATGTTGAAATCTCAATTTAAACAAATAGAGTTTTCAAAGAAAATTTAAACCATTCATTAAATTAGTTTGATCCTTTCCAAATTTTATTTAAAAAATCCATAATATAACTCACCACACCTTCAATACCGTGGGTGCTGATATAGTCAATTATTTTAGTAATAAATGGAAAAAGCAAACTTATTAAAGTTATTACAATGATGATAAATAATATAATTACTACAATAATGAAAATCCTTAATTTCGGATTGTTAAATATTTTTTTGGCGATGGTAAGCCAAATTGGGTTTTTGTTATAGGAATAATTATCATTGCTATAACTTTGGTCGTATTTACGATATTTTTTTTTCGGCTGATAAAAATCATCAAATCCCATAAGTTAAATTTTTAAGAAATGGTAAATTAAAAGTGTGTTTTATTAACGGAAACTATTGTTATAAAATAGTTGCCTTACTTAATATCAATCGGATTAAATTACATTTATTTTGGGCGGTTTCCAAGTATTTAAAGCTATTTTCAATACGAAATCTGCTTTTTCCTGAACAATATTTTTGGGAAAAAAATTCTTAATTAGTTCATTTTGAATCAATGGAATATTTTGGTCAATCTCTTGGAAATCAATATCTGAAATGCAAATATTTTCGTTTCCATTAACCGTTAAATGTGAAATTTTTGAAGCGTCAATATCGAATAAAAACATAGTTTGATGCCCCATACTGAACAATATGGATACCAAAAAAATGTTTCTAAAAATTACCAATCTAAATAATTTCATATCAGCGACAAATATACTGTAAATAAGTAAGACAAATTACTGTCAATATTCTATTTTCGATATTTTTAACATCTTAAAAAAAACTTTTCTAATGATGCCCATAATCAACCTCATCCAATTTTCCTTTAAAAAATTTATGTTGAATGATGAAATATATGACTACCAGTAAAATGGCAACTATCCACCATTTTAAACCAACTGCATATCCATATTCATTAATGCCCGTGTTGTAAATTGTTAAAGATGGATTGATTGCATTAGTTGAAGGTAAAAATACTGGGAATAAAACGGTAGCGGTTGTTGACAAACTTCCAATGATGAATAAAGTTGAAAATAAAAATCCATAACCATCACTTTTAAAGTGATTTAAGAAAAATAAACCGATGATTCCGATAATTGCCATCACCGGAAAAATGATTAAAAATGGATGTTTCCATAAATTATCAAAAGAGCCGTTTAAATAGTCCACCCATAAATAAATGGTTGTAATGGTTAACAACAATATTATAAAAGTAAGTTTTGGAATTAGTTTTTTTAATTGGCTATTAATGCTGCTATTGGTTTTAAATACAATCCAATTGGCACCATGAATGGTTAAAGTGATGACTGCTAAAATTCCGATTAATACGGTAAACCAGTCTAAAATTCCTTCATGAACGGCTAAGGGAGAGAATTGTTCATTCCAAAGTGGTGTAAAAAAATAATGCGCTTCATATTTAGAAAAGACCAATTCTACGCCCCCTAAATTAACGCCTCTCACTACATTTCCTAAAGCGGCACCAAAAAATAAAGCAAGTAATAAACTGGCTACACCAAAGGCCTTATCCCATATACTATGCCACATATGATGGTTGACCACTCCTCTAAATTCGAGCCCTAAAGCTCTGAACATCAACAGCCATAAAATGATAATTAAGGGTAAATAAAATCCGCTAAAAATACTGGCATAGAGTGTTGGAAAAGCAAAAAACATCATTCCGCCAAAGGCGATTAACCAAACTTCGTTGGCGTCCCAAAACGGACCAATTGATTTATGAATGGCTGTTTTATCTTCTTCTTTTTTTGCCATAAACAGGTGAATGATGCCTGCACCAAAATCATATCCGTCTAAAACGATATAAACAATGAGTGTTCCTATTAAAATTACAAACCAAAATGTTTCCATCGTTATTTTTTAAGTGTTTCGGGACCTTTATAAACTATTTTACCAACCAAAATAAGGAATAACATACCCAATAAAAGGTACAATCCAATGAATCCGAGTAGGGTAAATAGGGCATTTCCAGATGAAACTGTGGGTGAAATTCCGTCTGCAGTTCTCATTAAATTATACACCAGCCAAGGTTGTCGACCCAATTCTGCGGTGTACCATCCAGCGGTATTGGCAATATACGGAAATGGAATTGCCATCATCATTAACCAAAGAATCCATTTTGATTTGTATAATTTTCTTCGCCATAAATAAAAAGCCGCAAACATCATTAACCCGATAAATAAAGTTCCTAAACCTGCCATGATATGGTAAGCATAATAAACTCCGGAAATATTGGTTGGATGGGTTGATGGATCAAATTCATTGAGTCCTTTTATTTCGGCATCCCACTTTTGATAGGTGAGAAAACTGAGCATATTGGGAACTTCAATTTTATTGTCTAATCTTTGTTCTTTAACATTGGGTTGACCAATGAGTATAATTCCGGCGCCTTTTTCTGTTTTAAAAATTCCTTCCATGGCGGCAAAAGTTACCGGTTGGTATTTTACCAAATTTTTAGCCATCATATCACCAGTAGGTATTGCTAATAAAATACTTGAAAATAAGCCGACTATTACCCCTGTTTTTATAAATATTTTTCCGTAAGCTGCATGTTTATTGCTGAGTAAATAAAAACTACCAACACCCGCCATGACAAATGCACTTGTTAATAACGAGCCCAATTGATTGTGAAAAAAAGCTGGATATAACCACGGATTGGTAAATAAAGCCGAGAAATTATTCAGCACAAATTTGCCATTTTCTAAAATTTCATACCCAACAGGATTTTGCATCCATGAGTGCGTGGCAATAATTAACAATCCGCTTGCCCAAGAGCCAATAAAAACTAACAATCCGCTAACAAAATGCAGTTTGTGTCCTAATAATTTCTCCCCAAAAAGAAATAATCCTAAAAAGGAAGATTCTAAAAAGAATGAAAACATGCCTTCCATGGCAAGGGTTTGGCCGATAATTCCACCAGTTAATTCTGAAAATTTAGCCCAATTGGTTCCAAATTGAAACTCCATCGGGATGCCGGTGACAACACCCATCGCAAAGTTGATGGCGAATATTTTCATCCAAAATTTGGCTGAATCATTGTATTTTACATCGTGGGTTTTTAAAAACTTTCCTTTGAAATAGACAATCAACAAAGACAATCCCATGGTAAGTTGTGGAAAGAGATAATGAAAAGTGATGGTGAACGCAAATTGCATTCGATGGTAAAAAAGCGCTTCTTCCATTTATATTGACGGTTAAAAACAGTATGTTAGGAAACTAGTATTTATTTATTTATTCTTCTGATGTCATTCTTCCAGTAACGCAACTCACAAATGATTTAGCTTTGTGAATTAAGGTATTATCATCCCCAACTTCTGGATACCCCATTTTGGCTAATTTTTCTTTAACTGCTAAAATCAATTCATCAGAAACGGCATCAAAAGTAACTTCTCCAATTTCAACATTTACTTCAACATTTTCAACGCCATCAATGGTTAACAATCCTTTTTTAATTGAATTTGCACAACCTCCACATTTTAAGTTAACTATTTGAAGTGTATTTTTCATGATTATCTTAATTTTGATTGATTTCAAAGTTACAAAATATATCATCAAAATAATGGATATTAACTTTCAATTGATACTTTTTAGCATCATAAAATTTTATCAAACAGAAAAAAATTACCTTTAATGCAACCATTTCATCACTTTAATCGTCTATGTAAATAGAAGTCTGATTGAAATTTAAAAATCGATAAAAATTAATGAAAATTATCAACTTGTATCCAGACGAAAAAGAACTCATCCGATTGGCTGTTGAACAAAATCGGCAAGCACAACAGCAAGTTTATGCCAAATATTCATCAAAAATGTTGAGTGTTTGTCGGCAATATATCAAAAATATTCAGGAGGCAGAAGATGTTTTATTGATGGCTTTTTTAAAAGTATTTACACATTTAAAATCTTTTGAATACAACGGAAGTTTTGAGGGATGGATTAGAAGAATTGTAATTAATGAGTGTATTTCATTTATCAGAGTTAAAAAACAAGTAAAATATACAGACGATGAAATCTATTTTGAAGAAAGTTTTAACAATATTGAAAGCAAATTATCTGTGGATGATATTCAGATATTGATTGATCATTTACCCGATGGATACCGAATGGTTTTTAATCTGTATGTAATTGAAGGTTATAAGCATCGTGAAATAGCAAAAATGCTAGATATCAATGAAGGCACATCAAAATCGCAACTTTCACATGCCAGAAAAATGTTGCAAGAACAACTCATCAATCAAAAAAAGTACTATCATGAAATTAAATAATTTAGAAAAAGACATCAGAAATAAATTGAATGAACGAAGTATTCAACCCTCTAAAAAAACATGGAATAAGCTTGATGAGCTTCTTACTGCATCTGAAAATATAAAAACAAAACGACGTTTTAATTGGCTGTACATGGCTGCTTCTATTACTGGAATTTCCTTAATAGCAATTTATATGTTGATCCAAAATTCAAGCATCGAAAAAAATGATGCTTTGCTAGTGGAACAAGAAAAAGCAGTTGAAAAAGACAGTACAAAAGTTGTTGATAAATTGGCAAAAGAAATAATTATTAATCCTATAAAAAGTTTGCAAACTACTACAGAATTAGCCGAAATAAAACAACACAAACATTCAAAAACCAAACAAACAACCAATGAAATTAAAAATAAACAACAAACAATTAACACCCAAAATGACGTTGTTTTAGCTTCTTTTTTTATAGATGAAAAAACTGCAAATCAAGAAAATCAATTGGTTATAAATCCGACTAAATTATTGACTTCTATTGAAAATAAGGAAGAAATTATCCTTAAAAACAATTCTATAAAAGTGAATGTTAATAGTTTGCTTTCACAAGTTGATGGTGAATTATCGCAAACTTTTACAGAAAAAGCACTGCAATCTATCCATAAAAATTATCAAAATTTAAAAGAAGTTATCGCTTCTAGAAACATCAAAGAATAAATTAAAACAAATTAAACAATTCAAAATCAGGCACAATGAGAAATCTATTTTTAAATCTAACACTATTTATATTGCTATTTTCAAATTCATTAATGGCTCAAGAAACATTTGAAAAAAAAGCAAAAGCCATTGCCTTAAAAATTGAAAATATTACCCAAGACGAAAAAAATTCTTTAAAAAAAGAAATTGAAGAAATTAATATTCAATTGGGAAAACAATTGCTTACCAAAGAATTAGCCGATACAAAAAAACAAGAATTGGCTAAAAATAGTGCGCTTAATATTGAAACTAGAATAGCCGAAGTGCAAAAAGAACTCAATCTACTTGTACAGGAAAAAGTAGATGGAAAAATTGCTGAAAATTCTGAAAGAAAAGATTATTCTGAAATAAATTTTGGCAATAAACTCATTTTAAAAATGGAAGAAGTGGAAAAAAAACAACCTAAAAAAGGGAAAAATTCGCTGACTTTCAAAATGAGTAATGACAGTATCAAGAAAAAAAGAAAAACATACCAGGAAAAAAGAACAACTACACAATTTGTTTTGGCATACGGACTAAACAATCTTGTTACCGATGGTAATTTTGAAGACACCAATTTTGAACGC
>CAMTWE010000116.1:0-3589 GCA_947085395.1 uncultured Bacteroidota bacterium | reverse complement strand
GAGGATAAATCAATGCTATTGATAAAGTTAAATTGAAATAAAATTTTACTGAAGTATAAAATCTAAGTTGATGTCGACTTTTTTAGTTACTTTTTTACTAACAATAGCCGGAATTTTTATATTGAAATCCTCTGAATTAACTGAAAAATCAGATAAAAGAACTACGCCATTTACGGTTCTGTAAATTATCGCATCAACAACAATTTCTTTAGTTTTTCCATGAATTTCAAGCTTGCCATTTATAGAATATTTTTTAACATCTGATGAAAGTTTAGAAAAATCAAAATTTTCTATCTTTCCTCTAAATGTAGCTTTTGGATATTGATTACTTTCCATATAATTTTCGTTAAAATCTTCTTCCATTAAAGCTATTTTAAAACGAAAACCTTTTATCAGAGCTAAACTTGCAATTTCACCAGTTTTAGTGTTTATAATACAAGTAACGCTTTCGTTAATTGCTTTTACTTCTTCAAATGATATTACTGATGCCTTAAAAGTTATTTTGCCATTTTTGGTAATAATCCTATCTTGAGCTATAACATTTGTCAAGCCAACGATTAAAAAAACTAAAAATAAACGTTTCTTCATGATGTTAATTTATAAATCCATCTGTTTGCCATTTAATTATTAAATTAATACTGCTATCTGTAAGTCTAGTTCCTCCTTGAGGCATCATACCAGCGGTTCCTTGAGCTCTTGAAATTCTATTGATTAGACCTCTGTTTAAAACAGCATCTCTAACATTTTGGTAAGTGGTTAGTGACATAGAGTTGTTTGAAGGTGTGGTTCCGTGACAGCTAATACAATTGGCATTGATAATAACACTTACGTCTGTTGTATATGTCACTACATTAGTAGGTGGTGGAGGATTAAGATCAGATTCACTATCATTACTACAGGAAAAAGTCGTAAAAATAATGAATGATGTGATTAAAAAAACAATTGATTTCATGGCTAAAATGAATTATATTATTAATATAGGTGATAAAGTTACAATATAATATGTAATTGTAATATAAAAAATGTTAAATTTGTTAGAAATATATAAATTTATGAGATTTAAATTATTACTTACAATTCTAATTTTACTGATCTTAGGATGCTTTCTTTATTTTTATATATATAAAGATCATAGAGATATTTCTTCTGAAGTGGCAGCTTATACAACAACTACTGATAAAATTCTTCAAGATTATAAAAATAATGAAATGGCTGCAAATACCAAATACTTAGATGAAACCATCCTAATAACTGGAAAAATTACCGATTTAGATTTGGTAAAAAAGACCATAGTTTTAGATCATAAACTTTCTGGAATTCTAAATAATAGTGTTTCAAATGTAAAAATTAATGATATAGTTTCTTTAAAAGGCCGATTTATTGGGTTTGATGAATTGCTCGAAGAAATAAAAATGGATGAAATTACAATAATCAAATAAAAAATGATGAAAAATATTTTATTACTGGTTTTATTTCCCCTTGTAATTTTTGCACAAGATGATTTATTAAAGGAAATTGATACTGTTCTTGCAGGTCAAAAAGTAGCGTCGGCATTTAAGGGATTAAAAATTGTCAATATTGAATCTACAAAACTAGCCGGAGAAGGCGATTTGTATTTTATTGTGGCTCACAGATTCGGTTCTGTCAAAGATGGATTTGAAGGTTTTTTTGGACTTGATAATGCCGTAACCCAGCTAAAATTTGTATATGGTTTAAGTAATTGGATAACCATAAGCGGAGCAAGAAGTGAACAAGCATATGATTTCTCGACTAAATATTTGCTAATGTCTCAAATAAAAAACAAATTTCCTTTTACAATTGCTGGCTTTAATAGTATTGCCTTTAATAATGTGTTGAAAAAAAGTAATTATCCAAAAATGAAATTCAACAATAGATTAATTTATGTAAACCAACTTTTAGTTTCTAGAAAATTTTCTGATAGATTGTCTTTAGAACTCGCCCCAACTTATTTTCATGAGAATTTTGTTATCGATGATAATCAAAATAATAGTCAATTTGCTTTAGGTATGGGAGGTAGATATAAATTTTCAAAGCGATGGTCTGTTAATGTTGATTATGCTGCACATTTGAATAGAATAAGTGGCACTCCTTTTAAAAATCCGCTATCAATAGGAGTAGATATTGAAACTGGTGGGCATATCTTTCAAATGCATTTTAGCAATTCGCAAGGAATTCATGAATCAGGTTTTTTGGGAAATACTACCGGTAACTGGGAAAAAGGCAATATTTTCTTTGGATTTAATTTATTGAGAGTTTTTTAAATACAAGTAAAAATAAATAAAATAGGCTGTCACAAACATGGCAGCCTATTTTATTATGAGAAGTTATATCAACAGATTTTAAAACAAACAACTTGTAATTAAACAAGAAAGTTGTACATTTGCCGCCACAAATAATTAATTAAAAGATCTAATATGAATCATTACGAAACTGTTTTCATTTTGAATCCCGTTTTATCTGAAACTCAGATAAAGGAAACAGTAAAGAAGTTTGAAGACTTCCTTGTTTCAAAAGGTGCCGAAATGATATCAAAAGAAGATTGGGGACTAAAAAAATTGGCCTATCCAATCCAAAAGAAAAAAAGTGGATTTTACCACTTATTTGAATTCAAAGCACCAGCCGAAGCAGTAGCTCCGTTTGAATTAGAATTCAGAAGAGATGACAGCATTATGCGTTATTTAACCGTATCGTTAGATAAGTACGCAGTTGCATGGGCTGAGAAAAGAAGAGAAAGAAACAAAACCTCTAAAAACTAAGAACTATGTCACTAGAACAACAATCAAAAGGAGGAAAACAAGGAGATGTAAGATATCTTACTCCGCTAGACATTGACACTAAAACTACAAAGAAATATTGTCGTTTTAAAAAGAACGGTATTAAATATATCGATTATAAAGATGCAGATTTCTTATTGTATTTAGTAAACGAACAAGGTAAAATTTTACCAAGACGTTTAACCGGTACTTCATTAAAATATCAAAGAAAAGTATCTCAAGCAATTAAAAGAGCGCGTCATTTAGCTTTATTACCATTCGTTGGAGATTTATTAAAATAGGAAATTATGGAACTGATATTAAAGAGAGACGTAGAAAATTTAGGATATAAAGACGATTTAGTTTCTGTAAAAAACGGATACGGTCGTAATTTCTTAATTCCACAAGGTGCAGCCATCATGGCAACTGTTTCAGCTAAAAAAGAATTAGCAGAAACTTTAAAGCAACGTGCTTATAAAGAAACAAAATTGGTAAATGAAGCTAATACTTTAGCGGAAGCCATTAAAGCAATGGACATCAAAATTGAAGCTAAAACTGCTGATGGATCTAAATTATTTGGATCAATTAGTAATATGGATTTAGCTGCAGCTATTGAAAATGCTGGTGTTACTATTGATAAAAAAGGAATTAATGTTATTGGAGGTACTGTAAAACGTATCGGAAAATATGTAGCTAAAGTTAGATTACATAGAGCCGTAATATTTGATTTACCATTTGAAATTATTGCAGAGAAGCAATAATGTTAATAAGATGTTAAGAACTTATTAAGCCACGCCCAAAAGCGTGGCTTTTTT
>CAMTWE010000115.1:0-12780 GCA_947085395.1 uncultured Bacteroidota bacterium | reverse complement strand
TTTAGATGTTACACACTCATTGCAACAACCCAACCAAGAAAGTGGTGTAACCGGCGGAAAACCCGCTTTGATTGAAACCATTGCACGTGCCGGAATTGCAGTTGGTGTTGATGGTATATTTATCGAAACCCATTTTGACCCCGCCAATGCTAAATCTGACGGCGCCAATATGTTACATTTAGATCATTTTGAAAAACTCATGACCAATTTAGTAGCACTTAGAAAAGTAGTCAATACTTTTCAAAAATAGGAATCTGCTATCATTTGATTCCTAAAAATTTATGTCAGTTTGAGTGATTCCGCTTTTAAGCGGGATTGTATCGAAAACAAGTAAATTTTTACAAAAAAACCTTCTCGATACTGTTTTCCTCTGAAAAACAACTCGAAGTGACAGCATAAAAAGTTAGGAACTTTAATCGATCACAATTCATAAAAAAAGCGAGTTGAACTCGCTTTTTTCTTTTGGGGGAGTTATATTAAATTAATGGTATTATTTTAGAAAAAAAATAGTATAAATAATTAATTTCTAGCACAGAGTAGTCTTTTATCTATTATCTAAATTCTTACATCTGATTAATATTATCCACATTTATTGTATCCACAGCTTTTACATTTTAAGCAACCTTCAGAATAAATAAGTCCTTCAGGGTCGCCACATTCGGTACATTTTTTATCGGCGGCTGCGGTTCCATCTGGCACAAAAATCTTTAATGCGCGCGCCAATCCGTTTTTCCAAGTGTTGATATTTTCATCGTATAAATTGAGGTTGTTGATCAAATCAATTACATAAGTAATCGGCATTCCGTGACGCAATACTCCAGAAATTAATTTGGCATAATTCCAATATTCTTTATCAAAAGAGCGCGATAAACCTTCAATTGTTACTTTATAACCATCTTTATCTACATATTGAAAATCATACCTAGATTTACTATTATCATCTTTTTTCTTTGTAACCCAACCTTTTTCTACCCATTGTGGTAAGTTAAAACCATCTTCCATTTTACCTGTAAAAATTTCATAAGGTTTCCCGTCTAAAATACCTACTACTGCAATCCATTTTTCGTAATCATTTTGAAAACGTATCACTTTTGATTCTAATTTTTTAGGACGTTTTGGCGCAAAAGTTTCTGTAAAACATTCTGTTTGTACTGTAGGTTTTTTATCGGCTGCAATTAAAATTCCACTTCTGGCACCATCGCGATAAACGGTAATTCCTTTTAAACCTTGTTTCCAAGATTCTTTGTAAATTTCACTTACCACATCCAAACTTACATCATTGGGTAAATTAATGGTAGAACTAATAGAGTGTGTGGTATATTTTTGAACCAAGGCCTGCATTTCAATTCGTTTAAGCCAATCAATTTCATTGGCAGTTGCGCCCGCATATGGGCTTTCATTAATGTCAGTTTTTCCGGTAATTTCCATCCACATTTTTAGTTTTTGATGATATACATCAAACTCTTCAAATGCATCGCCCATTTCATCTATAAAGGCAACTTTGGCTTTTTCTTCATTCGGATTTACTTTTCTTCTTCTTTTATAGGATAGTAAAAAAACTGGCTCAATACCCGATGATGTTTGCGCTAACATACTTAAAGTTCCGGTTGGCGCAACGGTGCTAATTGATATATTTCTTCTGCCGTGTAGCATCATCCTGTTATACATTGCAGGAAATTCTTTGGCCATCATTTGTATAAATTCTGATTGATTTTCAATTTCTGGATTAAAAACTTCAAATTTACCGCGGGTAATTGCCATATCTATACTGCTGTCAAATTCACCCGTAATTTTGGCTTTCATAATTTTATCAACAATAGACAGCGCTTTATCAGCATCAAATTTCACATTCAGCGCAGCAATTGCATCGGCTAAACCGGTGAATCCTAAACCAGTTCTTCTGCCTTTTTTACCAGTTTGATACAGTAATTTCCAGGTATCAATTTCTATTTGTTTGATGTGAAGGGGTTCTTCATCATTCATAATTTTATTAAAAATTCTGTCAACAGCTTCCAATTCTAAATCAACCAAATCATCCATCAATCGTTGGGTTTCATATACAATTTTATAGAGTTTATCATAATCAAACGTTGGATTTTCTGAAAATGGATTGTTGACAAAACTGAACAAATTAACCGCAATCAATCTACAACTATCGCCACCTTGCATGGCAATTTCTGAACACGGATTGGTAGATTCATTTTTAAATCCTGGGTAAATAGAGGAAGTTGAATAATGGTGTTGGCGATCCCAAAAAATCAATCCAGGTTCGGCAGTATGATGCGCGCATTTAATTACCGTTTCCCACAAATCTTTTGCTTTTACTACTTTGGTATATTTCGGATTGGGACTTTCTATGGGAAAACGAAGTGTAAAATCGCCATCATTCATCAAAGCGTTCATAAACTCATCTGAAAGTCGAATAGAAATATTGGCGCCCGTTACTTTTGATAAATCTTGCTTGATGGTGATAAAATCTTCAATATCTGGATGGGCAATATCCATGGTTAACATCAGCGCTCCTCTTCTACCATTTTGCGCTACTTCGCGGGTAGTATTTGAAAATCGATGCATGAAAGATACGGCACCAGTTGTTGAGCCAGCTGCATTAGAAACCTCTGCATCTTTTGGGCGCAAACCTGATAAATCTACTCCAACGCCACATCGTCTTTTGAACAACTGTACCAACTGTTGATCAGTATAACAAATACCACCATAAGAATCGTAGGCAGATGGAACAACCACGCAATTAGAAAGTGAAGCAATCATGGTGTGATTTCCGAGTGTTGACATCACACTTCCTTGCGGAATAATATATTTAAAATCTTTAAATAAATTGAAGATTTTATCTTCGGTTAATTCTTCTCTACTTTTGCCATAGGATGATAAATTTTGATCTATCGTTTTTAATCGATATTTTTCTTCCATACGCCCAAATTCTTTTGCCATACGACGGTGCATATCATTGGGCGATTTTTCTAAATAATTTCCTTTTTTATCTTTAACAGCATATTTGTTAATCCAAGTAGTTGCTGCCATTTCATCTCCTTTAAAATACGCCAAAGAAGCTTTTAGAACTTCATTATAGGTATAAACATCTGTAAAAACCATTTCTTCTATCATTTTAAAATTATTTAAATATTTGGTAAATTTTTAAGAATTTAAAATTACACAATAATAAAAGGGACAAATAGAAAGTTTAAAATAGTTGATAACAATTTATTGTTGAAAAATATTTTTAGCTAACTTATAAGGGTTTAGTATAAATTGTATTATTTGTGGAATAATTTTTGATGATAGAAAAAAGAGCGTTTAATGCACAATTTAATTTGGTTTTTTTATTGGGCAAATTTCAATTTTCTTACATAATTTTTCTCATTATTTTTAGTTATGGTATAAATTTTGTTATTCCTATATGTGCAAAATAGGATTGTTTAAAATAATATGGATTGTTTTTCTTAAATTTGCAAACTAGTTCATTGAAAATATGGGGATGACCGGTTTTGACTGCAAGGTCAATTGGATTATAAGCATGTCGAGATAAGATGCTCTACTCGTAAAATAGGTATCAAAAATTACACGGCGAGAATAACTACGCTTTGGCTGCTTAATCTGAATAAAGTAAGATTAACCTAGTTCCGACAAGGTCGGGAAGCTAAATGTCTCTTGAAAGCGATGACTAACCGCGTTCAATAAAGGGGCATCGTAAAAGTTGGTATAGGAATTAAGAAGTCTTGGCTTTTTTCCGAAATAAAAAGACTAGGTTAACGGTGGGTTGTTTTTGGTCAGCCGTTGATAGAAAATCAATCAAAAAATAAACATGTAGAAAGTATTTTGGTTGCTTGTTTGGACGAGGGTTCGAATCCCTCCATCTCCACAAAATAAAATCGTAAATAATTAAAGACTAATTATTTACGATTTTTTATATAAAACAATTGGGATCCATATCCCTTTAAATAAGATTCATTTTTATAAGTTCCTCTTCTAAAACAATGGTATCATTGATATGAATGGTATGAAATCCTATTTCTTTTGCGGATATAATATTGTGGATATTATCATCAATAAACAGTGATTCTGATGCTATAATTTGATATCGATTTAACAGTAAATGAAAAATATCTTTATCGGGTTTTATCATTTTTTCGGTTCCAGAAACTACTATACCGTCAAATTCTTTAAAAAAAGAAAACCTTTTTAATGCTATCGGAAAAGTTTCTGCAGACCAGTTGGTAAGTCCGTAAAGCGGATAATGCTGTTTTAATAAAGGCAAAAGTTTTACATTTTCTGTAATTTCACCTTTCAGCATTACTTCCCATTGATCATAAAAAAGTTGAATTAGGGATGCATATTCTGGAAATTGTTTTTGAAGAGATTCTGTTCCTTCTTTAAGAGTTCTATCTTTATCTTGTTGCAAATTCCATGCTTCAGTACAAATGTTGGTAAGAAAAAACTCCATTTGAGTTTTATCATCAAAAACATTTTCATACAAATACCTTGGATTCCAATCAACTAAAACACCGCCAAAATCAAAAATGATATTTTTTATTTTCATATGTGAATATTTTATTTGTTTTTCATTTGTCATCCCGAAAAATCGGGACAGGTTATGGAATTGTTCATTCCTTATTTATTTTCTTTTTGGTATTCACGAACTAACGTTTCGCCAGTTTGATTAAAATATTCTCATCAAAGTTTGTGTTTTTGCAAACATGGCTATTTCATATTTAAAGTTTGCTCAAAAATAATTAAAATTTTAACATTAATATCTTATTAAATCAACTTCAGCACCATTATTTATAACTATTTTAAAATAACAACAAAAATTGGTTTAAATAGATTTAATGATTACATTCGTATTCCATCAAAATTAGCTTGCTAAATTTCTATAAGCTACCTGATTTTTTTGTGGAAATATAATAATTGTGAATCATTCATAAACAAAAACTTAAATTAAAACATGGAAACAAATCAACCACAAGAAACACCTAAAATGGAACTTTCAAAAGAAACCCTTGGTCACCTTAATGAAACCAGAAAATGGACAAATTTTTTAGCCATAATTGGTTTTGTTTTTATTGTATTCATAATTTTCTTGGCTTTTTTCATGAGTTCAGTTTTTTCATCGATGGAACATGAAACTGATTTCCCAATTTCTGGTACTTTAATAGGTTTTATTTATTTAGCCATGGGACTAATTTATTTTTTTCCGATACTTTATTTGTATAAATTTTCAACATTTGCCAAAAAAGCACTCTTTACTCAAAATTCAACAGATTTAAACGAAGCATTTAAAAACCTAAAATCACATTATCGATTTATGGGAATTTTAACCATCATTATGTTTAGTGTGTACGCATTAATTTTTATAGTTGGCATGGTTTTGGGTTTATCTGGAATGAAAATTTAATATCGCATTTTATTAGATGAAATCATTGCTAAAATCATTTATTTGGTTTTCAATTTCCGTAGGATTTTGCGCAAAAAGCTTGGCTCAGAATAACATTATTTTACTAAAAACAGAAAGAAAACAAGATAATTCTGTAGAGATTCATTACGAAAAATTTGTTCCAGGAAATTATACCATTGCCGTTAAATTTTCTAATTTAACCAATTCTTACAATTCAGATTTTGAAGAAGTTGTAAATTCAACTTCTGGAAAACTTATGACTTTGAATCCAATTGACAAAAAACTTGGCATCAATTTTATGTATTCTTATACCTATACAAAAGGAATTATCAATCCAAAATTTGACAGTTTATTTGTTTATACTTTGCCCTTTCAAGAAGGAAAAATTATAAATATTTATGAAACTAGTAATTTATTCCATGATATTTTGGACCGCGAATTGCCCAAAAACTGGAAAGCATATCAATTTAATACCGTAAATGCAGACACTATTTTTGCAGCGCGAAAAGGTATCGTTGTTGCAGTTGTTGATCATAATGTAATAGATACAATTAGTCTTTTAACCACCAAAAGGAATTATTTAACCATTGAGCATGTTGATGGAACTTTTGCAACATATGCTGGTTTTGCACATAAAAAAATGTTGGTAAAATTGGGCCAAACCATTTATCCAAGAACTCCAATCGGTATTGTTAAAGAATCATTTAGAGCGGTTCCTAATAATTTTAGTTTTATGGTTTATTATTTAAACAAAGAAAAACCAAAACGAAACTCAAAAGAATCGGGCAATTCATTGAAAATTAGAAATGCATTTATCACACCATATTTTTTTACCGATAAAGGAACAATTCAATTGAAGGATTTTGAAAAATATCAGGTCGCTGTTAGCCCAGATTTGCTACTAAAAGAACTTACTAAAAGTGAAAGAAAGAAAATGAACCTATTAAAATAATGGGGATAAATTTTATCAAAAAAATATATAAATGAAAAATTACGGTCTTGTATTTTTTATGTTGATATCAATGGCAATTGCTGCGCAAACGCCCAATCCGTATCAGCAAATCGATAAAAAAATAGCACAAATACCAGACAGTTTAAGCAAATCAACCACTAAAATTGCATCTTACATCAATGCTCATTTTAAAACTGATGACGATAAAATTAGAGCCGTTTTCTATTTTACCGCTTCAAGAATTAATTATGATCTTGAAAATATGTTCAAGCTCAACAATAATTTAAAATCAGAAGAAATCATTAAAAATACTTTAGAAACCAAAAAAGGTGTTTGTATTAATTATGCCGAAGTTTTTAATGACCTCTCTAATAAACTAGGAATAAAATCGGTTATTGTTGTAGGTTACACCAAACAAAATGGTAAAATTGATGTACTTTCTCATGCTTGGAATGCCATTTATTTAAACCATAAATGGTTTGTTTTTGATGCAACTTGGGGTGGCGGACATGTTAACAACGGGAAATATGTGCAAAAAATAAATGAAAATTTTTACAAAGTTGAGCCATCTAAAATAATAACATCACACATGCCTTTTGATTATTTGTGGCAATTTTTAAATTATCCAATTACAAATGATGCGTTTTATAAAGGCATCACAACGCTTAATAAATCAAAAACATATTTTGATTTTCAAAAAGAAATTAGCTTGTATGAAAATTATTCCGAATCGTTAAAATTGGCAACATCAATTAAAAGAATTGAACAAAATGGTATTAAAAACGCGCTAATTGCAGAAATGATTCAACATAAAAAAATTAAATTTGAAAATATAAAACAAGTAAAATTGTATGAAGAATTCAACAATGCAATAAACGAATATAACGCTGCCATATCACAATTTAACGCTTTTATTGATTATAGAAACCGCAGATTTAAACCCTTAAAATCTGATGAAGAAATTAAAAAAATGATTGAGGAACCGAAAAATAAATTGATAAATGTTCAAGCTACTTTAAACAATTTAGGTGCCATAAATGAAAACAATCTGCAAGATTTAATTTCTTTAAAAAAATCATTGAGCGACATTTTAAAACAAGTAGATGAACAAGCTAGTTTTGTAAAAGTTTATCTCAGTAAAAATCCCAATGCACGTCAAAAATTATTTGCCCAATATCAATTATTTGGGATGCCTATAAATTAATTTTAAGTAACTAAAAAACAATAAAACAACTTTATAGTTAAGCTGCAATAACACTAAGTACAAAAAAAACAGGTGTTTAAAAACTTGTTGCAACTACCCCATTATTCCTTGCTAACTTTATTACATTTCAACAACTATAAATTATATTTGTATAAATTATGATAGTTTGACAGATATACTGCTTATAACGCCGCCCTTTACGCAATTAAACACGCCGTATCCGGCAACCTGTTATTTAAAAGGTTTTTTGAATACCAAAAATATTGATTCATATCAAATGGATTTGGGTATAGAAGTTATTTTAAAACTTTTTTCCAAAAACGGACTCGAAAATATGTTTGCGTTTGCCCATCAACAAAACAATATTAATACCGCCAATTCTCAAAGAATTTACGCTTTAAAAAACACCTATATCAGTTTAATTGAAGATATAATTTCTTTTTTACAAGGAAATAATCAAACCTTGGCAAGGCAAATTTGTACAGAATTTTTACTCCCACAAGCATCTAGATTTGAACAATTAGATGATTTAAATTGGGCTTTTGGAAATATGGGAATGCAAGACAAAGCCAAACATTTGGCAACTTTATTTTTAGAAGATTTGTCAGATTTTATTACAGAAGTTGTTGATGAAAACTTCGGATTTAGTCGATATGCAGAACGTTTAGGAAAAAGCGCCAATTCATTTGATGGATTATACAACCATTTACAACAAGAAATCACTTTTATTGATGCCATCACTTTAAAAATTTTGGTCGATAAAATCAACTTATTAAATCCGAAATTAATTTGCTTTTCGGTGCCATTTCCAGGAAATCTATACAGCACTTTTAGAAGTGCACAATGGATTAAAAAAAATTATCCATCTATCAAAATAGCGATGGGCGGTGGTTTTCCGAATACAGAATTAAGATCAATTTCTGATATTCGAGTTTTTAATTACTTTGACTTTATCACCCTAGATGATGGAGAATTGCCTTTAGAATTGCTTTTTGAACACATTATTCAAGATAAAAAATCACCTTCAACTATTTTAAAAAGAACTTTTTTAAAAGAAAATGAGGAAGTGGTGTACCTCAACAATTCCTTAAAAAAAGATTATTCTCAAAAAGATGTTGGCACACCAGATTATAGTAATTTATTGCTAAATCAATATATTTCGGTCATAGAAATTACCAATCCGATGCACAGTTTATGGAGTGATGGGCGCTGGAATAAACTTACCATGGCGCACGGTTGTTACTGGGGAAAATGTACTTTTTGCGATATTTCTTTAGATTATATTAAACTTTATGAGCCCATTGCCGCTTCCATAATTGTGGATAGAATGGAGCAAATATTGGCGCAAACTGGCGAAAGTGGCTTTCATTTTGTGGACGAAGCTGCGCCACCCGCTTTAATGCGCGAAATTGCCATTGAAATTATCAAAAGAAATTTAACGGTAACTTGGTGGACTAACATTCGCTTTGAAAAAAGTTTTACCAAAGATTTGTGTAAATTATTGCAATTATCGGGTTGTATTGCGGTTTCTGGCGGTTTGGAAGTGGCTTCTGACCGATTGCTTTCTTTGATTAAAAAAGGCGTAACAGTAGCACAAGTAGCACAAGTTACCCGTAATTTCACAGATGTTGGTATTATGGTTCATGCCTATTTAATGTACGGATTTCCAACACAAACAACACAAGAAACGGTTGATAGTTTAGAAATGGTTCGTCAGCTTTTTGAGCAAAACGTTGTTCAATCTGGTTTTTGGCATCAATTTGCGCTTACCACTCACAGCCCGATTGGGATGAATCCGTCGGAATTTCATATCACACCAAAATATCAACATATTAGTTTTGCCAATAATGATTTAGATTTTGAAGATAAAACAGGCATTAATCACAACCAATTTAGTTTCGGCTTAAAAAAATCATTGTTCAATTATATGCACGGAATTGGGTTTGAATTTCCATTACAAGAATGGTTTAATTTTAAAATTCCGAAAACAAGTATTCCAAAAGATTTTATCCAAAATTGCTTAGAATTTGAAGATCATTTTTTAATTAAACCAACGGCTAAAATAATTTGGTTGGGCAATATTCCTTTAAAATCGAATTATACGAAATCAAAAAAAGGAAAAATAACTGAAATGATGTTGTTAACTTTTCATTTTATATCTAATACTGTTGAAATAAAAATGGAAAAAGAAAAAGCAGTTTGGTTGATGAACGCTTTAGCAAAAATTTCTATTTATCAAAAAAATATTGCCAATTTTGCGGATTTAAAAGCTGATTTTGAAAACGATTTTGATGATTTTGAATTGTTTTGGTATTCAAAACCAATTGATTCTTTAAGAGCAAACGGATTGCTTATTTTATAAATAAAATTGATACTTTTGTAAAATGACAACCAAAGATGAAACGCCAAAGGCACAACCTAACAATCCGTTACACGGCATTAAATTAGCTGATATTTTAGAATTTTTAGTTGCAAAATACGGCTGGGAAAAATTGGGTTATATGATTAACATTAAATGTTTTAATGAAAATCCATCTATAAAATCGAGCTTAACATTTTTGAGAAAAACTGCTTGGGCAAGAGAAAAAGTAGAAAAATTATACTTAAACGCTCAAAGGTAATCCAACTTATTTTTTAGGTTCAGCCGGTTTTTTCTCCATCGGACCTCTTTTGTGAATTATCAAGCCATTTAAAAAGTTTCGCAATATTTGATCTTCCAATTTTTTATAGTTTGGATGGTCTTCATTTCTAAAAAAAGCACCCAATTCGCTTTTAGAAATTTTGAAATCTACCAGTTTTAAGATTTCAACTATTTCATCATCACGCAATTGTAAAGCAACTCTAATTTTTTTTATAATATCATTATTTGTTAATCCCATATTCCTATTTTTTACGCAATTTACACAAATGAGCTATATTAAAATTGATTTAAGGTGTCTAATTTTTAATCAATTAATTATCAAACAGATTAAAAGCACTACTTTTGCAAAAAATATTGATGAATGAATCTTTTTGAACAATTTAATCTCAACAAACCTTTACACAATGCCATTGAAGAATTAGGATTTGACACTCCAACTCCGATTCAAATTGAATCATTTCCAGTAATTTTATCTGGTAAAGATGTGGTTGGAATTGCGCAAACCGGTACTGGTAAAACCTTGGCTTATATGTTGCCAATATTACAGGATTTAAAATTTTCAAAGCAAGTAAATCCGAGAGTTTTAATTTTAGTACCCACCCGAGAATTGGTTTTACAAGTAGTAGAACGCATTGAAAGTTTTACTAAATATTTGAATATTAAAACTTTAGGAGTTTATGGCGGTGTCAATATCAATACCCAAAAACAACAAGTTGTAGAAGGTACTGATATTTTAGTTGCTACGCCGGGTAGGTTGTATGATTTAACGGTAAGCAGGGTTTTACAATTAAAATCGGTTAATAAACTAGTGATTGATGAAGTTGATGTAATGCTAGATTTAGGTTTCCGTTTTCAGTTGACCAATATTTTTGAGTTATTGCCAGAGCGCCGACAAAATATTATGTATTCTGCAACGATGACCGAAGATATCGATGTTTTAATTGATGATTTTTTTAAGTCGCCTGTTAAAATTTCTATTGCAGTGAGTGGAACTCCGCTAGAAAATATTGCACAACAAGCATACAAAGTTCAAAATTTTTACACCAAAGTAAATTTGTTGAAAAATCTGTTAAAAGATAAAAATGAATTTGGCAAAGTGTTGGTTTTTGTGGCTGATAAAAAAAATGCAGATAGGGTTTTTGAACTCTTAGAACCACAATTTGGAGAAGAAACTTGTATCATCCATTCAAACAAAACACAAAATTACAGAATTAGATCTATACAACAGTTTAACAAAGGAATCAACAGAATTATCATCGCAACCGACGTTATGGCGCGCGGTTTGGATTTGGATAAAATATCGCATGTTATCAATTTTGATACGCCACATTTTCCAGAAAACTATATGCATCGCATTGGAAGAACTGGCAGGGCTGAACAAACGGGAAAATCAATTTTATTTTATACAGATAAAGAAAGTGATTATAAAGATGCCATTGAAAGTTTGATGGCTTATAAAATTCCGATGGTAGATTTTCCTTCATCAGTAGAAATATCAATACAATTAACGCCAGAAGAGCGTCCTATTATTATTGAAACACACAATAGAACTTCAAAAACAGATACAACTGCACGTGGTTTTCATGAGAAAAGTGAGAAAAATAAAAAAACAAATCAGGGTGGATCATATCGCAGAGAATTGGCAAAAAAATATAAAAAACCAAAAACCAGAGGCGATAAAAATTTCAATAAAAACCTGAAAAAGAAATAAAAATTTAACCTCAAAAAACAAAAAACCCTATCAAGCAACTGATAGGGTTTTGTCTTAAATTAAAAAATGATGATTATATATATTTATTTTAAATGGTAACTTCCTTTTTCTGAGTAGCCAAAGAAACCACATAAATTACAATCACAGAAATAGTGAATGAAATAATAGCTGGATTTTCTAGTCTATGAATTGCATCGGCAGAATCTAAACCGTAACGATCCCACATAGTTGGCGATGTTAAAATAATAGCCAAAGAAGAAACAATACCTGCTATAATTGAAGCAATAATACCTTTTGCGGTGGTTTTACTCCAGAAAAGGATGAATAAAATGGCTGGTAAATTGGCAGATGCTGCTACTGCAAAAGCCCATCCAACAAGGAAAGAAACATTCATTCCTTTAAAGGCAATTCCCAATCCGATGGCTAGAATTCCAACGCCAAAAGCGGCAATTTTTCCTGCTTTTACTTTTTGTTCATCCGTTGGGTTGCGTTGCATATAATTATCATACAAATCATGTGCAATAGCACCAGACGAGGCAATAATTAATCCGGCAACCGTACCTAAAATAGTTGAAAAAGCAACAGCAGAGATGACAGAAAAAATTCCTACACCAAATGCTTTTGCCAATAAAGGTGCAGACATATTGCTGCTTTCAACATCAAAAACGCCATTTACCGCTGCACCAAGTCCCATGAAAAGTGTTAAAATATAAAAAGTACCGATAGCGGCTATCGCCAAAATGGTAGATTTACGGGCATCGCGCTGACTTGGAACGGTGTAATAACGAATTAAAATGTGTGGCAAAGCGGCAGTTCCTAAGAAAAGAGCTAACATCAATGAAATAAAATCAATTTTATCCCA
>CAMTWE010000114.1:0-1868 GCA_947085395.1 uncultured Bacteroidota bacterium | reverse complement strand
AAACAGTTTTTATAAACTTCATAGTCATCAAATTCAACATCCATAAAAAAAGCATATTTAAATGGGGTGTTTTTTATGGGCAATGATTGTATTTTGGTGAGGTTAATTTGATGCGAAGCAACTATTTGCAACACTTTTAACAAGCTTCCAACTTCATGCGATAGGGTCAATTTTAAAGATGCTTTATTGGAAATAATCGTATCATTTGGTTTTTCTGACTGAACTACAAAAAAACGAGTCGTGTTATTTTTATAGGTATGAATATCCGCAGCAATAGTTTCCAAACCGTATAAACTACCCGCCATAGCACTGGCAATAGCACCGACTTTTAAAAGTTTTTTATGCGCAATTTTCATTGCCGATTCTGCCGTATCCTTAGATTCTACTAAAGTAATATGAGGGTGTTTTTCAAAAAACACTTCACATTGTTGTAAGGCCATCGGATGCGAATGTACTTCAGTGATATCTGCAATTGTTTGTCCAGGTAAAGCCAACAGTTGATGATGAATAGATAAAAAAGCTTCTCCAACAATTTGCAAATCATGCTCATCTATCAATTTATAATTGGGTAATAAAGAACCAGCAATAGAGTTTTCAATGGCCATCACCGCCGATGTTACTTTTTTCTGTAGGAGTAATTTCGGAATTTCTGTAAAGGTCATACATTCTTGCAATTGTATCTCAGAACCAAAATACTGGTTGGCTACCTGATGGTGAAATGATCCTTTAATTCCTTGTATGGCGACTTTGTTCATATTTATTAAAATAAAAAAAGTCCCGATTGCTCGAGACTTCATGGTTTATAAAACTTATTTTTTATTGTTTACAACACTCCATAAGGTCTCGATTTTATACTAAAATAAAAGTAATAATAGAAACTGTTCCAAGTGCTGATGGTGTTCATCTTGATTTTCTTATGTGACAAATCTAAACATTTAATTTTAATGTGCAAGGATTGGGGTTAAAAGTTTAAATGTTGAATGTTTAAATGTTGAATGTTAAATATTGAACTTTACAAACATTAAAAACTTTATAAACTTTCAAACTTTAAGAACTTTCAAACTTTACAACTTTACAACTTTACAAAGTACAACTTAAATATATTCCTTAAATTCGCAGATACCAAACTTTTTCTACCTCATGTTTTTCAAAAAAAAATTACCCTTTACTACATTATTTTCAGAAAGATTTGTAGATATCCATTCCCACTTATTACCGGGTATCGATGATGGATCGAAAAATTTAGATCAATCTATATTATTGATAGAACAACTACGCGCTTGTGGTATTCATCATTTTATTACCACGCCTCATATTATTGGAGAAGTGTACCAAAACACTCCAGAAATTATTAAGGAAAAACTTTTATTGGTAAAGAATGAACTCAACAATAGAGGAATTACTGACGTAACTTTAAGAGCAGCAGCTGAGTATATGTTAGATGAAAATTTTCATAAATTGCTACAAAAGAAACAATTATTAACTTTAAAAGACAATTATATTTTAGTGGAACTCTCCTTTTTTAATCCGCCACTTAATTTAAAAGAACTACTTTTTGAAATTCAATTGGCTGGATATCAACCTATATTAGCACATCCAGAGCGTTATTCTTTTTGGCATCATCAATTTAAAATATTTGAAGAACTTAAAAATAGTGGTTGTTTATTTCAACTTAATTTACTTTCCCTTACCAAACATCATGGTAAAGAAGTTTATAAAACAGCCGAATATTTAATTAAAAATGGCTTGATTGATTTTATAGGGACTGATGTACATCACACCCATCATATTGATCTTTTACTGCAAAAATGTGATGCTAAAATTATGGAGTTGTTAAAACCTATTGCTAAAAATAATTCGTTGTTTTT
>CAMTWE010000113.1:0-1318 GCA_947085395.1 uncultured Bacteroidota bacterium | reverse complement strand
TAAACTATTGCAAATAAATCAAATAAAATATATATTTGAATCCAAATAAAACCAAACTTAATTAAATTATCAAAATGAACGGTACAGTTAAATTTTTCAATGAATCAAAAGGATTTGGATTCATTACCAATGATGATACAAAAAAAGATGTTTTTGTACATATTACAGGACTTGCAAAAGGACAAAGACTTGCAGAAGGTGACCAAGTTAGCTATGATGAAGGTCAAGGTAAAAACGGACTTATAGCAACAAACGTTAAAGTGATTGGTTAATTCTTAAAAGATATATAAAACTGAATCCTGAAATTTGCCACTTTTATAGTGGCTTTTTTTATTAATTCAAATTGCGTTTTTCTATAAAAAATCGTTTGATTAATGTACTGCATGCTGCTTCTAAAATGCCCGCAGTAACATGTGTTTTGGGATGTAATTGCGTTTTGTAATGTAGAAATCCTCTTTTTTCGTCATGAGCTCCAAAAACTATTTTTCCAATTTGAGTCCAATAACTAGCGCCCGCACACATCTGACATGGCTCTAGCGTAACATACAAAGTACATTCATTTAGGTATTTACCACCTAAATAATCGGCGGCAGCGGTAAATGCTTGCATTTCTGCATGCGCCGTAACATCGTTTAAAGTTTCGGTTAAATTATGCGCTCGCGCAATTATTTGATTATTCAACACAATAACAGCACCAACTGGCACTTCGCCTTTGGCAAAACCAATTTCAGCTTCCGCCAAAGCGCGTTTCATAAAATAAACATCATCAAAAGGATTTTCCATACAACAAAGGTACTATTTTTAAAAAATAATCAGTCGGTTTCGACTTGTAATAAGAACATAAAAAAATGTAATTTTGTGAGGTGAATTACAACTTGCTAAACCATATTGACTATCCAAAAGATTTAAAGAAACTTTCTAAAAATCAGTTACCTCAACTTGCTAAAGAATTGCGAGATTTTATCATTGATATTGTCGCTACCAAAGAAGGGCATTTGGGCGCTAGTTTAGGCGTAGTTGAACTAACCATTGCATTGCATTATGTTTTTGATACACCCAATGATTTGTTGGTTTGGGATGTTGGACATCAAGCTTATGGTCATAAAATTTTAACAGGAAGAAAAAACAATTTCCACACCAATAGACAATTAGGAGGAATTGCTGGTTTTCCTAACAGCAAAGAAAGTATTTATGATGCATTTGGTGTTGGTCATTCTTCTACTTCCATTTCTGCAGTTTTAGGAATGGCAATGGCATCAAAACTCAAAGGCGATTTTGAAAAACACCACATTGCAGTTATTGGGGATGCTTCCATTGC
>CAMTWE010000112.1:0-3600 GCA_947085395.1 uncultured Bacteroidota bacterium | reverse complement strand
TTAAATAAAGGTGAAGATTGGACAACCATTTCACCGGATTTAACTTTGGGTGGTAAAAAGGGAAATGTGGCTTTCGGTACGCTGACAACCATTGCTGAAAGTCCGTTGCAATTCGGAATGTTGTATGTTGGTAGCGATGATGGATTGGTTCATTTTTCTGATAATGGCGGTGGCAATTGGATTAAAATTTCAGATGCTTTCCCCAAAGATTTATGGATTTCAAGAATTGTAGCATCAAAACATCAAAAAAATCGCGTTTATGTGGCGTTAAACGGATATAGAAATGATGATTTTAAACCGTATTTATTGGTTTCTGAGGATAAAGGAACCACTTGGAAATCCATCAGCAATAATTTACCAAATTTCCCTATTAATGTGATTAGAGAAGACCACGAAAATGAAAAGTTGTTATTTGTAGGCAATGATAATGGTGTTTTTGTTTCTTTGGATGGCGGAAATGGTTGGCAAGAATTTCAGAAAGATTTGCCAAAAGTGGCTGTGCACGATTTGGTAATTCAAAAAGAAGCCAAAGATTTATTGATTGGAACCCACGGACGCTCTATTTACAAAGCCAATATTGCAGGATTACAACAGTTTGAAAAAATCAAAAATGCAGCCATTCATATTTTTGAATTGGAATCGATTGCGTTTTCTAAAAACTGGGGAAGTTCGTGGAGCAAGTGGTTAGAGCCATCAGAACCAAAACTGAATATTCCGTTTTATGTGGCAAAATCGGGTACCTATCAACTCGTGATTAAATCGGAAGATGGAATAGAATTAAACACGATTGAAGTGAAAGCTGATGCTGGATACAATTATACTTCATTTAATTTATGCTATTCCGAAAAAGGAAAAGCAGCTTATCAGAAAAAGAATAAAGAGGCCGTAATTACCGAAGCAAAAAACAAAAAATCCTATTTTATCAAAGGAAAATACAAGGTTGAGATTGATAAAGTTTCACAGAATTTTGAAGTGAAATAATCCAAAAAAATCCCGAAAAAATCGGGATTTTTTAATGAAAAACAAATTTTTTAATTCAAAATTTCTTCATGTTTTACCACATAAGACAAGGCCTTTTTTACGACTTCGTTTAGGTTTAATCCTTTTTTTGAAGCTAAAAGAGCCGTTTTTTGATGCAATTCTTTAGAAATACGAATATTGAAAGAACCTTTAAAAACTTTATCGGGTGTTTTATTCAACTGCTTGCAAGTGGTTAAATAATCTTCTACAGATTCGTGGAAAACATTTTCAAGCTCAGCTACATTGTTGCCTTCAAAAGTTATCAAATCATTGATTCCTTGAATTTTTCCGTAAAAGATTTTGTCTTCTGCAGAAAATTCAAGCGTTCCAATATAACCTTTATACTCTAAATAATTTTTCATGCCTATAATTTTAAAAAGTCAATAATAATTGCTAATTGATATGATTTTAAAACATTTTTCGGATGTGGCTCATGCAAACTGATTATTTGTTTTTTTTCATTTACAAACTTACGCCTTGACCCGCTCGTTTTTCCTTGTGAAATTTGTTCAAAACCAAAATGTTTTAAAACCTTAATCATTTCATCCTAAGTAAAATCTTTTGGTTTCTGCTTTAATTTTTCGATTAACTTTTCAATTTTACCCATGCAAATATACAATTATTAACAATTTCGCAACTAAATTTTAGTTACAATTTTATTTTTTAAAACGTTTTTGCATCTTTAAACAAACTCAGATTTAATTTTTCAACCTGATTTTTAAAGTCAATCCATTCTTTTTGATAAAACGCATTCACCTTCATTTTATAGCTGTCAACGGCTTTGTTAGCATTTTCCAACAACTGAATTTCGGTAGTTCCTGGTAGTTGCATTAAATCATTGATATAAGAAAATGCGGCGCCTAAGTTGGACACGATGGTTGGATCAGGACTGCGGGTAATTCCTTGGCGTTTGTCTTCTTTGCCCAATAATTCATCCATAAATCCATCGAGTTGTTTGTTGATAGAATCGTGTTTTTTGAGCAAATCAGCATTTTTCTTATCTTTTAAATCGCTCAGTTGCTTTTTGTATTGTTTTACAATTTCTTTCGATTCATTGAGTTGTTTGCTGATGTCTGCCAATTGTTCCATGGTTTTCTCAGCTTCTTTTAACAACTGATACTTAGCCACTAAAACCCCATTTTTAAGGTCAATTCTAGGGTCGTATTGTACACTTATCATGGTAGAATCTTTTTCTTTTTCATATAAAAGCACCAATTTATAGGTACCAGGAAGCACTGTTACGCCACGCGGTTCAAAATTTCTGCCACGTTGCGAAATGCCTCTCGAAGGTCTTTGTACACCCTTTTCATCTAAACTCCAATACATGCGTTGGATACCGTTATCGGTCGGGATTTTCTGTTTCACGGTGCGAATCAATTTATTTTCCTGATTGTAAACATTTAAAACAATCGAATCATTTTTTGATTTTGGATCTTCTTTTGGTTTTGCCGTTTCTTTGGAATCTTTGGCTTCTTTTTTAATATCTTTAGTTTCTTCGGATTTATTGAAAAGATAACTAATCATGGCGCCATCGCGTTTATTTTCGCCGTTGTAAATGGCATTTGCGCCAAATCGGGTTCCGGTTGGTTGTTGTTTTTCGGTGATAAATGCCTTGTTGGGCTCAAAAATTTTGAGTGGTTTTGTTAAAAGTGATGCGCCTGTTTTTGCCAATTTTCGTAACGGACGAATGTCATCTAAAATCCAAAATGAACGACCAAAAGTACCAATAACCAAATCGTGTTGTGTTGGGTGAATAACTAAATCCATCGTTGGAACAGAAGGATAATCGGTAGTCCATTTAGTCCAATTTTTTCCTTCATCAATACTAAAATACAAACCATATTCTGTACCTAAAAACAATAAATTTTTTGTTTCCGTATCTTGTACTACTGCCAAAGTATAACCAAAAGTTTCCTCCATTTTATCCAGTAAACTTTCCCAAGTTTTGCCATAATCGCGTGTTCTAAACAAATAAGGTTTAAAATCGAAATTGCGGTAATTATTAACCACCACATACGCTTCACCTGCATTAAAAGTGGATGCTTTTATTTGTGCAACCCAGCTCTCTTTTGGCATTCCTTTTATATTTTGAGCAACATTGGTCCAAGTTTCGCCGCCATTTCTGCTTATTTGGATGTTGCCATCATCGGTTCCAACCCAAAGCAAACCGTTTTCAATCGGACTTGGGGTAATCGCCAAAATAGTGCAATGGTTTTCTGCACCAGTCGCATCCATTGTTAAACCGCCACTTTCATGTTGTTTTTGTTTTTCTAAATTGTTCGTGGTTAAATCGGGCGATATCATTTTCCACTCATGCCCTTTATTGGTTGATATATGTACAAATTGACTTCCGTAATAAACCGTTTCTTGGTCAAAAGGATTGATAGCAATGGCCGAATTCCAATTGAAACGCAATTTCATTTTTGGATCGGGATGCGTAGGTTTGATGTTTTTTACATTTCCGGTTTGTTTATCAAATCGACCTAAACTTCCACCTTGTGACATGGCATATCCATAACGATTGTCTTTTAAATCTGGTACCACATCAAATCCATCACCAAACATCACTTCTTGCCAATA
>CAMTWE010000111.1:0-1052 GCA_947085395.1 uncultured Bacteroidota bacterium | reverse complement strand
TGCCTTCAGATTTAATTAGACCTTACAGAGTTGCAGAATCACCAGTGCAATTGGAGTGCAAAGTGCTTAATATAATTGAAACAGGCACTGGTGGATCTGCCGGAAATTTGGTCATTTGTGAAATTGTGAAGTTACATTATCAAACGTGGATATTTGACGAAAACGGAAAAATTGATCCACAAAAAATTGATTTAGTGGGACGAATGGGACAAGATTATTACGTTAGAGCAAAAGGAGATGCTGTTTTCACCCTTAATAAACCACAAGGAATAGTTGGAATAGGCGTTGATGCGCTTCCATCGGAAGTGAAATTAAGTGAAATTTTAACAGGTAACGAACTCGGTATTTTAGGCGGATTAAAAAAATTACCTGAATTAAAAGAAATTGATGAATTTGTAAGAGAGAAACCTTTTTATCGTCAATTAATTGATTTACAATTTGATAAAAAAAGATTTATTGTAGAAAAACATAAAATAGCCCAAAAATACCTTGAAAACAATAAGGCAGAAGAAGCGTTAAAAATCATTTTATTCAATATTTAAAAGCCAACTATTATTGATTTCCTGCTTTACACAATCCTACTAAGTCAAAAAAGCAGCATCTATGGGTTCCCATAATTCAATTTTATTGCCTTCTGGGTCTAAAATCCAGCCGAAATTTCCGTATTCATATTCCTCCATGGTTCCAACAATAGTAACGCCTTCTTCTTGGAGTTTTTCTAATAAAAGTTTCAGATTTTCTACGCGGTAATTGAACATAAAATCTTTTTTACTCGGATCGAAATAGGTGGTTTCTTTGGTAAAAGCGCTCCATTGTGTGGAAGCAAGTTGATGGTTTTGGTCATTCCACCAAAAAGTACAACCGTAAGTATCTGTATCAAAACCTAAATGGTTGCGATACCATTCTTTAAGTTTTTTAGGATTTTCTGCTTTAAAAAATAAGCCCCCAATTCCGGTAACACGCTTTATTGGTTTAACCTCAATTGGTTTAGGAAAATATAAATCTTCAATTTTCTGGGCAATTACCTGCGCTAATTTTAGGTGAGATTCTAC
>CAMTWE010000110.1:0-1013 GCA_947085395.1 uncultured Bacteroidota bacterium | reverse complement strand
TATCATGGATGCATGATTGAAGAGGCAAAAATTGGTTCAGAATATTTGGTTGATGTAGCGGTAAAAGCAAATTTATCGAAGTCTGCCAAAAGCGATGCGCTCAATGATACGGTAGATTATGTGCATTTAACCAATATTGTACACCAAGAAATGGCAATTAGGTCAGCACTGTTAGAGCATGTGGCACAAAGAATTTTAAACCGTATTTTAACAGAGCTAACAATGGTAGAAAAAGCCACTATTTGGCTGGCAAAAATTAATCCACCTATTGGCGGTAATGTTGAAAAAGTATCGGTAAAAATGACTAAAAAAAGGAAAAGTTAAAAAGTACTTGTAAGCAAACGAAATTTATGTAAATTTGCAATCCTTACAGGGCGTCATGGCCGAGTGGCTAGGCAGAGGTCTGCAAAACCTTCCACAGCGGTTCGAATCCGCTTGACGCCTCAAAACCGTTCCGATTTATCGCAACGGTTTTTTTGTTTTCTTTAACACAAATTCATGTTATTTTTTTCATATTTGCAACTTATATTCAATGGAAAATCGAAAATTGATAATGAACAATTAAAAATGTTTTTAGAAGTATTGAGAATTGAGAAGAAGTTATTTTTTTAAACCTATGCAATTAGATGTATATGACAATTTATTGAGCTATTACAGATAAGCTTTCAATATCTTTATTCATTATCTTATTAATAATAAGGGATAAAAAAATGAAATATAACAAGTCCTACTTTTACAAAAAAGGATTTAAGAATGGAACATTCCAACTTTAAAAACTTTCAACATTATAAACAAATTAACATGAAAATATATCCCATAGAAACTACCAATTTTAAATTAGATGGTGGCGCCATGTTTGGAGTAGTGCCAAAAACAATTTGGCAACGCACCAACCCGGCAGATAGCAATAATTTAATTGACATGAGCATTAGATGTATGCTTATAGAAGATGGCAATCGGCTTACTTTAATTGATGCTGGTTTAGGCAACAAACAATCAGAAAAATTTTACAG
>CAMTWE010000109.1:0-1430 GCA_947085395.1 uncultured Bacteroidota bacterium | reverse complement strand
TGTTAGCGTTCGTTTTTATTTTGCCAAAACTTTTCTGTCAAATAAAAAACTGTATCAATAAAATATAAAATTTCATTTTGCGTTAAAACATTTTCATCATGTAAATCTTCTAGGATGATTCCCAATTCTGGATTAATATAGTCATTATTACGATTGTTTTCAAAGCCATTCAACGTTAGAAATTCTTTGACTTTGCTTAAATCTGTACTCGAAGTAATTGAAACATAATTTTGCTGAACCACTGCATATAAAACTTCATCATTCTTTGTGAAACCTAACAACTCATAAGCAGTGTCGGAAAAGAAATAATTATGAAGCAATAAATTGTATAAATAATCTTTCCAGGAGTTATAATAAATAGCGTCGTTCAATTTTAGGACATGCTCACTGTCTTTGAGATAGACTTTCTGTTCTGCACCTTCACTTACATATTGAGAAAAATCAATATTGTCAATCCAAATATTATTCTTTGTAATGTAATCTTCTAACTTCTTTGCTTCTTGTTTTTTGAAATGCTTTTCGATTTCAGCGCTTTTGCCTGATTCCTCGCCATCGTTAAGGTAACTGGCAATTGTTTGGATAATTGTTCCAATCCTAATTTGGCTCTTTCCTGAAAGGACATTGTGTAGTTCATGTTTTAAATCATTTAGCATTGACAAATATAAAAAGAAATTTTTGATTTTCAGCAATCATAAAATGAACGCTAACGTGTTCGTATAATGATTTGCACGGCGTAAAAACCAGAGATTTTTCCGGCGTAGCAATATTTTTATTGAGTGTTTGTCGGTTTATATTAGTTCCGATTTGAGCATAAATTTTATGAGGTGTTGGCAACTGGCTTTATTTCGTTCTTTTCAGTTTCGGTGGATTTTGTCGAGTATCGAAAATATCTGCAATTTTTATAAATCCATTTTCCGTATCGACAGCATAAATCAGTTTGTAGTTTTTGAAAACTAAATATCGATATTCAATTTTTCTCTGTTTTAATAACTCTTCTTCTTGTCCAATGTGCGGTGTTTTTATCAACTTTTTTGGCTCGTTGATAATTCCTTTCACAAGTTTTTTGGCAATTTTTGAACCTGCTTCCTTTTCGTAATATTTATAGATTTCGTCAAGTTGAGTTTCCGCAAATTCAGACCAAATAATTTTCAATATCATTAGTCGTATTTGGCTAAAAGTTCAGAACTGCTTTTAAATCGATTGTTATTAAAATCAGATTCCGATTTGTCAATTCGCTTATCCAACTCATTTTGAGTCATTGGCTTAAATATTCGCTCGTCAGAAGTATCTTTTTCTTTTCTCAAAATAGTTTCAAGTCGAGAAATGGTTTTCTCACTTTGTATTCTAAGAATTTCTTGAATAAATGATAATTTTCTAGTTTCTAAATTCATACATTAATTACTTTTAATCAAAAATACAAAATCTATTTT
>CAMTWE010000108.1:0-1567 GCA_947085395.1 uncultured Bacteroidota bacterium | reverse complement strand
TATATTAGTAACTATTCTGAAAAAGGAAAAGTATGCTAAAAAAAGTTTTTGGAAGTGCCGTTTTCGGCGTTGAAGCTACCACAATTACCGTTGAAGTTAACATCGATAAAGGAATTGGATATCATTTAGTAGGTTTACCAGATAATGCCATTCGTGAAAGCAGTTACCGAATTTCTGCTGCTTTAAAAAACAATTCATACGAATTTCCGGGTAAAAAAATCACGATCAATATGGCACCTGCCGATTTGCGCAAAGAAGGATCTGCCTATGATTTAACACTTGCCATCGGAATTATGGCGGCCTCCAATCAAATTAAATCAGAAAATATAGAACGCTTTTTGATCATGGGCGAACTTTCACTAGACGGAAATTTACAACCCATCAAGGGCGCATTGCCAATCGCTATCAAAGCAAGAGAAGAAGGTTATGAAGGATTTATTTTACCGATGCAAAATGCCAAAGAAGCGGCAATTGTTAATAATTTAAAAGTTTATGGCGTTGAAAACATTACGGAAGTAGTAGAATTTTTTAACGGAAAAAAAGAATTAATCCCTTTTGTAGTCGATACCAGAAAAGAATTTAACCAAGCGGTAAATCATTATGAACATGATTTTTCTGATGTTAAAGGACAAGAATCTATTAAAAGATGCATGGAAATTGCCGCAGCTGGCGGACATAACATCATTTTAATTGGTCCACCCGGCGCCGGAAAAACCATGTTAGCCAAACGATTGCCATCCATTTTACCACCGATGACTTTACAAGAATCTTTGGAAACCACTAAAATTCATTCAGTTGTGGGCGGACTAAAAGCGCACACCGGATTGATGTGTCACCGTCCTTTTAGATCACCTCATCATACTATTTCTGATGTGGCATTGGTGGGTGGCGGACAATATCCACAACCTGGAGAAATTTCTTTAGCACATAATGGCGTACTTTTTTTGGATGAATTGCCAGAGTTTAAACGCACCGTTTTAGAAGTGATGCGACAACCTTTAGAAGATAGAGAAGTTACTATTTCTAGGGCCAAATTTACGGTTACTTATCCCAGTAGTTTTATGTTGGTAGCCAGTATGAACCCTAGTCCGAGTGGATTTTTTAACGATGCCAACAGTCCGGCAACTTCATCACCTTATGAAATGCAACGCTATTTGAGCAAAATTTCGGGTCCATTATTAGATAGAATTGACATCCATATTGAAGTTACGCCCGTTCCTTTTGAAAAATTAACAGAAGAAAGAGCCGTTGAAAGCAGTAAATCTGTGAGAGAAAGGGTGATTAGCGCCCGAGAAATTCAAACCGAACGTTTTAAAGACAATGACAATATTCATTACAATGCGCAAATGAGTTCTAAAATAACCAAAGAATTTTGTGTGCTGAGTGATGAAAGTAAAAATTTGCTCAAAACTGCTATGGAACGTCTCAACTTATCTGCAAGAGCTTATGACCGAATTTTAAAAGTATCGCGTACCATTGCCGATTTAGAAAATGCGCCAGATATTTTACCCAATCATATTTCTGAAGCCATCCAGTATCGCAGTTTAGACAGAGAAGGTTGGTTGGG
>CAMTWE010000107.1:0-1624 GCA_947085395.1 uncultured Bacteroidota bacterium | reverse complement strand
GCCGAAAGTAGTTTTATCTAAACTGTAAGTTGCAATACCGCAAGCATCAAAACTGCCGTTATCAATCATTGCTGGTGTTATTACAGCGATGTTATTTTGATCTAAATCAACCGTAATATTTCTACAGAATACCGTTGGTGCTACTTTATCTACTACCGTTACTACCGCCACACATGTTGAAGTATTTCCTGAAGCATCTGTTACTGTTAGCGTCACATTATTTGCTCCAACATTTGAACAACTAAAGGTTGTTTTACTTGCCGTTAAAGTTACTGGCCCACACGAATCATTACTTCCTCCATCTATCATAGAGGCAGTAATTGTAGCAACTCCTTGAGCATTTAACTGTACTGTAATTGGCTTACAAACCGCTGTTGGCAATGTAGTATCTACGATATTGACCGTAATGGTAGCTGTATCACAATTAGATGGATTTAATATCTCACATATTTTATAAGTATAAACATAAGATCCTACTGCAATACCACTACTTACAGATATTACACCTGTACTAGTATTTATTGAAATATTTGAATTACTTCCAGAGACTATACTCAAAGTAACTAAAGAAGAATTAACAGCTACACCGTTTAAAGTATCATTACTTAAAATGTTGCCAATAAGACCATTTGTTGCACATAGTACAGAATTAATCGTATCTTCTTTCGCATCAATAACTGGCGCTGATACCGTAACGGTTACCGTAGCCGAATCACAATTCGAAGGATTTAACTTCTCACATATCTGGTAAACAATCGTATAAACTCCTGCAGGTGTTCCTGCTGGTACACTTACTTGACCCGTAGCTACATCAATACTCGGTACTGGACCTCCATTGATAGGTGTAGCCGGTGTAGTTACTGTTAAGTTTACTTGACCAATCGTTACCGCACTTCCGTTTAATAAATCAGGATTCGTTGGATTAGCTCCCAATACGTTACCCGCATTTGGTGTACCTGTGGTTCCATTTCCGCCTGCAATCGTATCTTCTTTCGCATCAATAACTGCAGTTAATACTGTTACTGTAAATGAACAATTAGCTGTTAACCCTGTACTATCAGTTACTGTAAAAGTAATCACTGTATCTCCATAAGGGAATACCGAACCACTTACTAAACCTCCTGTTTGTTGCGTTGAAGCTCCAGGACAACTGTCTGTTCCTACAGGTGAAGCAAAATTAACTACTGCACCATTAATACTATTTCCTAAAACTGAAATGTCTGAAGGACATGAAATACTAGGAGGAGTTGCATCTATCGTTACGGTTACCGTAGCTGTATTATTTGTACATGGTGCAGCACTCGCTGTTTGGGTATAAGTATAAACTCCATTTACCGGAGCTGACCATGAACCGCCCGCTGCTGGTGAACCTGTTAAGGATGCAAACAACATCGCATTGGTTACTTCTGTTCCTGTACATACACTCAAGGTTCCATTTGTTCCTGCACTTGCCGTAGCTGGTACTATCGTTAAAGTAACCACTGTTCTGCTCAAACTTGAACAAGTTCCATTGGATGCTTCTGCATAATAGGTTACCGTGCCTACCGAACTTAAAGTTGGACTTGCTACCACTGTACCGCCTGTTGCTGCTGAGTACCAAGTAATGGTGCCTCCTGTAGCTGTT
>CAMTWE010000106.1:0-1686 GCA_947085395.1 uncultured Bacteroidota bacterium | reverse complement strand
TGCCATCAATATTATTACCGCCTCAGGAGGAAACTACACGGTAAACAACAACATTATCGGTTATGCCGATGCTTTGGGCACCGGTACCACAACTTATGATGGTGCATTTGCTCATCAGTACAGGGCAATAGAGCTGACGGTAGATGCAAGTCCTGTTTCCAATGTGCAAGGAAATACCATTGCAGGCATTTCATTTTCTACCACCAGTGGTTCAGTAGTACTGCCTGGTATTTTTTCGGGAATATCCATTTTGGGCGGAACGGTGAATATAGGAACTACAACAGGCAATACTATTGGAGCCACAACCGGAACCGACTCAATTGTGATTACTTCAACAACAACGCTCGGAGTAATTACAGGGATTTATGCTACTTCATCAAGCACTGTAAGCATACAGAACAACAACATTGGAGCCATTAGTACAGGAGGTACGGCGGCAATTGGTTATACCTTTCATGGTATCAACACAGCAGGAGGCGGACAGTTTACCGTTTCGGGCAATACCATTGGCAGCACAACCACCGCCAATTCAATCAATGTAGGAACAAGTGGAGTTACTACAACAGGTGTTTGCACCTTTAACGGGATTAACAATGCAGCAACTGGCCTAATCTCCATTACCGGCAACACCATACAAAACTGTTCTGCCTTTGGTACGGCGGCATCGGTTTTCAACGGCATTCTCAATTCGGGAGGGGCGGGCACACTAAATATTACAGGCAACAATGTGATTGCAGCCAACAATACCGGCACCGGGGCATTGACAGGAATATCCAACTCGGCCATTGTGGCAAGCCTGAATATCAATACCAATATCATCAGAAATCTAACCAAAACAGTTGCTGCCGGAGCAGTAACTGCTATTTCGAACACAGCAGCAGTAACCTCCACCATCAACATCAACAACAACCAGTTAGGTAATGCAGACGGGGGGTTGATAAGCTATACCGTAGCCAATTCAGGAGCATTAACAGGGATAAGCAATACTGCCGGGGCAGCAAGTGCCGCTTTAACTATTCAGGAAAATGACATCCGTGGTATTGTTCATACTGTGGCAGGTTCAAGTGTACACAATTACATTACCAACACAGCGGCCACGCTCACGCAAAACATCAGCAGCAATACCTTTACCAACTTAGCAGTTAATACAACCGGTAATGTTACCTTTCTTACCCTAAGTAACAGTTTGTTTGCAAGCGGCGTTCAAACGGTAAACAGCAATTCGATTGTTACCGCTTTTAGTAAAACCGGAGCCGGTGGCACGGTTACTTTTTGCAACGGAACCGGAGCCGCTTCGCAGCCGGGGTCGGTGATTACGCAAAACCTCAACAATTTTTCGAATGTAACAGTTACCGGAGCAACCGCCATTTCGGGTTGGATAAATTCCAACACCAGTTTAAACAAGACTTTCAGCGCCAATACCTTTAGCAATTGGACGGGCGGTTCGGCAGCCCTCACGGTCATGACCATTACCACAGGCAAGAGCAATATTGCTGATAACGTAATCAGCAATATGACAACGGGCACAGCGGCAGCAGCCCCCATTATTGCCATTAGCTCGGGCGCCACCGATGCCATCAGCATTACAGGCAACAATATATCTAACTTGGTCACAGCAAGCGCTGCATTTGCAAATTCTTTTACCGGCATCACCAACAATGCCGGCACCGATGTAACCATCACCGG
>CAMTWE010000105.1:0-4295 GCA_947085395.1 uncultured Bacteroidota bacterium | reverse complement strand
GTTTGTAACAATATAAAAACCAAAATCGCTAATAGCTCCGTAGGAGCGACCTGTTTATTATGTTTCACGCTCTGTTCTTACACAATCCATTCAAACAAATAATTCTTATCATATTCAATTTCATAAGTTTTTAAAAAATCAATATATTCCTCTTTAAAACTAGTCTTTTTATGATGTATTTCCTGCTTTGCAATATAATTAATAACATTATCAATTTGACTTTTAGCATAAGAAAATGCTCCAAATCCTTCTTGCCAGTTAAACTTCCCATTAATCCATCCACTATCATTGATAAATTTTGAAGAACCCGCTTTTACGTCTCTAACCAATTCTGAAATAGCAATGTTGGGTTTTAACCCCACTAATAAATGAATGTGATCTGGCATAGCATATATTGCCAATAATTTTTGCTGTCTTTTTTGGACAATCCCTGTAATAAATTTATGCAACTCTTCTTGATGTTTTTTTTCAATAAGATTTTGTCTTCCCTTTACGGTAAAAACAATTTGAATATAAATTTGTGAATAGGTGTTTGGCATAATTCTTATTTTTTTAATAATCTAATTCAAATAATATAAATAATCTAATTCAAATAATTAACATAACGCAACAAATATTTCGTACAACACAACATATATTGGTGTTACAAACAATTCTACTACAAACAGGGCGCTCCTACGGAGCTATTAACATGGTGATCACCATTTTCCCTCATCGCTTATCGCTATTCCCCTTTCAATTACTTGCCCTGAGCCAGTCGAAGAGCTAATTATCCTATACATTTTCATAAAATATTTTGCTCTGTTTTGATACAATTTCAATACTAAATTTACGTTCAATTTTATTTCTTGCGTTGATGCCCATTTCTTTTTGCAACAATTTATTATTTAACAACTGTGTTATTTTATCTGCAAATTGTAGGTGATTTTTGGGATTTACTAAAAAACCATCTATGCCATCATCAATAATTTCATTAGCCCAACCAATATCTGAGCAAACAATTGCTTTTTGCATCGCCATGGCTTCTAACCAAGAAACCGGTAAGGCCTCTGCAAATGAAGGAAAAATACAAACGCTTGCATTTTCTATTTGATTTTTAATTGCAGCGTGCTCAATACTTCCTAAATAATTCACCTTCTTTTTGGCATCTTCTGTAAATAAAGATTGCATCATTTGCCAAGTAGATTGATTGCCAGAAATTTTATCGGGTACATCTTTTCCTACCAAAATAAGTTTTGTTTCAGGTTTTTTTTTGATGACTTCATTAAAAATTAAAGGCAACTCTAACAAGCCCTTTTTACGAATTAAACTACCGAAGTAAAGAATAATGTCTTCACCTCTATCCGATGTTAAATTTAGCGTAGAATTTGAATTATCTATAAAAAGACTCGTATCAATTCCGTTGGGAATGATGGTAAATTGTTGATTAATTCCAAAAACTTTATTGGTAAGATCCGCCGTAAACTGACTCACAGAAATATATCCGTTTGCATTTTGTAGCGCTCTTTTTTCATGAAATTTGTTGACCCATTTTACGGGGCGATGATCCAAATGACAAAAATAGGTATCAGAACCGTGTAATTTGATAACAATAGGACATTTTTTGGGTTGAATAAAAGAGGTAATTCCTGTCCAATCGGGCGCTTCTACCAAATCAATTTCCTTATTTTGATACAATTGATTGATGATTTTTTCTATTTTTTTACGCGTTAAAAACCATGACAATCCTTTAAACTTTACATTTTTTATTTGCTGAATAACAATTCCTTGATCTTCAAAAATGGCATCATCATTTTGTCCATAAACCAACACACGAACCGTACAATTTTGCGCCAACAATCCGATTGCTAAATTTTTAATGCTGGTGCCAATGCCACCAGAGTTTCCTGTTTTTGGATGTGGATATTCTGGCGTGAGGAATGCTATTTTCCTATCCCCAGCCCTTTCCGAAGGAAAGGGAGCTTGTATTTTGTACCTAATTGACATCAATTTAAAATTTGCATGTATTCGCTTACCATTTTATCTATGGTGAATCGGTCTTCAATTAATTTGTGGGTATCAACGGTTATTTTTTTATTCCCAAGATAAATATCATGCAACAAATTTGCCAATTGCTGAATATTCTTTGCTTTAAAAATATAACCATTTTCGTTGTGTTTAATTACTTCTTCATTTCCGCCAACCGAAGTGGTTATAACTGGCACATTCGCACTTAAACTTTCTAAAATAGACAAACTAAAACACTCCATATGAGTAGGTTGCAACATATAATCATACTGACTGTAAATTTCATATAAATTGGGGACACTTCCTTTAAAGTTAAAACACTGTTCAATTTTTGCGTTTTTAACCAAATTTAGTAAATCAGTTTTATAAACTCCCTCTCCATAAATATCAATTTTTAATTTATTTTTAACGTTTTCTGGCAACAAAGAAACTGCGGCAATTAAATCTTGAATTCCCTTTGAAAAACGCAAATGACTGGCCACTAAAAAATTGGGAAATGCATGATTTCTTTCGATTCTTTTTTGATATAATTGATGTTCAATTCCGTTATAAATTACCTTGGTTTTATTTTTGATTTGATTTCCAAAATCGATTAACATTTGATTTTTAGTATATTTAGAAACGCCCACAAACAAATCAATATAAGGCGAAAATAAGATTCCTTTTATTTTTTTCTTGATTTTTTTCAACAGCGGATAACCTTCTAAAGGTCTCGGATTGTGATCTACTGCTATGATTTTATCGGCAAATTTATGCTTCACTTTTTTATAAAAGGGTGTACATAATTCTACAAAATGGGTAAAAACGATGTCAAAATAAAGCTGATTTTTTTGGCAATAATTCAGAAAAGTATCTTCTACAGAATTTTTATCATCCGCAATAATAGTTAAATTTTGATAGTTTGTGTGTTTATCATCATTTGGGAAAAACCAGGTAATTTCGTATCCCATTTTTTTAGCATCTGCATCAAACAACCAAAAAAAACGATCCATTCCGCCAATGCGTTCTGGCATTAATCGGTAATTACAAATTAGGGCTATTTGTTTTGATTTTTTCATATTAAAAATAAGTATTCACCGCAAATTCAAATTGATTGATAAACATTTCTTTAACACTTGAAATATTATTTTGTTCATAAAATAGTAACATCGCTTTTTTATATTTTATAGAATCAACGGTTCTGAATGAAATTGGACAATAGTTACCATCCATTAAAATGGCATTACTTACAATACGTGCTGTTCTTTTATTTCCATCTATAAATGGCTGAATATAAGAGATTAATGTCAATGCCAAAAGCGCTTTTTCAAATACAATTTCCCGTTCATTTATCAATAAACACATCTTAATTAGCGCTTCTTTAATTTGAAATTCATTGTCTAATGGCCTGTAATTTGTACCAGAAATACCTACTCTACTTTTTCGTAAATTTTTATCCATATTCAAATTTTTGATAATCATACTGTGAATATCTTCAATTTTTGAAACAGTAAGAGGATTCAAATAATTAGGAGATTCAATAATAAAATCGATTGCATCTTTGTGGTTTAAAAGCATAATTGCTTCTTCTTTTGTTTTTCCAGAAGCAGTTTCTTTTTCTTTAAGTAATTTTTCGGTTTCAAGTAAAGAATAAGTGTTTCCTTCTATTTGAGATGATTTCCAACTTAAATCAATGGCCAATCGCTCTAATTCTTTTTCATATTCATTTTTTGAAAGTTGCGCAATGTTATGGGTATATTTTTTTTGTAGTTCTTGTAGTTTAAATAATTCATTTTCTGCAAAAAGTGAATGTTTACTTAATACATCAGTAAATAATTGAAAATTAAAGCTTTCGTGTATTTTGCGTTCATCAATTTCTTTTTGATAATAAACATCCATATCAATTGGTTGCAATAACTCATAAACTGGAGAAATAGTATATTTAGTTGCTTTACCCTTTCCTGATATGGAAATAAGATATTCGTTTGCAAGTTTTAACAATGTTCTTTTAACAGTAGCATAGCTTTTTATGAGCTTTACTTGGTCAAAAATTTCCTTTGATGAACTTTCTTTATGATTTTTCAAAAAATCAATTATTTCTATTTCTTTAGAATTTAACATTGAAATTTTATTTTTAAGCTCATAAATATACTCATTAAAGCTCAATTAAACATATTTTTGAGCCATATTTTAATTAAATATGAGCTACAAATTAATAAATCAAGAATTATAATTGCAAATCACCGCTATTTGTTTTGAATTTTTAATCAACACCAATCTTTTAAAGTTTGCACAATTCGTTTGCTGGT
>CAMTWE010000104.1:0-3435 GCA_947085395.1 uncultured Bacteroidota bacterium | reverse complement strand
CCAATACAAATCGGTGGATTTACTTCTTTCACAACTCTAGCAAATTCGTAAAACAAAGTTCCCCTTGCATCAGCTAAACCTAATTTTTTACCAGCATAACTAAATGCTTGACACGGAAACCCGCCTGTTACAATATCAACTTTGTTTTGATATTCAGTAAAACTAAAAGATTTAATATCGCCTTCCAATACATTCCAATTCGGTCTATTTTTTCTCAAAGTATTACAGGCCCATTTGTCAATTTCATTTAAAGCAACACATTTTAAACCTGCTTTTTCCATTCCAACTGCCAAGCCGCCAGCTCCAGCGAAAAGTTCTAAAACGGTGTATTCATTTTCTGCTTCCACAAAATTTGAAACGGTTTCTTGAATTTTAGTGGTTAAAAAATTTGCAAACAGCGTGTCAACATCCGATTTTCTATAAACTCTATAATTACTCATGGGCTCGCGAACGGCAGGTAATTTTCCGTCTTTATCCCAACGCCTTAATGTTTCTTTACTTTTTCCGATATATTCAGATGTTTCAGAAAGTGTCAAATACTCATCCATAACCAAATTGATTAACCTTACACAATGGTTACAAATTTAAAAGAAAAATTGTAACTTCCTAGTTAAAAATGCAAAAAATTAAAATGATTATTAGATTACTTAATAAACTAAAACACCCGAAATTTCGAGTGTTTTTATAAAAATGAAAAGCGGTATAAATTATTCTAAAACAATCGGAATGCCGTAATAAAATTCCAATAATTTAGTTTTGAACACAAAGTTGTATTTAGCATTGATAAAATTAGATTGTGCGTTTACCAATCTGGCTCTAACTTGTTCAAAATCAAAAGAAGTCATAATGCCTAAATTAAAGCGTTCTTGTGCATTTTTAAAAGATTCTTGCTGCGCCAATACCGATTTTTCTGAAGCAATATATTGGTTTAAAGCAGCTTTGGCGTCGGTATAAGCACGTTCAATCGTTTCTCTTAATTTTAATTTCTCATTGTCTAAAGTATAAGCGGTAAATCTAGAATTTAGCGATGCTTTTGAAACACCAGATTTGGTTTTAAATCCGTTAAAAATAGGAATATTGAGCGATAAATTTATATTGTGACTTTTATTGTCATCAAATTGATCTAAAAAACTTAACTGATTTGGAATTCCTTGGGTATTGCCATAAAAAGTGCTAAAATTATAACCCAATGAAACAGTTGGGTAATAAGCAGATTTTGCGATGTCTATTCCTAAAACGGCATTTTTAACATCCAATTCAGCGCTTTTAATTTCTGGTTTTTCGGCCACTGCTTTCTCAAAAATTGCATCGGTATTGTCATATTTTAAAGTAGGCGTAAGGATATTTAATTTTATTTCCTGAACATCAAAATTTCTAGGAGAAACTTGTAAAAGATGCGCCAAACTTAACAACGACAAATCTAAACTGTTCTGCGCGCTCACTAATTTTTCTTCATCATTGGCTACAGTAGCTTCAGCTTCAAATAAATCACCTTTAGGTTTGGCGCCTTCTGCAACCAATTGTTTGGTTTTATTAAGCTGTAGTTTGCTAATTTGCAATTGTTCTTGCGCAACTTTTATACTCTCTTTGTTAAACAAAATATTGAGATAATAATTAACCACATTTAAAGAAATATCATTTTTCATTTTCTCTAAATCCAGCAAACTTGCCTCTTGTCCCAATTCTGCTTGCTTAACGGTGTTTAAATTTCTAAAACCGTTAAAAAGTGTTACCGATGATGAAATGCCAAAATTGGTAGAATTTCTATTTCTAGAGATTCTAACATTGTCATTGTTGATGGTTGATCCAAATGAAAATGATTCAGATGCATTGGCGCTTAAATTCGGAAGCCGATTTCCTTTGGCAGAAATCAAATCTTCATTCTTTAAATCAGTATTAAGTTCTGCTTGTTTGATAGATAAATTGTTGGTAAGTGCATAATTTACGGCTTCTTCTAGCGACCAAATTTTTTGTTGAGCTGATGTTTGAAAGATAAATCCGAATAGGATTATTATAAGCGAAAGTTTTTTCATAAGTTGATTTTTATTTTTTTTAAGTCTTTTTGAATACTGAATTTGAATAATTTTAGTGTCATTTTATGATATTTTACAAACTTAGCGATTCATGATAGTAAATTTTGAATGATGACGAATAAAAGTACAATTTGTTACTGAAATGCAAGTGTTAAAACTTGTTAAAATTAGTTATTGTCATCGCTATTTTCTAATTCAGGGTTGTCTAGATGCTTAGCGTTAAGTTTTGTAACTACTTTTTTATTTGTTGTTTTTTCTAGTTTTAAACGAGCCGCTTTTGCAACATTTCCGCCTTTTCTTGCAATATTTTTGTTTTCTGAAAATGTTTTCGGTTTTTTGTCTTTCGAAATTTCAGTAGTGGATGCTTCGGCTAACATATTCAGAATTAACTCAAGATTTGTCATATGATCTCTTAGGTTTTCTTTCTTTAATTCTTTAAACGATTTATACTGTTTTGTAGTAAAACCGCTCCACGCTTTTGTTATCTCATCTGTTAAAATGGCATACTCCTGACCTTTTTTAACATTTCGATTGTCCCATTCATCTGTAAGTTCTTTACGAATCTCGATGCTTTTTAGTCGCTGATTAATCCATTCTTTACTATAACCTTTTCTAAAATAAGTTTCCATTAATCTTTCAACACCAATCTCGGGGTCTTCAATTTCATCTATTCTTTCGCGCCCAACCTTAGCTAGCCACAATTTAAATGGTTCAGCTTTTGGAGATGGAATAGTTTGTATTAACCTAAATAATTGTTCAGTGTCAGCGACATCTGTTTTATAAAATTTACCGTCAGATGATTCCATTTTCAGTTGGTTACAATTTGTAACCAACTGACTTCCTTCTTTCTTGAGTCTATTTTTCAGAACTTTCCAATAGTTATTTGCATTTTCACTTTCTGTAAGAATAGCCACCACATCAACAATAGAAAAATACCATTTTTCTTGATGATCATCCCATTGAGTTCTTATTCGTTTCTCGTTGAATAATTTTATGGCAGCTTCTTTGGACATTTTTAAAAATTTATCATTCAAAGATAAAAAATCTACTTTAAAACAAGTTACTCATTTTTATGAATTGAACTTATTCTTTAAAAAGAGTGAGAATTCTAAATTTACTGAAATTGAAGCGATTAGTTTAATATTAACAGTAATAAAAGAAATAAAACCCGTGAACCTAAATAAATGCTGAAAAAAAACTATCAAAAATATTTTTTATAAGCAGAATTATTTTAAATTTGCACTCGCATTTAGAAGCAAAGCTAATGCGAAAATAGCTCAGCGGTAGAGCATCACCTTGCCAAGGTGAGGGTCGCGGGTTCGATCCCCGTTTTTCGCTCTAAGTTGCTCGAGTGGCGGAATTGGTAGACGCGCTGGACTTAAAATCCAGTAGAAAGAAATTT
>CAMTWE010000103.1:0-3030 GCA_947085395.1 uncultured Bacteroidota bacterium | reverse complement strand
CAACTCTTTTAGCGTTGCATCGGTTGTGGTGCTTTTAGTGATAGGGTAATTTATAGTACCATTATTTAAATTACCTTCAAAAGTTTTAGTTGGTTTTGTAGCTTGTACTGAATATAAATAACCCCTACCAGTTACAAAATTAGTTGTTGGATGAGTTAAAGGCCAATTCACGCTATCAGATTTATATATCCAACAGAATGTAGTTTCATTCCAAACATATAAATCATACCCCGTTCCAATAGGGTTATTAATATTGGTGCCATAAGTACCTGTAGGTAACCAATCTCCATTAATTGCCTGATCAGAAACTGGAGAAGATAAAAAATGCCAATCTTCTGCATTTCTACTGATGTAACGTTGTACAGTTGCAGCAACATTATTGGTATTGTGAAGGAGGGAAGCCGTACCATTGGCATCTGATTTTAATACCAAACCAGCATTTCCTCCATTATTGGTAATCGTACCTAAAGCGGTTAGTTGATTTACAGAAGAAACATTTAATTTCTTATCTGTATTAATTTGTAGGGTATTGATGATGTTAAAATTGGTATTTATATTAACTCCTGCTCCATTGTCAATAGTTAGGTTATGAACTCTTTCAGTTAAAAACTGATTACTTTCAATACTTTGCAAGTTAGTTCCTGCGTATATAATTGTTGGTAAAGAAGTAGAGGCATCTAATCTGCCAACAGCGGTGTTCAAAGCGTTTAATAATCGTAGCGATCCATTTAACAATACATTATTGCTATTGTTTACATTTAAATTGAAAACATTATTATTAAAAAACATTCCAGAAGGTATAGTTTGGGTTGTTGTACCAGCAAATACCATAATTGAATTAATTCCTGAAGCGTCTATTGTTGCACCATTTGTGAAATTTGTATTTCCTTTTAAAGTTAGTTTATTGCCATTTAAAACCAATCTAAAAGTCGATTGGTTGTTTGTAATGTTTGTAACTGATCTATCTTGATCCATTACCAAATGGTTTAAGGGTAGATCATCAAAAATAATAGAAGCATCTGTAATTGGAACAAAATTTCTTGTCCAGTTACCAACTATACTCCAATTTTCATTGATATTTCCTTTCCATAAATTAATCATAATTCCTTCAAACTCATCTGCTCCAATATCTGGATTGGTTCCAAAACCAGTATATCCAGTATTCTCTTGTCGTATATCTCCATCAAAATCATCTGTAAATCCACTAATATTTAAAGATCCACTTTCAATTAAAGTAGTAACACTAGTATTGATTTTTAAAAATGTAGCGTCAGCGCCAGTTGTACTTATAAAAGTGGGATTTTCTGTAACTGATGCCTGATCACGTGGGGAAATTGTTCCGGCTGTGAACATACCTATTTTGTATAAAGTCAATGTTTCTGCTGTACTTGTGCCATCGGTGTAAATAAGATTGTTGGCACCCGGTATTCCTGCATAAAATAAATTATTATTCGATGTGCTTACATAATTATTCAATGTATTGACAGTACCCAAATTTCTGCGGTAAGCAACTGTAAGTCCGATCCCATTAGGCGTTGAAACGTTTGCGATGATGTTGTTCCGTAAATTGAGTGCGCCGGTAGTGGAAGTAGTGCTGGCAAGATGATAAATACCACTTGAACCGAAAAGTGCCCCGCTCGATGTGGCGTTTAAATATACCGTATTATAATACACATTGGTACGCGATGTAGTACCGGTATTGGCAACGCTTATCCCACGGATGGGGTCGGCAACGTTGGCTGCGGTTGCACGCAAATCGCCTATGCGATTGTTGTGAATGGTGGTGATTTGATTGGCAATAGCTCCCGAAACCAAAATACCATTCACTGTACCTGTAATTCCACTACTGCTCGACGACAGGTTGTAAATCTTATTGCGGTACACATTGTTGGTCAATCCACCCGATACCGCTATCCCACTTACACTGCCGGTGGTAATATTGTTTGCCTGCAAATTGTAGATGGTGTTTTGATAAACATTTTTTACCGTTCCCCCTGTAATGGCGATACCATTTACTGTTGTAGCTACTGTTCCGGCAGATATCAGGGTGTGAATAATATTCGAAAATATATGGTCGTTCCCCGCAGCGGTTGTGATACCTGTGATATTTCCGGCGCTGCTGATGGTATTGATAATGTTGTTTCTGATAGCGTTGTTCGGGCTGGTAATGTTTACATTCATTGCTGTTATTACGCCTGTGCCACCTGTCCAGTTGCTGAAGGTATTGCCGTCAATAGTTTTGGTTACATTGCCCAAACCTGCATCGGTATTTACCCAGCCCGCTATGGTGGCTGTTCCGCTTATGGTGATGCCCGAAAAGTTATTGCTGTTGTTCTCTACCGTTATACCAGTGTTGTTGGTTGATGCTGTGCTCGTAAATAAAGTGAGGGCACCACTTGCGGCAGTACGTGTAAATCCGGTAGCAATGCTGTTGCTGTTCACATTCTGAACACCATTGGCAGGCATAGCCACACTGTTCGAGATAAAAATAATTGCCCCGGTGGTGTTTACGCTTAAATTGGTGAATGTATTGCTGCTGATATTCTGCGATAAAGTAGCGGCTGAGTTAATGATATAGGTGTGGGGGCTTGTACCTGCCACGTTATGCGCTATCCCCCTGATATCGTTGTTCTGAATGGAAAGTGCGCTGCTTATTGTCCCCCCAGTATTGTTAATCCCTATCAATGCTGCCGTGTTGGCTGCGGTATAGGTTACCAACCCCCCGCTTGCATTGCCCAACTGGTTGTTGTTGATATTGATGTTTGTTGTTACTGCCCCTGTATTTGAAATGGCGGTAAACGGTCCGGCGGCTGATGTTATGGAGTTGCTGCGGATAATATTGCTGCTGATGTTCGCTGTGGCAAATGTTGTTGCATTGCTGATGGCATTAAATGCGCCGGTTCCGGCATTGGTTCCTGATATTATGTTGTTTTCCGTAATAGTTAAAGTTCCGCTGCCCGCTGTTAAGGCGGTAATCCCGGTAAATATGGAAGCTCCTGTTCCTCCCGCTGTGCAACCGGTGATGGTGTT
>CAMTWE010000102.1:0-1394 GCA_947085395.1 uncultured Bacteroidota bacterium | reverse complement strand
TCCATAGTTATAGTAGCAATTGGCGGATTTAATAAGACTTTTGCTTCTATTCCTTCAATAGCATTCAATACTTTTTCGACTTTTTTGCGACATCCATCACAAGTCATTCCGGTAATTTTATAGGTATGTGTCATCTCTTTTTAATATTTGATGAAAGTATTCTTAAAAATATTACAGATTATAGTCCATTTAGATTAATCTCTATTCAAAATTTATATCATACCATTTTTAACCACTTAGCTTGCTACCATTAGGTTTTTTAAATATGTCATGAATTTTTAAAATCCGTACAAAAGAAGCATTTTCATCTATGATAATATCCTCTAATTTGATAAATATTCCTATTATATCCGGATGTTAATTTTGTAATTGCTTGCACCACTTGTTCTTATAATAAATTTTTATAAGGATCTCCATTCCTTATTAAAATAAACTTTATCATTTAATTATGATTTTTTCGCAATTCTTGCATTTTTTTGTACACACTTTGAATACCGATAGTCTGGGATGTCATCATTTTTCTACTTTTCATCTGAGAAAACATCAAACTATCATGTTTTATATAATTGGGTACAAGCATTATTTTGTTTGAAAAATGTACACTATCCATATATTTAATCATATATTTCATATCATCTGAACTTCCCATCATATAACCTCCACTCATCATGCCGCCTGTGTTTCCCATCATTCCACTTGAACCTTTCATCATTCCTTTGTTTTCCATCATTTCCATGGAAAAATTATAAAAATGTACTGAAAACAAACTGTCATGTTTGCGAAACATTAAATGATTATATGAAGGATTAACTACACTTGTTCTGTTATTTTCTTGAAAACTTTGTTGAGTTTTAGACGCTAAATTGTATTGATTTGCATTTGTAAAATCTTGTTTTAGAAGGTTTTCATACTTTTGAACATCTACACCCAAGGTGTCGTCCATTGAATCATTTTCTTGACATGCAGCAAATAACAATATACTAATTGCTAGAACACTAATTTTTTTTAGATTTTTCATTTATTTTATATTTAAGTTATGAATCATTTATTTGAAACTGTTATACATTTTATCTATCCAAAGAAAAATTTCCTTTTTTTCTTTTTCTGATAGTTTAGCATAACTATGCATTAACGTATAAGAATAAAGAGGCATTTCACCATCCTCAATTTGATTTTTGATAGATCTTAGTTTACCTTTTTGTTTCCGATTTGAATAGGATCCAAAATCATGAAAATTTAAGGCAGCTTTTCCATCTTTTATATGATTTTCAAGTATCCAACTCATGGGCTGTACTTTATGATACCAAGGATAGTTGGTGTTGTTACTGTGACAATCATAACATGAATTTTTTAATATATTTTGAATATTGGCGGGTACCTCAAAAACTTTGGTT
>CAMTWE010000101.1:0-15956 GCA_947085395.1 uncultured Bacteroidota bacterium | reverse complement strand
CGATTGGATTTGGAGATCCTGGATAGTAAACCGAGATAGCTTGTTGGGCAATAGAAACGGTAGTGCTTAATACTATAAACAGTATGGTGCCTATTAATTTTGAAAATTTTGGAGTAGTAGTTTTCATAGTTTACCTGTTTTTCGTTTCACAATCTTCAATACGATAATAAACTAATACACAAACTAACATTCTTGAGGGTAAATTAAATCTCAGACTAGATTTAAATATCTTTTTAAAAAAGCGAAAAATTAGTTTTTAAAAATCCAGTTTAATTATTTGAGTCTTTTGGGTATCTAAAACACAAATTTTTATGATTGATTTTATGCGACAAATATAATATAAAAAAAATCAAAAAGCAAGAAAAAACTAAAAAATCTACCATTCGTTTGTAAAAACGTACCATATGTTGTATATTTGACGCACTATGTAAAAAAATAAAGTTATTTTTTATATTGTCAGATCGATGTTCTAGATCTAATTATAAGTGTTTGAATTAAGAAAAATAAGACTAGAAAACATGTTTTATTAGTAAACTGTTACAAAATTTTAATACTTTTGACATGAATGTAGATAAAAATTGCTTTATTACAAGAGTTTAGTTATATAGTCAAATGAATAATAACTCCAAGAAGTTTTATTTACTATTAATAGTATTATTAGTAGTCGAGCAAATTAATGCACAGTTTCCTCCTCCTCCTCCTGGATTGGATATTAGTGGAGGTGTTTTCTATTTGGTAATAGCTGGAATTATCTTTGGAATTAAAAAACTAAAAAAATAAACTACTTTTTCAGCAATCTAGCAACGTACTTACCAATAACATCAAACTCTAAATTAATAGTGCTTCCAATTTTTAGTTGATGAAAATTTGTGTTTTCAAAGGTATAAGGAATAATGGCCACGCTAAATTCATTATCTTTTGAATTGATAACCGTTAAACTTACACCATTAATAGTGATAGAACCTTTTTCAATCGTAACATTATCTTGATGAACTAAATTATATTGAAATGTAAAAATCCAACTACCATCTTCTTCAACAATATTAGAACAAGTAGCAATTTGATCAACATGACCTTGTACAATATGACCATCCAATCGGTCGCCTAAAATCATGGCGCGCTCTAAATTAATTTTAGAACCAATTTCAAGTTTTCCTAAATTGGTTTTTTCCAACGTTTCTTTGATGGCTGTTACGGTATATATGTTCCCATCAATAGCAACAACGGTTAAACAAGTGCCGTTATGCGCTATACTTTGGTCTATTTTTAATGCAGTCGTTAAACTACTCTCCACAGAAATGTGAATATTATCACCTTCTTTCACTATGTTTTTTACAATACCAATACTTTCTATAATTCCTGTAAACATTTCATTAAATTTTGGTTATTTTTGGCTATTCAAAAGTAGGAATAAAAATTGAGTGGTTATGAGTAAAAACGAAAATATTAAAGTAGGAATTTCTGTTGGAGATATCAACGGAATCGGAATTGAAATTATCTTAAAATCATTTGCAGATAAAAGGATGTTAGAATTCTGTACTCCCATAATTTTTGCATCCAATAAGGTGGTTTCTATCCATAAAAAAGAATTAGATATGGATACTCCAATTCATGGAATATCCTATGTTAATCAGGCAATACAAGGAAAATTAAATTTAGTTAATGTTTGGAAAGAAGATGTAAATGTAGTTTTAGGAAAAGCGTCTAAAATGGCCGGAAAATACGCCATACTTTCTTTAGAAGCAGCTACAAATGCGCTAATTAACAATGAAATAGATGTGTTGGTTACCGCGCCCATCAATAAAGACAATGCGCAATCTCCCAATTTTATTTTCCCAGGACAAACAGAATATCTTGCCAAAAAATTAGGAGATGATGAGCCCTTAATGGTATTGATGACCGATGAACTTAAACTGGGTTTAATCACTGCACATATTCCAATTTCAAAGGTTTCAGAAAGTATTACCCCAGCGTTAATCAAAAGAAAAGTAGCCATTTTTCACAATTCATTAATTCAAGATTTTGGTATTTCTAAACCCAAAATTGCAATTTTAGGACTCAATCCACATTGCGGAGATAGAGGTGTTATTGGCAACGAAGATGATGATATTGTGAGACCAACAATCGAAGCCATACAACAAGAAGGAAAATTTGTTCATGGGCCATATTCTGCCGATAGTTTCTTCGGAACCAAGCTTTTTTCTCAATTTGATGGCGTTTTAGCCATGTATCACGATCAGGGATTGGCACCTTTTAAAGCTATTTCTTTTGGTAGCGGTGTAAATTTTACCGCGGGTATCAATAAAATTAGAACATCACCAGATCATGGTACTGCTTACGAAATTGCCGGAAAAGGTCTTGCAGAAGAAACCTCCTTTAAAGAGGCATTATTTACAGCCATACAAATTTATAATACAAGAACAGCATATTTAGCACTGGTTGAGAATCGGTTAGAATAAATTTATTTAAATTTTAGAATTAGATATTTTTCAATTAAAGTAAATATTTATATCTTTGCACGCTCAATTTGATAGTATGATGAAAGAGATGAACAAGTTTATAATTCCTTTCATTGGTTTAAAGGATGGAAAACACCAGTTTGAATACCAAATTGACAAAAAGTTCTTTGAAGCTTTTCAGTACGATGAGTTTGAAGATGTAAATATAAAAGTTGATTTATCTTTTGATAAAATGACCACAATGTTAGTGTTAGAATTCCAATTTAGTGGATATATAACCTTGGCTTGTGATATTTCTAATGAATTATTTAATCAACCTATAAATGATGAGTTTAAACTAATCGTGAAATTTGGTGATAAATTTAATGATGATCACGATGAAATATTGGTAATTCCGCATTCAGAATTTCAGTTAAATATTACGCAATATATATATGAGTCAATAATTTTAGCAATTCCAATAAAAAGAATTCATCCAAATGTATTAGACGGATCTTTAAAATCTGAAGTCATAGAAAAGTTAAAAGAATTAGAAGTAACAGCAATAAAAATAGAAAATATTGATCCTAGATGGGATAAATTAAAAAGTTTAAAAAAAACATAATACAATATAACGATGGCACATCCTAAGAGAAAAATTTCGAAACAAAGAGGAAGAAAAAGAAGAACTCATTATAAAGCAACAGTTTCACAAATTGCAATAGATCCTACAACAGGAGAAGCTCACTTATATCACAGAGCACATTGGCATGAAGGAAAACTTTATTATAGAGGTCAGATTTTAATTGATGCTGAACAAAAAACAGCTTAATAAGTTTCTTTTTTATAACTTTATAAACCTCCAATTTTGGGGGTTTTTTAGTTTAAATCGATTAAAAATCGGCAAAAAATGATAAAAAATGCTGTTTTTTGAAAAAAAATACTGAAATTTGACCACTCTTAATTTGAGAAGTTAATCATTCAATCACATCAATAAAACAATCAATGAAGAAGATTACTGCCGCTATAACTGCTGTTGGAAAATATTTACCAGAATATGTTTTAACCAATGAAATTCTCGAAACAATGGTTGATACAACTAGTGATTGGATTTTAACAAGAACCGGAATAGAAGAAAGAAGAATCTTAAAAGGAACTGGCAAAGGTTCCTCTTTTATGGCAATACACGCCGCAAATGATTTGTTTTCCAAAACAAATGTAAAGCCAACCGAAATAGATTTAGTCATCATTGCAACCGCAACACCCGATATGAAAGCCGCATCAACCGCTGCTTTTGTAGCAACCCAAATAGGCGCAACCAATGCTTTTTCGTTTGATTTAGAATCGGCTTGTTCCAGTTTTTTATTCGGCATGTCAGTAGCATCAACTTATATTGAATCTGGAAAATACAAAAAAGTTTTACTCATTGGTTCTGATATGAATTCATCATTTATTGATTATACCGATAGAAAAACCTGTATCATTTTTGGGGATGCAGCCGGAGCAGTTCTTTTTGAACCTAATAACGAAGGATTTGGTTTAATTGATGAATATTTAAGATCTGATGGTAGCGGCAGAGATTTTTTAAAAGTAGAAGCAGGAGGTTCACTTTATCCGTCAACCTATGAAACAATAGATCAAAAGAAACATTTTGTACATCAAGAAGGAAAAACAGTGTTTAAATATGCCGTATCAAATATGGCAGATTCAGCAGAAAAATTACTAAAACGCAATCAATTAACAAAAGATGAAATAGATTGGTTAGTGGCACATCAAGCCAATAAAAGAATTATTGATGCAACTGCCTCAAGAATAGATTTAGACAGCTCAAAAGTGATGATGAATATCCAAAAATATGGAAATACTACTTCTGCAACCTTACCTTTGTTGTTAAATGATTATGAAAGTCAATTAAAAAAAGGAGATAAATTAATTTTTGCCGCTTTTGGTGGTGGTTTCTCTTGGGGAGCCATCTACTTAACATGGGCGTATAATACTAACTAATAACTTATTTAAACTTGAAACAAATGGATATAAAAGAAATTCAAAATTTAATTAAATTCGTTGCTAAATCTGGAGCAAGCGAAGTGAAATTGGAGATGGAAGACATTAAAATTACCATCAAAACAGGTCCAGGATATGTGGATACTTCAATGATGCAAACCGGTCAATTCCACCAATATCCTGTTCAACAATCTTTTTCTCATCAAATGATGCCAACTGCAGAAGCTCCTGTGCTAAAAGCAGCAGAAACAACTGCAAATGATGTAAATTTAATTACTATTACATCACCAATTATCGGAACATTATACAGAAAACCATCACCAGACAAACCTAATTTTATAGAAGTTGGAGATATGGTTCAAAAAGGAAAAGTAGTTTGTATCATTGAAGCAATGAAATTATTCAACGAAATTGAATCAGAAGTGAGCGGTAAAATTGTTAAAATTTTAGTTGATGATAAAACTCCGGTAGAATTCGGACAGCCATTATTTTTGGTTGAACCAGCGTAATCTCATTTAAATATAAAAGGATAAATTATGTTTAAAAAAATATTGATTGCCAATAGAGGCGAAATTGCCTTGCGCATTATTCGCACTTGCAAAGAAATGGGCATCAAAACAGTAGCGGTTTATTCTACTGCTGATGCAGAAAGTTTGCATGTAAAGTTTGCAGATGAAGCAGTCTGTATTGGCCCGCCTCCAAGTACTGATTCCTATTTAAAGATGTCTAATATTTTAGCCGCTGCAGAAATTACCAATGCCGATGCTATTCATCCCGGATATGGATTTTTATCAGAAAATGCAAAATTTTCAAAACTTTGTGAAGATTATAATATAAAATTCATAGGCGCATCACCAGAAATGATTGCCAAAATGGGCGATAAAGCTACCGCTAAAGCAACCATGAAAGCCGCCGGAGTTCCTGTTATTCCTGGCTCAGATGGATTGTTAGAATCTTATGAACATGCAGAAATAGAAGCCGAAGCAATGGGATATCCTGTTTTATTAAAAGCAACTGCCGGTGGCGGTGGTAAAGGAATGCGTGCCGTTTGGAAAAAAGAAAATCTTAAAGATGCATTTGAAAGTGCAAAACAAGAAGCCAAAGCATCCTTTGGAAATGATGGTATGTACATGGAAAAATTGATTGAAGAACCACGTCATATAGAAATTCAAGTAGTTGGAGATCAATACGGAACAGCTTGTCATTTATCAGAAAGAGATTGTTCTATTCAAAGAAGATATCAAAAGTTAACAGAAGAAACGCCTTCTCCATTTATGACACCTCAATTGAGAAAAAAAATGGGAGATGCTGCCGTAAAAGCTGTAGAAAATATCCGTTATGAAGGTGTTGGAACCATAGAATTTTTGGTTGATAAGCACAAAAATTTCTATTTTATGGAAATGAATACGCGTATTCAGGTAGAACATCCAATTACAGAACAGGTAATTGATTATGATTTGATACGCGAGCAAATAAAAGTGGCTGCAGGTATTCCAATTTCTGGTAAAAATTATTTTCCAAATTTACATTCCATCGAATGTAGAATTAATGCAGAAGATCCATACAATGATTTCAGACCATCACCAGGTAAAATTACCACACTTCATGCGCCAGGTGGACATGGAATCCGCATTGATACGCACGTGTATGCAAACTATGTGATTCCTCCAAATTACGATTCTATGATTGCAAAGTTAATTACCACCGCGCAAACTAGAGAAGAAGCAATTAATAAAATGCGCAGAGCACTCGATGAATTTGTGATTGAAGGCGTTAAAACAACCATACCATTTCACCGTCAGTTAATGGATCATCCAGATTATTTGGCTGGAAATTATACAACCAAATTTATGGAAAATTTTAAAATGGATGAACTGTAGTTTTTATTGAAAATAATGTATTTTTTCAAGGTAAAAACAGAAAAATAAAATATTTTATTTCATTTTTGAATAAAAAATAAAGGATATAGCTTGATATATCCTTTATTTTTTTATATTTACTTATAATTTCACAGATTTAATGGGTAAAGAGTTACATATTGATGGAATTGACAAAATAATATTGCGGCATCTTACCGAAGATGCCCGTACACCCATCCTAAAAATTTCGCGCGAAATCGGTATTTCCGGCGCAGCAATTCATCAACGACTTAATAAGTTAGAAGAAGCCGGACTTTTTGATGGTTCTAAATTTATTCTCAACAATAAAACATTAGGTTACAATACCCTGGCTTTTGTCGGAATTTATTTGAGTTCATCAGATCAATATAGATCGGTTATCAGAAAATTAAAAGAAATACCTGAGGTTATTGAAAGCCATTATACAACTGGTAATTACGGAATTTTCATCAAAATATTGAGTAAAAACAATGAACATTTGATGGAATTACTCAGTAAAAAAATCCAAGCCATAGAAGGCGTTTCAAGAACCGAAACATTTATTTCCCTCGACCAACAAATTCAACGTCAAATTCAGATATAACAAAAAAACCTGCCAAAGCAGGTTTTTTTGTAATTTTAAATTTTAAATGTTGAGCCTACCGAAGGGTGCTACTAAATACTCATATCTCACTTCTCATATCTCATATCTCAATACTCAATTATCTTCTATTCATATAAATCATGATATAATATAATAGTGTAATAAGCGCACCAACAGCAGCTACAACATAAGTTCTGGCAGCCCAACTTAACGCATCTTTTGCCCCAGCTTGTTCTTCTTGTGTTAGCATATTTTTGTTGTGTAACCATGCTAAAGCTCTATTGCTAGCATCATATTCTACCGGTAAGGTAACAAAGCTAAAAATTACGGTGGCGGCAAATAACACAATTCCTATTGGCAATAAAAATGGAAAAGTATTAACCAATAAAATTCCAGCAATAATAACCCATTGCGCTAACTGTCCAGAAATCTGAACCATAGGAACCATTTTAGATCTTAACTGTAACCATTCATACCCAATAGCGTGTTGTACTGCGTGCCCACATTCATGTGCAGCAACAGCAGCAGCAGCAGCGTTGCGTTCTAAATATACGGCTTCGCTTAAATTTACTGTTTTGTTTAAAGGGTTGTAATGATCGGTTAATCTGCCAGGAACAGAAATAACTTTTACGTCAAATATTCCATTGTCATGCAACATTTTTTCGGCAATTTCTTTACCAGAAAGTCCGTTGCGCAGTGTTAACTTAGAATATTTCGCAAATTTACTTTTTAATCTCCACTGAACCAATCCTCCTACAAGAGCAATCAGTCCTAAAATAACATATCCAAAAATCATAATTAAAGGTTTTAGTTGGGCAAATATAAATAAAATTCAATTTAAAATTATTTATACATTTACATCATAAATTATTCCAACTTTTAAAATACGACAATATGTCAAAAAAGGCACCTATTTTAATTATCTATACTGGCGGAACAATTGGAATGGTTAGAGATTATAAATCCAATGTTCTAAAAGCTTTTGATTTTGATAATTTAAAAAAAAATATACCAGAATTAAATTTGATTAATTGTAAAATAGACACCATTTCATTTGATGAGCCGTTAGATTCTTCTAATATTCATCCAGATGATTGGGTTAAAATAGCTACTATTATAGAAGATAATTACGATAATTTTGATGGATTTGTGGTGTTACACGGTTCTGACACCATGTCTTATACTGCATCTGCCATCAGTTTTATGTTCGAAAATTTAAGCAAACCAATTATTTTTACTGGTTCACAATTGCCAATTGGTGATTTGCGAACAGATGCCAAAGAAAATTTGATAACTTCTATCCAAATTGCAGCCTCTCAAATTTATGGAAAACCAATAGTTACTGAAGTTTGTTTGTATTTTGAATATAAATTATACCGAGCCAATAGAACTACTAAAATTAACGCAGAGCATTTTGAAGCATTTTCTTCACCCAATTATCCGGCTTTGGCAGAAAGTGGCGTACATTTAAAATTTAACCATGATTTATTGTTAAAACCAATAAATCTGGAAAAATTAATCGTCCGTAAAAATTTGGATAACAATATTGCAATTTTAAAAATATTTCCGGGTATTACTCTAGCAGTGGTAGAAAGTTTTTTTAATACAAAAGGATTAAAAGGAGTGATATTAGAAACTTATGGTTCTGGAAATGCACCAACGAGTGAATGGTTTTTGAAATTGTTACAAAATGCACTTTCAAAAGGTATTTATATAGTTGATGTTACCCAATGTGTAGGAGGAAGCGTAATTTTAGGACAATATGAAACAAGTTTACAGTTACAAGAACTTGGATTGATTAGCGGATATGATATCACCACAGAATCTGCCGTTGCAAAAATGATGTATTTATTAGGATTAGAGCTTTCTACCCCTAAATTTAGAGAATTATTTATGACTTCTTTAAGAGGTGAACTAAATTAGCATGTATAATTGATTAAAATAATTACTAAATTTATAGTAAATTATAGATATGAGTGAATAATTAATAAATATTAAAGAAAGACAACCCTCTCATATTGAAATATTAATAAAATAAAAATAAATTTTCTTAACTCAACATTTTTTTGTTACTTGCCACACGCAAAAATGGTTGCTTGGAGAGGTGGCCGAGTGGCTGAAGGCGCACGCTTGGAAAGCGTGTTTATGAGAAATTGTAACAAGGGTTCGAATCCCTTTCTCTCCGCAGAAGCGTCATAATTGCAAAAAATATATTATATTTAACCCGTAAACTATTAATAATTAATTATTACACAATGAAAAGAGTACTTACTATCCTAGCAATCACAGGATTATTGTTTTTCGGAACAACTCAAAGCACGTTTGCCCAAGAAGATGCGCAAACCACAGAGCAAGTTGCAGCTGCAACTGACGCAGAACCAACATTTCACCAAGCTTTAAAACAACGTTTTATTGAAGGTGGACCATTCTTTATGGGAATTGTTTTACTATCTTTAGTGTTAGGATTGGCAATTGCTATTGAAAGAATTATTTACTTAAACATGTCTACTACAAACACTAAAAAATTAGTAGATAAGGTTGAACAAGCATTAGCATCAGGTGGTGTAGAAGCAGCAAAAGATGTTTGTAGAAATACAAGAGGTCCGGTTGCTTCAATTTTTTACCAAGGTCTAGACAGAATGGACGAAGGCGTAGAAGCAGCTGAAAAAGCAGTTGTTGGATACGGTGGCGTTCAAATGGGATTGTTAGAAAAAAACATTTCTTGGTTAACGTTATTTATCGCTTTAGCACCGATGTTAGGATTCATGGGAACAGTAATCGGTATGATTTCTGCATTTGACTCTATTCAAGCAGCAGGTGATATTTCACCAACAGTTGTAGCAGGAGGTATTAAAGTTGCATTATTAACAACCGTATTTGGTCTTGTTGTAGCTATTATTCTTCAAATTTTTTATAATTATATTATCTCAAAAGTAGATAGTATTGTTAATGGAATGGAAGATGCATCTATTTTATTAATAGATCTTTTAATTAGACACAAAAAATAAGAAAATATCATGAGTGAAAAAATGTCTAAAATATTAATGATAGTAGCCGCTGCTATTGGTCTTATTGCCATTTTCTTCTTGGCAAGGATTGTAATAGCTGGTGATGCAGTTATTACTTCCTCAGCAGAACTACAAAGTAGCGTTGTTTCTCCTTTCATTGTATTTTCAATTATCATATTAGTACTAACCGCTGTTATTTCTGTTATTTTCTCAGGTTACTCACTTGTGCAAAATCCAGATCAGCTTAAAGAAGCCTTAATTGGGTTTGGCGTGTTAGTGGGCTTATTACTTATTACTTACTTTGTATCACCTAACTCTCAAGTAGTAGATGTTACAGGTAAAGTTTTAATGGAGGAATCAAGTTTATCTCAAATAATTAGTGCCGCAATCAGTTATAGTTTTGTACTAGGAACAATTGGTTTAGGTTTCTTTTTATGGGATTTTGTGAAATCAATGATTAAATAAATCATATGGCAAGAAGAGAAACACCTGAAATTAACGCCGGTTCAATGGCCGACATTGCGTTCTTACTATTGATATTTTTCTTAGTAACAACTACAATGGATGTAGATTCAGGTATTGCAAGAAAATTACCTGAGAAGCCGCCACCAGGTTATAAACCGCCAATTTTAAAAGAAAAAAACGTTTTTGAAGTAAACATCAATAGAAATAATCAATTCCTTGTAGAAGGAGAATATTTAAATATTGATCAAATTAAAGAAACGGCTAAAAAGTTTATCAATAATGGCGGAGGAACTGACGAAGAAGGAAATGAATGTACTTGGTGTACCGGTGAAAAAGACCCAAGATCTTCTGACCATCCTTCTAAAGCAATTATTTCCATACAGAGTGATAGAGCAACTAATTACGGTCCGTTTATAGCCGTGCAAAATGAGTTAGAAGCTGCTTACACAGAGTTAAGAGATGAGTTAGGGTTAAAACTTTACGGTAAAACCTATACTGCATTAGTGAAAGATTTGCTAAACGACAAAAAAAATGAGGATCTAAAAAAGAAAATTGAAGATATTAAAAATAAATATCCTCAAATTATTTCTGAAGCTGAACCAACTCAATAAAAAGATAGTAATATGTCTAAATTTAGAAAGAATAAAAAGGGATTACCAGCTATATCAACGGCTTCATTGCCAGATATTGTTTTTATGCTACTTTTCTTCTTCATGGTATCAACAACGATGAGAGAGACAGATTTGTTAATTAAAAAACCATCGTTGCCAACTGCTAATGAAGTAAAAAAATTAGAACAAAAAAGTTTGGTAAGTACTATCTATATTGGTAAAGCGAAAGATAGTAAACAAGGTGCTGGCGATAAAATTCAGTTAAATGATAAACTTTCAACTGTAAAAGATGTGAGAGCTTTCATTTATTCTGAAAGAGCTAAACACAATGAAGATGAAGTTCCTTATATGACAGTATCTATCAAAGCAGATATTAATTCATATGTTGGGACAGTTACTGATATTAAGGTAGAATTAAGAGAAATTAATGCGTTAAAAGTAAGTTACTCTAGTAAAAAAGGGAACATTAAAGATAATTTTTAACACATTACAAACATTAATTGTATATAGTTTAAAAAGCCACGCATAGCGTGGTTTTTTTTATTAAATTAGTACTGTAAATGCAATTGTACTTTAAATATTTTTGAAAATAGAATTCTAAAATACTCCTGTTTGTGCAACTTTAGTATTATTAAAAAATAAATAAAACGAGCAAATTCCATAAACTAACCTGATATATTTAGACATCAATTAAAATTTATAGCGGGCGAAACCAAACTAAATAATAAATAGCTATTATGAAATTCAATATTTTAATTTTCTTTTTTTTAATATATAATTATGGTTTTACGCAAATTAAATCTGATTCTATTTCTAATTATTTAGAAGATCAACTGTATATTACAGCTTACAAAAACAACTTCTTAGTAACGCCAACTAACTATAAAAGCGATGGATTTTCTAACGGAATTTCTTTCGGATTTATCAAAGATATCCCAATCAATGAGCAACGTAATAAGGGCTTTGGAATTGGTCTTGGACTTGCCTTTAACTCTTTTAAAAACAACCTGAAATTGATTGAAAATAATGGAGCTATTAATGTGCTAACCCTTAATCAAGAATTTACCACCAATAAAATAACCACCAAAGCAATAGAGTTTCCTTTTGAATATAGATGGCGAACATCAACCGCTGATAAATATAAATTTTGGAGAATTTATTCGGGTGTAAAATTTTCTTACCTGTATAAAACCGATTATATTTTTACAGATGCTGCTTCTAATTACACCATTAAAAATCCGGAAATAGTCAATAAATTTCAATATGGTTTAACTTTAAACGCCGGATACAATATCTTTAATTTATATACATATTATGGCTTAAAACCCTTCTACAAAGAATTTAACATCAACAGTGAAAAATCTAATATTAAAGAAATTAAATTTGGATTAATAATTTATATACTGTAGTAGTAAAAAATACCGTATTGTATAAATACACCGCTTAAAAATCCTAAATAAACTTCTAAATTACTGTGTGCATGTAATTTCAATCTGGCGGTTAAAATTAATCCTGCCAATAAAAATAAGATAGAAATTAGCAGTATTAAATTCATATTATACAAATTACTTAGGGCTAGCATTACTCCAATTACGCCACCAATACTCATTGCGTGCAAACTTATTTTGAATCGTACAGAAATTAAAACATAGGAAATTAGCGCAATAAAAGTGATGCCGATAAACATGATGGTTAAATCTGGAAGTATGCGGTAAGTACTTAAAAATTTACTCACTAAAAAAGCAATCAATAAAAAAAACAGCAGTGGCAATCTGCGTTCATTGACGCTTGGAATTTGAAAATTTTGAATGAGTTTGAAATATTTTAAAACGGATAAAAAAAGTATCGGCAATAAAACAGTTCCTAAAAATACATATAATAATATTAATTGAATTTGATATAAATTCTCTTGATGTGGAAAAATATTAAAATAAAGTGCAACTCCATAAAATGGTAAAAATACCGGATGAAATAAATACGAAATAAACTTATAAAACCACATAATCTAAATTTCTTTTCTTAATCGTGCTACAGGAATGTCTAATAATTCTCGGTATTTTGCTACCGTTCTTCTGGCAATTGGAAAACCTTTTTCTTTCAATATTTTTGCCAACTTATCATCTGTAAGCGGTATTCTTTTATCTTCATGTTGCACCACGGTTTCCAAAATATTTTTAATTTCTATGGTAGAAACATCTTCTCCTTCTGAATTTTTCATAGATTCTGAAAAATATTCTTTAATCAATCTAGTGCCATAAGGTGTTGCAATATATTTACTGTTGGCAACTCTAGAAACGGTAGAAACATCCATTTCAATTAAATCTGCAATATCTTTCAAAATCATCGGTCTTAGCAAACGTTCATCACCCGATAAAAAATATGCTTTTTGATAATCTACAATAGCATTTACTGTGATCATCAGCGTTTGTTGGCGTTGTTTAATAGCATCTATAAACCATTTAGCCGAATCTAGTTTTTGTTTGATAAATAAAACGGCTTCTTTTTGTGATTTAGATTTTTCTCTACTGTCTTTGTAAGTACGAAGCATATTGCTGTATTCTTTAGACACATGAAGCTCGGGTGCATTTCTAGAATTTAAGAAAAGTTCAATTTCATTTTCAACCAAACGCAGGGTAAAATCTGGAATAATTTGCTCTACCATTTTAACAGAACTTACATAAGAACCGCCTGGTTTCGGATTTAATTTGGATATTTCAGTTATAATATCGCGTAAATCATCTTCTTCCATATTGTGCTTAGAAAGCAATTTATTGTAATGCTTCTTTGCAAAATGATCAAAAGAATTTTCTAATACATCGATGGATAAATCTCTAATTTTTGATTTATTTCTTAATTTAAGTTGGATAATTAAACACTCTTGTAAATCACGCGCACCAACTCCTGCTGGATCTAATGATTGTATTATTTTAAGTAATTTTTCAACTTCATTTTCATCGGTATAAATGTTGAGTGTAAAAGCCAAATCATCTACAAGATCAGCCAATTCTCTTCTTAAATAACCAGAATCATCTAAACTACCAATGATAAAATCGATTATTTGTTCTTCCTTTTCCGTAAATCTGAAAGCGTGAAGTTGGGTTTTTAAATATTGACTAAAAGAGGTGCCCGAAGCGTGTGGCATTTCTCTAACTTCATCATCATCAGCATAATTATTGGCATACAATTTATAATCTGGAATTTCATCGTCACTCAAATATTCATCTATGTTGATGTTTTCTGTGTTGATGATTTCACTTTCATCTTGGTCATATTCTATTTGTGCTTGATTTTCAAATTGACCTTCTTCTTCCTCTTCTATAATTTCACTTTCTAAGGCCGGATTTTCCTCCATTTCTTGTTTGATGCGTTGTTCAAATGCCATGGTAGGCAATTGAATTAACTTCATCAGCTGAATTTGCTGTGGAGACAATTTTTGTAGTAATTTTTGATGTAATCCTTGCTTTAACATAGTTACAAAGATAATAAAAGATGCGGACGATTAGTAGTAAAAAAAAGAGAGAAAAACAGCTGTTTTTCTCTCTATAATGAATGTGTTTTGATGTTAAAATTCTGCATTTTGTGGTGTTCTTGGAAACGGAATCACGTCTCTAATATTTCCCATTCCGGTAACAAATTGTACCAATCGCTCAAACCCCAATCCAAATCCGCTATGAACTGCTGTTCCAAATTTGCGGGTATCTAAATACCACCACAATTCTTTTTCATCAATTTGATTGGCTTCCATTTTTGCCTTTAAAACCTCATAACGCTCTTCGCGTTGTGAGCCACCAACAATTTCGCCAATGCCCGGGAATAATACATCCATGGCTCTTACGGTTTTTCCATCATCATTTAAACGCATATAAAATGCCTTAATTTTAGCGGGATAATCAAATAAAATTACCGGACATTTAAAGTGTTGTTCTACCAAAAATCGTTCGTGTTCACTTTGCAAATCTGCGCCCCATTCTTTAATAATGTATTGAAATTTTTGCTTTTTGTTGGGTGTAGAATCCATTAAAATTTCAATAGCTTCGGTATAACTAACGCGTTTAAAATTATTGGTTAGCACAAAATTTAGTTTCTCTAACAAAGCCATTTCAGCGCGTTGGTTTTGTGGTTTTGATTTATCTTCCTGTATCAATCGTTGTTCTAAAAACGCTAAATCATCGGCGCAATTGGCAATGGCGTATTTGATTATAAATTTGATAAAATCTTCGGCTAAATCCATATTATCCATCAAATCATTAAAGGCAACTTCGGGTTCTATCATCCAGAATTCTGCCAAATGGCGCGATGTGTTAGAGTTTTCTGCTCTAAAAGTAGGTCCAAATGTGTACACTTTACTTAAAGCCATCGCAAAAGTTTCTGCTTCTAACTGACCAGAAACTGTTAAATTGGTATTTTTTCCGAAGAAATCATCAGAAAAATCAATTTTTCCGCTGGCATCTTTTTTAATATTTTGTAAATCTAAAGTAGTAACGGTAAACATTTCGCCTGCACCTTCTGCATCAGAGCCGGTAATAATGGGCGTGTGTACGTTATAAAATCCGTTATCAGTAAAATATTTATGGATAGCAAATGAAAGTGTTGAGCGCACTCTCATAACCGCTGCAAACGTATTGGTTCTAATTCTTAAATGTGCATTTTCTCGCAGAAATTCTAAACTGTGTTGTTTCGGTTGGATTGGATATATTTCTGGATCAGAATCTCCTAATATTTTAATGTTTGAAACTTGTATTTCTACAGTTTGACCCTTTCCTTGGCTTTCAATTAAAGTTCCTTTTACAGAAATTGCTGCACCAGTGGTAATTCTTTTTAAAAGTGCTTCATTAAAATTTTCAAAATCTACTACACATTGTATATTGTTAATGGTAGAGCCATCATTTAAAGCAATAAATCGATTGCTTCTAAATGTTCTAACCCATCCTTTTATTTTTACTTCACTT
>CAMTWE010000100.1:0-4215 GCA_947085395.1 uncultured Bacteroidota bacterium | reverse complement strand
GCAGTGTGACCTTCAAAAGAGATTCCTTTTTCAATCGGAAATAAATACCAAGCCATGCTTCCGTATAAAAAAATGACCACCAAAGAAACGGCAATCAATCGATAATATTTTCTAAAAATCCCGCTAAAAAAGATAAAACTCACCAACATATAAACAATTCCGCTTGCGCCAATATGATAGGACGGACGCGCAATTAACCAAGTTAGCAATCCTGTACCAATCCATCCAATCCATAAAATTTTAACTGCAATGGGTTGATAAAAATAACCCAAAGCCAACAATAACACCAATAACGGAATTGAATTGTTAAATAAATGTTGTGTGTTTGCATGAATAAAAGGAGAAAAAAGAATTCCTTGTAAACCGCTTATTGTTCTTGGAAAAACACCCATCTGATTAAAATTATACCCAAAAGCTATTTCAAACCAATAAACAATCCACATCAAAAAAATTAATATTAAGGGCAGAAGCAGTATTTTTTTGGAGAATTCAAATGATTTTTCCTGATTCATAAGATGAAGTTAAAAAGTTTGAAAGTTATAATAGTTCGGCTAGCTCACTACAAGTGCATAAAAGTAAGTACTTTTTTTTAAAATTGAAAGTATAAAACAGTAAACAGTTGGCAGTCGCAGTTGGCAGTGGTGGTTAGAATTTAAAATTTAAAATTCAAAATTACAACTTTATTACATTCTAACTTTATAAACATTATGAACATTATAACTTTATTGCTTTCAAACTTTACAACATTTATTACCTTTACATTCATGAACACACCTTTAGCAGCGCGGTTAAGACCGCAACATATGTCAGATTTTATCGGTCAAGAACATTTGGTGGGTAATAAAGGAATTATTACGCAACATTTGAACAGCGGGCACATTCCGTCGCTTATTTTTTGGGGACCGCCAGGAGTTGGCAAAACTACTTTGGCTCAATTAATTGCACAAGAATCTAAGCGCTCCTTTTTTTCTTTAAGTGCTATTAATTCGGGGGTTAAAGAAGTGAGAGATGTTATTGAAAAAGCATCACAAAATACTGGTTTATTTGCTGGTAAAAATCCGATTTTATTTATTGATGAAATCCATCGCTTTAGCAAATCGCAACAAGATTCTTTGTTAGGTGCTGTTGAAAAAGGAATTATTACTTTGATTGGCGCTACGACAGAAAATCCGAGTTTTGAAGTGATTTCAGCATTATTATCGCGCTGTCAGGTGTATATTTTAAATTCTTTAGAACGCAAACATTTAGAATTACTGCTTCAAAATGCGATGGAAAAAGATGTGCTGATTAAATCGATGGACATTAAACTAAAAGAAACCGAAGCATTGTTGCAATTGTCGGGTGGTGATGCCAGAAAATTGCTCAATATTTTTGAATTGATTGTAAATTCAGAAAACAGTCCGATTGAAATTACCAACGAAATGGTGATGCAAAAAGTGCAGAAAAACACTGTTTTATATGATAAAGCGGGCGAACAACATTACGATATTATTTCGGCTTTTATAAAATCTATCAGAGGAAGCGACCCAAACGCCGCTGTTTATTGGTTGGCGCGCATGATTGAAGGTGGCGAAGATTTAAAATTTATAGCCCGCAGATTGCTTATTTTGGCATCCGAAGATATTGGCAACGCCAATCCGACCGCATTGATAATGGCTAACAACACTTTTCAGGCGGTACACACGATTGGGTATCCAGAATCGCGTATTATTTTGAGTCAGTGTGTGATTTATTTGGCAACTTCTCCAAAAAGCAACGCTTCGTATTTAGCCATTAAAGAAGCCCAGAAATTGGTGCAACAAACAGGAGATTTACCAGTACCTCTGCATTTGCGCAATGCACCTACCAAATTGATGAAAGAATTGGATTACGGAAAAGATTATCAATATGCCCATCAATTTGCGCAAAATTTTATTGATCAGGAATTTTTACCAGAAGCTATTTCCAACACAAAAATCTACGAACCCGGCAACAATGCCAAAGAAAATGCTTTCCGCGATTTTCTAAAAAAACGATGGAAAGAAAAGTACAATTATTAAAAGATTGAAAGATTGAAAGATTCAAAGATTGAAAGTTGTAAAGTTGTAAAGTTGTAAAGTTGAACTGCTGTAAAGTATGAACTTTTTTACTTCATTAACTTAAGTCCTTTACAAACTTTTTCTGCTATAAACAACCACGGTTTCTTTATCGTCAATTACTAAATCTCCATCTTGATTTAAAAAAGCAAGTTTCGGTAAATTATCATCACTTTGCAACCATTTTATGATGAAATAATTAGCTTGTGAGGTGGCATATAAAATTCCGATGACATTATTTTTAGCATCAGAAACCACAAATTGATTGCCTTGTTTTTGAATTTTGAGTGTTTGTTTGTTAGATGAAAAATCACCTTCAACAGTTAGATTATTTTTAATTTTAGGAATTGCGGCAATTATGGGCACTTTTTCTTGATATTTTGGTTCGGTCATTACTGGTTTTTCAATGATTATTTCTTGTGTAATGCCTATTTCTTTTTTTATTGCTGGTTGATTTTCTTTAACAACAACCGTTTTATTAGATTGTTGATTGTCATTAATTGTTACATGATTAGAAAAAGTATATCCTTCCTTTTCAACCGAAACAAATGCTTTTCTGATAGCTTCTTGATATCCTTTTTTTAAATCTTTTTCTTTAGTATCAACTTCTGGCGATTGTAAAACCATTTGATTGTTACAATTTTTTAATTCTAACAACATTCTAGTTTTTAACATATTAGATTTATCAATCAATTTTACATTGAGCGCCAAACACATATTTTCTTGTAATTCTTTTGGATAAACATCATCATGATAAAAAACTATAAATCCGTTTTTTTCGAACAAAAATTTGGTTAAAGAATTAATTTGATGCGCATCTTGTGATTTTTGAAAATCAAATTGTCTTGGCACAATCACATATTTATAAGGATTTAATTTTCCCTGCGAAAAAACAGCGGTTACCATGAGTAACATCAAGCCAAAAATTACCATTCGATTGTTCATATTTCAAAAATTTATATTGATTGATAAAACTACAAAAAAATTAAGGAACTATAATATTCATTCCCAACTGAAAAGATGCGCCATTTGTTTTGGCTAAATTTTGATAACCGAGCAAATGATCCATCATTCCGTAAATATTAAAAACGCCAATTTTAGCCGAAATTCCTAAACCTAAATTGTTATAGGAATAAGAATCTGCCGTATAAGTAAATTTGGCTCGCAAACTTTTATTAAATTTTCGCTCGTAAAATATTGTTGCGGCCATTTGAGGCGCCACAGGTCTGAAAATAGTAAACAAATGTGCTCCGATTGCGTTAAAATAACCAGCTTCAATATCGGTATCCAAACAATCGGTTAAACGATCTTCGCCAAATTCGTATTTTGCCATCGCATTTATTTTGGTAGATCGCCACGATAAATAAGGTTCTGTTGTTTTTTGATACCCAACCGCTGCTTCAAAATCATCCTTTAAATCTTGCCAATAATTTTCGGGTATTAACGGATTAAAATTGGGCTCTACACCTTCAAATTGGTAATTTCCCTGAACTTTGTAAATTTGATTGTTTTGTTTATTGCTGATAAAACCAAAATCTAAAATACTACCACTAACTGTCCATTGTTTTTCTGGTTGATAGGTAAATCCGACATCTACGCCCATTCCTAAATTACCACCCATTAACAATTTACGCATCACATAAGATTGATTTACTTTGATTCCTGTTGGCAAAAAAACGCCCGAGGTTTGAAACGAAGCATCTATTCCGGCTAAAACATGTGCGTATTCATTATTTGTTCCTGCTGTGGTATAAAAAACGCCTTTATTTTGACGTGTTTGCAAATTAAACATCCCCGAGTAAATTTTGAATCGAGCTCCAATTTGCAAATCATCATCAATTTTTCTAGAAATTCCGGCATGCAAAACTCCTAACAATTCTGCTTTTAAATTTGCTTGTTTTAAGGAATATCTTTTGTCTAAAGTACTGTTTCCTTCGTAATAAAGCAGTGCTAAATCTTTGGGATAGTATGCAATAGCGTCAAATTCTTGGTAAAATCCGAAGGAGAGAAAATCGCGCTGATTTTTCAATCGAAATCCGCCATTTATAAATTCTTGTTGTTGGGTGACGGACACAAAATCTTTACTGTTTAAATCGTAAATTACGTTTCTTACTTTATCGTTAAAAGTTGTTCCATCATC
>CAMTWE010000099.1:0-18051 GCA_947085395.1 uncultured Bacteroidota bacterium | reverse complement strand
GCTTTAGAAGCGGTGGTTACTACTCTTACTTTCATGCAACAAAAATAACCCTTAGTGCGGAATTATTTACAATAAATTTTATGTTTAAATTGATTATCAGGTATTTATGTCCGCACTAATTTTGAGGGGGACAAGTCAGGAAAATTTATATGCAACTTAAAAAATCGATATAGCTTATTGTATCTTCCTAAAAAACAGAAATATTTCTCTAAAGTTATTATAAGAATTCTATATTCTAAAATCTTGGAAAAAGTTATTATCTAGTAAAAACCAGCTTTATATTTGTTGATAAAGATTCATCAAAAGAATATCCATCTTCATTAAATCCTTTTAAATCATCTACCGTTTCTATATTATTTTGAACAATATAACGAACCATCATTCCGCGTGCTTTTTTAGCAAAAAAGGAAATCATTTTAAGTTCGCCATTTTTGTAATCTTTAAATTCTGGGGTAATAATATTTTTTACTTTTAATGATTTTTTATCGATTACTTTAAAATATTCTTGACTTGCTAAATTGATAAGACAATCATTTTCAGCAAGTTCTTCATTTATTTGATGGGTAACGGTTAATTTCCAAAAATGATATAAATCGATTTGTTGACCAATTTTTAGCTTTGTTCCCATTTCTAAACGATGTGGTTGAATTAAATCTAAGGGTTTTAAAATTCCGTACAAACCAGATAAAATTCTCAACTTATCTTGTAAAATTCCGAGTTGTTGGGCTGTTAAATGCTGCACATTTAATCCTTGATAAACATCACCAGTAAATGCAAAAACGGCTGGTTTAGAATTTTCTATGGTATTGATGGTGGTCCATTCTTGATTTCTAGTCCAATTTAAATTGGCCAATTGATCAGAAATAGCCATTAAATCAATTAATTTTTTAGGCGATTTCTTTTTTAAAACTTCAATAATTTTTGCTGATTGATTCAAAAAAAGGGGCGTTGTAAATTTATTTACCTCTATTTGAGTTTCAAAATCCATTGATTTTGCAGGTGAAATTAAAATCTTAAAATTATCCATTCTTAAAAATTATTTTAAATTAAATCATCAATTTTTTGTTGCAATTTTTCTATCAATTGTCCCACATGAAATCCGTCCATTAAAGCGTGATGCACTTCAATTGAAAAAGGCAATAAAAGTTTTTGGTCTTGCTCAAATCTTTTCCCAAAAACAAATTTTGGAATGCCACTTTTTTCGCGATCTTTATTTTTGGCGTGTTTAATAGCGGTGAAAGAAATCCATGGAATGGTAGATCCAAAAATCAAATCAATTTTATCCCAATGTTCTTCAAAAATTTTATCTGACTTTAATTTATGTACAATTTCTTTTGCTTTGGCATCAAAATCAAAAACGGTTGATTCATTTTTAAAGAGTCCAAAAAAGAACGAATTATCATCGTTTAAAAAAGTGGATCCAATTTCTATGGAATCAAACTCAACCACTTCATCATTGACAATTCGCAATCTAAATTCAGTAATTTCATTGGCGGCTTTCATCGCATAAAACAAACATGCCAATGAAAATGAAATCTTATTTTTTTTGCAATAGTTGTATAAATTTGTTACTTCAATATGACAAGTTAAACCAAAAAAAGGGTCGTCAAAATTTTTAAAAAAATGGTATTGATTAGCCCTATTCCATTTTGTTAAATCAAATGGTTTCATGATTCTTCTTTCTGATTTTGGGTGTAATTGCGCCATTTTTCTAGCACATTTAACATATCTTGAGGTAAATCTGAATCAAAATTTAGTATTTCTTTGGTAACAGGATGTCTAAAACCTAGCGTTTTGGCATGCAATGCTTGCCGCGGAATCACTTTAAAACAATTTTCTACAAATTGCTTGTATTTGGTAAAAGTAGTTCCTTTCAAAACTTGGTCGCCACCATAACGTTCATCATTAAAAATGGTATGACCGATGTGTTTAAAATGAGCTCTAATTTGATGCGTTCTTCCGGTTTCTAATTTACATTCAACCAGGGTAACATAATTAAATCGCTCTAAAACTTTATAGTGTGTAATGGCGGGTTTGCCGTGTTCACCCTCTGGAAAAACACTCATTTGGAGTCGGTTTTTTAAACTTCTACCGATGTGACCTTCAATAGTTCCTTCCTCATTTATAACATTTCCCCATACCAAGGCATTGTAAACACGATGCGTTTTTTTATCAAAAAATTGTTTGGCTAGATGCGCCATGGTAAAATCAGATTTGGCAACCACTAACAATCCGCTGGTATCTTTATCAATTCGATGAACCAATCCGGGTCGTTCATCACTATTTTTAGGCAACTTTTCGATGTGGAAAATCAATCCGTTTACCAAAGTTCCCGAATAATTTCCATGACCTGGATGTACTACCATTCCGGCAGGTTTATTAACAACAATTACTTCATCATCTTCAAAAACAATATCGAGCGGAATATCTTCTGCAATCAATAAATTTTCATGAGGCGGATGCGCCAAAACTACCCGAACAACATCAAAAGGTTTTACTTTATAGTTGGCTTTTACGGCTTGTTCATTAACCAAAACATTGCCTGCTTTGATGGCTTGTTGTAATTTATTCCGAGTTGCATTTTCGATAAAATTCATCAAAAATTTATCAACTCGCAGCGGTTCTTGACCCTGAGTTGCGGTATATTTATAATGTTCGTAAAGTTCTTCTTGTTCTAATTCTTCTAATTTAAAATCCTCCATCTACTTCTTCTATAATTAAGGTACTGTCTTTTTTAACTGGATTGCCACCATCGCCTAAAATAAATTCTAATTTAGAATTTCTAGGTATTTTTTGTCCTGTATTTACTTCTTTACCGTTATATAATAATCCTCTAACAACATCCAAAGCAATATCATTAACATAAGTTGGGTTGTCTCCTATTCTGTATCCTATTGATAAAAGTAAAGCAGTTGCTTGTCTATTTGTTTTACCATAAACATCTGGAACCGAGATTAATTCATAGGATGATGGATTTATTTTTAAATATATTTTTCTATTTTCTTTTACAAAACTGCCACCCATCGGACTTTGTTCAATGACTGAATTTCCAGGAAATTCTGGATTGTATTTGGTTGAATCTATGACTTCATAACGCAAATCAAGATCTTCTAAAAGCGCAGCTACTTCATCAATATTAACACCAATTAAAACAGGAACTTCAATTTTTTGATAGTGATTTGTTTTGTATTTCAACCAAAAAAGCCCAATAATTACTACTAAAAAAAGCGAAATTACCGCAATAATTAGCTGATTTAAAAACTCTTTACTTTTAAGAAAATTAATAAAACTCATATTTTTTAAAATGTTTTGAACAAAGATAACAAAGGTTGAGATAGTTTAAAGTATATTTTGATAAATTTGTCTTTTAGCAAACTCACCAATATGAAAAAAAATGTTGCGATAATAATGGGCGGTTACTCTTCAGAAGTACATATTTCTCTTAAGAGTGGCGAAATGGTTTATAACAATATAGACCGAAATTTATTCAATCCTTATCGTGTTCATATTTTGGTTGATAAATGGGTTTTGGTTGATGATAATGGTGATGAATATCCTATCAATAAACACGATTTTTCTGCAATTGTAAATGGAAAAACCATCAGTTTTGAAGTTGTTTTTAATGCCATTCATGGCACTCCGGGTGAAGACGGCGTTATTTTAGCATATTTAAAGTTATTAGGAATTAAACATACATCAGCCAACTTTTATCAAATGGCACTCACTTTTAACAAACGCGATTGCTTAAGTGTTGTAAAATCATATGGCGCAAAAACTGCGGTTTCCTTTTATTTAAATAAAGGTGAAAAAATCAATGAAACTGAAATTATAAAAAAAGTGGGCTTGCCATGTTTTGTAAAACCTAACAATGCGGGCTCTAGTTTTGGAATCTCAAAAGTAAAAGAACAACAGCAGCTAAAAGAAGCAATAGAAAAAGCATTTGCAGAAGATTCTGAAATTTTGATTGAATCATTTTTAGACGGAATTGAAGTTTCTGTAGGTGTTATTGAATATAAAAATGAAGTAATTGTTTTACCTATGACAGAAATTGTTTCTGAAAATGAATTCTTTGATTATGAAGCTAAATATTTGGGTAAATCACAAGAAATTACGCCAGCGCGTATTTCAAAAATACAAGAAGAAAATATCGAAAAAATAGCTAAAAAGCTGTATATTTCGTTAAATATGAAAGGATTTACAAGGTCAGAATTTATTTTAATTGGCAATGAACCTTATTTTTTAGAAATGAATACTGTTCCGGGTTTAACACAAGAAAGTATTTTACCACAACAAGCGGCAAAAGCCGGAATTTCACAAACAGCATTATTTACCAATGCCATAGAAATGGCTTTAAAATAAAAAATATGAAAAAAGCGGTTTTCCCAGGTTCTTTTGACCCAATTACTTTGGGACATGTAGATATTATTCAACGAGCAATTCCTTTATTTGACAAAGTTGTGATTGCAATTGGTAATAATTTTGATAAAAAGTATATGTTTTCGTTAGAACAACGCATCCATTTTATAAAAAAAACTTTTGAAGGAATTGATAAAATTGAAATTACAACTTATGAAGGTTTAACGGTTGATTTTTGCAAAAAAAACAACATCGATTATATTTTAAGGGGCTTGCGCAATCCGGCAGATTTTGAGTTTGAAAAAGCCATTGCACATACCAACCGCGTGATGACTAAAATTGAAACAGTTTTTTTATTAACCAGCGCGCGCACTTCATTTATTAGCTCTAGTATTGTGCGAGATATTATCAGAAATAATGGCGATGTTTCGGCATTAGTGCCTCCTGTTGTAATTGAATAGCTAATAATTTAGAGCTACTTAAAAAAAGTAAAACAGAAAAATAGCGTAAATAAAGAATCGGGCAATCCTGAAAATACCGAGAAATAACAACCATCTTAACGGATAGGAAGTTAAACCAGCTAAAAGTGTAGCAACAGAATATGGCAAGGGCAAAAGTGCTGCAAATACAATAAAAATACCGCCCCATTTTTGTAAATTGATCACTAAATTTTGATGTTTGGTGAGTAACCAATTATTAATACTTGGTATTTTATTTAAAAATCTACCAATAAAAAAAGCCAGTAATCCACCCAAATAAGACATTACAGACAATAATAAAACAATCCACCATTTGCTTATTCCCATCGATGCAGCTTCGGGCTCTGCCCAAACAATAAATAAATCGGGTGGAATTAAACCCAAAAATGTTTCTGATATCCCAAAAAGTAAATAAACATAAATACCGCTCACATTATCAACAATATGAATAAAAACTTCTTTGGTTGAAATAATATATTTTTCAACAATAAAAACTACTGCAACCACAAAAAATATTATGACAAATAAATTGATAAGGTTGCGTACCAAAAAACGGAAAAGACCCGTTCGTTTAAGATATTGATAATATAGCGTTGTGAATCTATTTAAATTTTTCATGCTTTAATCGTTGTAAACAACTTGAAAATAAAAACGCAAAACTACTGTTTTAATTGCACTTCTTTAAATAAATTTTTGATATTGGTATATGTATTACCTAATACTTCATCCAAAAGCTTTTTATCAATATATTGTGCCTTTAAAATCCCTTCTTCTTTTTGCGGAATTAAATTTTCTGATGAAGTACCTCTCATTTTAAACCAATGTGATATTTTTAAAATATTTTTATTTTTATTTTCAGAATAAATATGATAAGTGCTACTTAAGGGCTTTAAAATCATCAAATTTTTCACATTACATTCTTCTTTAACTTCCCTTAAAGCAGCCATTTCACGGGTTTCCCCTACATCAATTTTACCTTTTGGCAAATCCCATTTATCAAAACGATAAATCATTAAAAACGCATCCAATTCATTTATTACCAATCCGCCCGCAGCTTCAACTACAGTAAAATAGGATTGAAATTTAGACCACATCAATTCTAAATTAGGATGATAAAGGTATATTCCTTTCAATAAATCTTGTGATAAAAGTGATACAATTTTTTGCATTTCAACGGTATCAAAAGGTATCATGATAAAATGATTCAAATTATTTTTTGAATCTGTTAAGATGATTGGATTTTCTTTTACAAAAACTTTATACATTTGCAGCATGATAAAAGACAAAGATATTGCAAAAAAGATTGCTGAATTACTTTTACAAATTAAAGCCGTAAAAATTCAACCTAACAATCCATTTACTTGGGCTTCTGGCTGGAAATCTCCTATTTATTGTGATAATAGAATAATTTTATCGTATCCAATGATTCGAAATCATATCCGTCAAAATTTTGCCAAACTTATAGTAGAAGAATTTGGAAAACCAGATGTAATTGCCGGTGTAGCCACAGGAGCTATTGGTATTGGCGTATTGGTTGCTGAAGAATTAGGCCTTCCTTTTGTGTATGTTAGACCAGAACCTAAAAGTCATGGAAAACAAAATCAAATTGAAGGATTTCTAGAAAAAGGAAGTAATGTAGTGGTAATTGAAGATTTGATAAGCACCGGAAAAAGCAGTTTAAATGCTGTAAATGCTTTAAAAGAAGCGGGCGCAAATGTAAAAGGCATGGCCGCTATTTTTTCTTATGAATTTGAAGAAGCTACAGCAAATTTTAAAGAACAAGGGGTGAAATTAATTACGCTGAGTAATTATTCAACTTTAATTGAACAAGCTTTAAACAGTAATTACATCACCGAAAAAGAAATTGATGCCTTAAATAATTGGTGTAAAAAGCCAAGTGAATGGTTAAATTAAAATAAAAATGAAATTAGAAACTTCTAAAAAAACAGTACAAAAATCGGCTAAGGAACTTTTTGAGTTGCTCACCAATGTTGAGAATTTTAAACAAATAATGCCTTCATCTATAGAAAAATTTGAAGCCGATGAAAATTCATTTGTTTTTGCTTTAAAAGGAATGCCCGAGATCAGACTGATTTTAAAAGAAAAAACTCCTTTTAATAAAATAGTTTTAGGTGCCGCAAGCAGCAAACTACCTTTTACTTTAACTGCTAAAATTGAGGAAATAAATGACTCACAAGCTGCTATTCAATTATTTTTTGAAGGCGATTTTAACCCGATGATGGCCATGATGTTAAAAGGGCCTTTGTCAAAATTTATTGAAACCTTATCAGAAAATATGGGTAAACTTTAAGTTTACAAGAATTTAATTTCTTTTAGATTGAATGATTTTAACTGATTATTTTCTAATTCAATGATGAGTTGACCAGCATCAGACACATTTTTAATCAATCCAACAAATTTAAAATTCCTACTATCTTCAAACATGGTAGGAATTCCTTTTTTATACAATAAACTTTCATATTCATTTTTCATCGCCCCAAAATCTCGATTTTCAAGCTTTGAAAGTTCTTTTTCTAGGTTGATTAAAAGTATATCCAACAACATATCTTTATTTATTTCAGCTTTTAATATTAATTTTAATGAACTTACTTTTTTAATTTCAGGTGAAAAAATTTGTTGATTTACATTGATGCCAATTCCTATAATAGCATCAACAATTTGATGACCAACAATTGTATTTTCAATTAAGATTCCAGCAATTTTTAAACCATCTGACAAAATGTCGTTTGGCCATTTTAGCTGTAATTTATCGGAAATAAAGTTGCTTAAAGTTTTATAAACTGCCAATGAAGTAGCAATACTTATATAAAATTGATGTGAAATATCAAACGCATCAAACTTTTTTAAAACACTAACCATCAAATTATTACCAGCTTCAGACTCCCAAACAGCTTCCATTTGTCCTTTGCCTTTTGTTTGAAATTGTGCAGTAACAATAGTAAAATCAACCAAATGAGTTTCTCTTTTTAATCTTTTAAGAAATTCATTGGTAGAATCAATGGCATTAAGTTTGATTATATTCATAGTGAAAATTTATAGCTTCTATAGAAACTGTAATTTACAAGTAAAAAAACAATAACTTTGCAGCAAAACTAAAATTTTTTTAATGACAAAAAAAACAAAAAGTATAGACGATTTAATCTCCGTAATTTTAAAGGGAATAGATGATGTAAAAGGACTAGAAGTGCAATTGCTCGATTTAAGAAAAATTGAAAACTCTGTGTGTGATTATTTTATAATTTGCTCTGGAACCTCCAACACACATGTAAATGCGATTACTGGGGCTGTTCAAAAATTAACCAGCAAACAACTTAAAGACAATCCTTGGCATGTAGAAGGCGAACAAAACGCTGAATGGGTTTTGTTAGATTATATCAATGTAGTGGTTCATGTTTTTCAAAAGAAAACACGCGAATTTTACGATATAGAAGGACTTTGGGGCGATGCTACCATTACTCATATTTCATAAAATAATAAAATCTTCATTTTAAAATATATAGATGGAAACACCTAACAATCAGGATAAAAAAGGAAAATTAAATCAAAAACCAAAGTTCAATATCAATTGGTTTTATACGGCCGCATTTATTTTTCTTATATTAATGTTTTTTCAAAATTCAGGATCTAGCAATGAATCATTTAAGATTCCTCTAACTAATTTTGAAAAATATTTGAAAGATGATGATGTTCAAAAAATAGTCATTTTTGCGCAAGACAGAACTGCTGGAGTTTATTTAACACCGCAAGCACTCGAAAAAGAAATTCATAAAAAAAATGCCAAAAAAGGTGCATTTGGAACACCAAATACCGGAGCGCATTACCAATTACAATATGGTGATTTAAAACTTTTTCAAGAATATCTTGACAAAGCTAAAATTGAAGGCCATCCTATTGAAATAAAATTCGAAGAATCTAGTAAATGGACCGAGATTCTTATTAGCTTTTTACCTATTTTACTTTTTATTGGTGTTTGGCTTTATTTTATGAAAAGAATGTCTGGTGGTGCAGGTGGTGCAGGTGGACAAATTTTCAACATTGGTAAATCAAAAGCAAAATTATTTGATCAAGACACCTTGGTTAAAACTACTTTTAAAGATGTAGCCGGATTGGTTGGTGCTAAAGAAGAGGTTCAGGAAATTGTAGATTTTCTAAAAAATCCAGAAAAATATACCGCTTTAGGAGGTAAAATTCCGAAAGGCGCTTTATTAGTTGGCCCTCCAGGAACTGGAAAAACCCTATTAGCAAAAGCAGTGGCTGGTGAAGCACACGTTCCATTTTATTCTTTATCGGGTTCAGATTTTGTGGAAATGTTTGTAGGAGTTGGCGCTTCAAGAGTTCGAGATTTATTTAAACAAGCGCAACAAAAAGCTCCTTCAATTATTTTTATTGATGAAATTGATGCTATTGGTAGAGCGCGCGGTAAAAGCAATTTTACGGGCGGTAATGACGAAAGAGAAAGCACTTTAAATCAGTTATTAACTGAAATGGATGGATTTGGAACTGATTCTAACGTCATTGTTTTAGCGGCTACCAACCGTGCTGATGTTTTGGACAAAGCACTGTTAAGAGCTGGACGTTTTGACCGTCAAATTTATGTTGATTTGCCAGACTTAAATGAAAGAGCTGAAATATTTGCCGTTCATTTAAAACCTATAAAAGTTGATACCAGTGTTGATATCGAATTTTTATCCAAACAAACTCCCGGATTTTCAGGCGCTGATATTGCCAATGTTTGTAATGAAGCCGCTTTAATTGCAGCTAGAAAAGGCAAAAAAGCAGTAGAACATCAAGACTTTTTAGATGCTGTAGATAGAATTGTTGGCGGTTTAGAAAAGAAAAATAAAATCATCACCAAAGCAGAAAAACGCACCATTGCTTTCCACGAAGCTGGTCATGCAACCGTAAGTTGGTTATTAGAACACGCTGCACCTTTGGTAAAAGTTACTATTGTTCCTAGAGGTCAATCATTAGGAGCGGCTTGGTATTTGCCAGAAGAACGCATGATTGTTCAGACAGATCAAATGTTAGATGAAATGTGTGCAACACTTGGTGGTAGAGCTGCAGAAAAAATTATTTTCGATAAAATTTCTACAGGCGCATTAAGTGATTTGGAAAAAGTAACCAAACAAGCTAGGGCAATGGTTACTATATATGGATTGAATGAAAAAATAGGAAATATTACTTATTATGATTCATCCAATCAATCAGAATATACTTTTTCTAAACCATATAGTGAGGAAACTGCTCAAATTATTGATAAAGAAATTTCAATTTTAATTGAAAATCAATACGAGCGCGCAATTGAAATTCTGACAGCAAACAAAGACAAACTAACAGCTTTGGCAGAACAACTTTTGGTTAAAGAAGTTATTTTTAAAGACGATTTAGAATTGATTTTTGGAAAAAGACCTTTTGAAAAAGAAATTGAAGTTGAAGAAGTTAAAAACTTGACAGAAGTAATTGAAAATAATAGCACTGAAACGCTCGAAAATTCAACAGATATTACTGAATAAATCAATACTTTTTGTATTTTTGAGCCAATTCGGTGGTAATAATGAGTTTTTTAAAAAAATTAGAACAATTATTTAGTTTAATAAATAAATCATCTGAAGAAAAGGAGATTGAAGAAATTCCTGTTAACTTATCTTTAGATGATTTTTTTGTTCATAACTTCATTAATAATGGAGGTAAATTTTTGTATTGTACCTCTATGGAAGATGCTTTAAACAACCTCCATCAAATTATTAAAGAAAATCATTGGTATAGTATTAGCTGTTTTGATGATGTATTAATTAAATTTACTAGTACAATTCCTATAAATTTAATAAAAGATATCAATAAAAATGCTCCCTTTTTAACAAAATGCGAGCAACTTATTTCTGAAAATGGCAGTATATTATTTTCTTCTAATCAGTTAAAAGAACATAAATTAGCAGATTTTTCAGATCATTTTATTGTTTACGCCAAAACAAGTCAAATTGTAAATACCACCAGTGATGGTTTGTGTGGTATCAACAATAGAAACCGCGGAAACATTCCAACAAATATTGGAACTATCAAAAATTTTACCCCCATGAAGAATGACAATTTTTTAAATTACGGCTATACAAATTCTAAAAACCTATATTTGCTTTTAGTAGAAGATTTATAATATGAAAAACTTTTTAACCCGAGCTAAATCAGCTTTTTGGTTTGCAGGAACCCTTATTTTTTGCATACTTTTTCACAAACTTACTTTTATTGCACTCTTTTTTGTCTTAATGCTTTTTTGCATTTATGAGTTTAATAGACTCATAAATTTAAAAAGTGCTTTTCCGTACATTATAGGAGTAATGATGTTTATTTTTGGAAACATTTTTAATGTAGAAGAAGTGCCTTATATCGGAATATTTAGATATGCAGGTGTTTTCTTGTTTTTAACCATTTTTGTCACCTTTGTTTCCATCCTTTTCTATAAAAAAGAAGAAGTTGTAAACCATTTGGGCAAGATATTTTTATCGGTAATTTATATTGCTGTGCCTTTTACTTTAATTGCACAAATACCATTTTTAAATCCTAATATTCAATACATTAACACAACAATTTTAGGCGTTTTTCTTTTAATTTGGACCAATGATACTTTTGCCTATATCATAGGAAGCAATTTTGGAAAATATAAATTATTAAAAAGAATATCGCCCAATAAAACAATAGAAGGATTTTTAGGAGGCATGCTCGCGGCTTTTATAGGTAGTTATATTTTATCCAATTTTTTCGATTCATATACCCTAACTCAATGGTTTATTATAGCTTTTATAGTGAGTACTTTTGGCGTTTTAGGAGATTTAATAGAATCTATGTTTAAAAGACAAGCAGGTGTTAAAGATAGTGGAGATTTTATTCCCGGTCATGGTGGTTTTTTAGATCGGTTAGATAGTGTTATATTTGCAGCACCATTTATATTTATTTATTTACAATTTATATCATACAATGTTTCATAAAGAAGGTTATAAAATAATTACGATTGCCTCTATAATTACAGGAGGTTCAATTTTACTTATCGATAGTTATATTGAATTAAAATGGCTAGAAAGTTTATTGTCATTTATTGTATTGTTTTTTTATGTGATGATTTTACAATTTTTTAGAAATCCGAATAGACAAACTACCCTTAATAATAATCATATTATTGCACCAGTTGATGGTAAAGTTGTGGTTATTGAAGAAGTTTATGAAGCTGAATATTTTAAAGATAAACGATTACAGATTTCTATTTTCATGTCGCCAATCAACGTTCATGTTACCCGTTATTTAATGAGCGGTTTGGTAAAATACAGCAAATATCATCCAGGAAAATATTTGGTTGCGTGGCATCCAAAGGCATCCACAGAAAATGAAAGAACTTCTATTGTAGTAGGAAATGAAGTTTTTGGCGATGTTTTATACCGACAAATTGCAGGGGCACTGGCCAAAAGAATTGTAAATTACGCTATTGAAGGCATGCAAGTTGTGCAAGGAACAGATGCTGGATTTATCAAATTTGGCTCTAGAATTGATATTTATTTGCCTTTAAATACAAAACTTAACGTACAGTTAAATCAAAAAGTAAAAGGCGGAATTGATATTATTGCTTTAAAATAATATTTTTTTTTATGAAGACAGATTTAGATAAAGAATTTGAAAGAGCTTTTCTAAAAGCATCTTCTTCAAAAATAAAATTACCGCCCGATATTATGTTGCAACTTTATGCTTATTACAAGCAAGCAAGCAATGGTTCTAATTATAAATCTGCCAATGGCGATGTAGAATTAATCAATGCTTTTAAACTAAATGCTTGGCTGCAAATTACCCACTTAAGTGAAGATGAAGCCAAACAGGGTTACATAGATTTGGTTAAGAAATATTGTTAATCCCCAAATTCAGCATTTTTCAAATGCTGAATCGAATAAGTGTTTTTAATCATCACAATTTCATTGTGAAGTACAAACACTAAATCGGGATAAACCCAATATAAAATCTTTAGTTTTTTATATAAAAATCCAAAAGATTAATTTTTGTTAAATAAAAAAATCCCTTTTGGGGATTTTTATATTTTAATAATTCAAGCTTGCTAAAAACTTAAGTTTTTCTTTCCAAAGTGCTAAATTTTCATTGCCTTTTTCTATACTTTTCCTAACATTTATAACAAGTGGATTGTCTTCTTTTACATTAGAAATAAAACTGATGTTGTTTTCTAATTGCTGTACTTCTTTAGCTATTTCATCCACTTTTTTACGTATAAACATTTGCTCACTGTCTAACTTATGATATTTTTTCTGTTGTAAGAAACTCTCCATGATATTCTTAAACTTAAACAATTCTTTAGCATTTGGATCTAAAGAAAGTTTACCAAAAACTTTATCTAAAAGCTTGTTGAATTTAATTTCGATATGTTTTAAATTTTGAGGTAAACTACCTAAAACTGCCCACTGATTGATAATTTCTTTAAGTTCGTCAAAAGATATTTCTTCATCGGCTTCTACCCTATTTTTAAATTGCTCATAAAATTCTTTTTTCTTAGAAAATGAAACCAATTGTACTTCATTATCTGCATCTTGTATTTTATGATATCTATTAAAGAAATCGTTACAAGCATCTTTAAATTCTTTCCAAAGTTTATCGGAATATTTTTTAGGAACATGACCAATTTTTTTCCAATCTAACTGAATTTTCTTCAAAATTTCAGCTGTTTTTTCAATATCATCGCTGTCTTTTAAAGCTTTTGCTTTTTCTACTAATTGAATTTTCAGCGTTAAATTGTCTTGTTGTTCTTGTTTGATGTCTTTATAAAAATCATTTTTTCCTTTATTAAAAGCGCGGGTAGCTTCTTTAAATTTATTCCACAATTCTTCATTTTTTTTACGTGGAATATTGGTGATTTCAATAAATTCTTTGCGGTACAGTTCAATTTTTACAATACATTTTTGCCAATCTGCATGTGTTTTATTTTGAGTAAAATCAATGGCGTTGATTGCTGCAATTAACTGCTCCTTTTTTTGAATATTTTCTTCAAAACCATTTCTTAAACCTTTATAAAAATCTTGTCTTTTATCATGTATTGCTTTGGTAAGGTTGCTAAACTGATCCCAAACTTCATTTCTATGTTCACGATCTACGGGTCCTAATTCTTTCCAAACTTTATGCAGCATTTGAAGCTCTCTAAAGCAATATTCTATATCCTCATTTAACAATAATTCATTGGCAAAAGCAATTAATTTTTGTTTTTCTTCTAAATTGTGTTTAAAATCTAAATCTCTTAAATCTTTATTAAGGTGTAATAAATCATAAAAACGCTCTACATGATGATGGTATGTTTTCCATGTATCGTTATAATTATTTCTAGGTACAGCACCAATTTCATTCCATCTTTGTTGAAGATTTTTAAATTCTTTGTACATAATTGAGGAATCTCCACTATCAATTAAATTTTTAAGTTGCTCAATAATAGCAGTTCTTGCCGTTAAATTTTGCTTTAAAGTAGTATCAATATCTGCGTAATGTTTTCTGCGTTTTGAAGCATAATCTGAATATAAATTATCAAATTCTACTTTTAAAGGACTGTCAAAATGAAAATCAATAGCTTCATTTCCTGCTTCTAAAAATGCTTTTTTAGTTTCATGAAGTAACTCACTGTGTTTAACATTAAACTCCTTTTTAAGAAGGTCTATATTGCGCTTAATTTCATGAACTTCTTGATTGCTAATTATATTTTGTAGCGTAGCTAAAAGTTGTTCCATTGTCATTGATGAAAAATCTATATCATCGGTTGTAACAACTAAAGGTGTATTGTCATCAAATTTTTCATTGATTTCTTCATCATCAATTAACTCACTAACAATTTCATTTTCAACATTTAAATCTACTTCATCTTCTAGAGCATCAACTACAATTTCCTGAAATTTTGCTACTTGTTCTTCATTTTCAGATATTAAAACCACTTCTGGTGAAGCTATTTCATCTTCTTCAACCAATGTTGGTTCATTTATCACCAAATTTTTGACTTCATCAACAACAACTTCTGGTGTTAATTCTTCTTTTTCTTCTATTTTTTCGATTTCCTGTGCTTTAACAGTTTCGGTACTTACCTCTGACTCGTGCAGATTTTCTTGAATTTTTTCTAACATTTTATAATGTTTAAGGTTCCTAAATACACAACTTATCTTATTGATATTTTGTAGCTAACAAAGAAACGAAAAATTCTCTTTTTATTTGACCTCTTTGTCGATTAATTGCCAAGTATTTGAAAATTAGTTAATCTAAAGTCCAAATTTCCCATGCTTTTTCTGCTTGATGCGCTAACATTTCAAATCCGTTTTTAATTAAAGCACCTTTTTCTTTTCCTTTTTTAAGAAACATTGTTACTGGTGGATTGTAAATTAAATCGAATAAAAAATGATGCGATGTTAAACTTTCATAAGGTATTTTTGGAAAATCATTTACTGATGGAAATGTGCCAACTGGCGTACAATTAATGATAATTTGATGTTCTAAAATTAGTTGATGGGTTAAAGATTGATACGCAATTTCATCTATGTTTTTTGGATTTCTAGCCACTGAAATAAAGGGAATTTCTAATTTATTTAATACAAATTTTACTGCTTTTGAGGCGCCACCAGTTCCTAAAATAAGTGCTTTTTGATGAAATGGTTTTAGGTTTGGTTTAAAAGAATTTTCGAATCCGACAACATCTGTATTGAATCCTATTAATTTCTGATTTTTGATTTTTATACAATTAACTGCGCCAATTATTTTTGCATCCGAAGAAATATCATCTAAAAAATTAATAATTTGTTCTTTATAAGGTATGGTAACACTCAATCCTTTTAAATGCGGATATTTTTTTAAAATTGTGGGTAACTTATCTAAATCATCCAAATCAAAATTTTCAAATTCATGATTTTTAAAATTTAACTGATGAAATTTTTCTGTAAAATATTGTTTCGAAAATGAATAAGGAATGTTTTTTCCTATCAATCCAAAACTACTTTTTTGATTTTCTTGCGCGCAATTTTTGTCCATAATAATCAAGTATTAAAACCAAAGCAATTCCGAAGAAAATAAATAATATGGCATTCCATGTTTCAGTTGATGTAAAACTTGGTAAATAACGTTGATAATTTTCAACTATTTTATTACCCATTTTATCGTAAAGAAAAACTCCGTTTTCAATTTTATAAATTTCATGTTTCCAAGGCCAAACTATTCCTAAGGAGCCAGAAATAAATCCGATTATAAGTGCAGTTACCAATTGATGCCATCTTTTTAAAATAAATCCTATAATATGAGAGGTTGTTACCAAACCAAAGGTAGAACCAGCAGCAAAAACGGTGATAATTTGTAAATATCTAATTCTGGCTGAATTGTTGATAAAATTAAAATCGCCTGAAGCTATTTCTATTATAGTTTTGTACAATTCATTGACAGAATCTACTAAAAGCAACACATAATTGCCCATTAAAATAAGAATAAATGAGCCCGATAAACCGGGTAAAGTCATACCGATAATGCCAATAGCGCCACATAAAAAAACAAACCATAGGTTGTCATTTTCTTTAGCAGGATTCATAAAACTGATTGCAATACCTATTGTTATACCAACTACTAAAGCTGTTATATTTTTATAACTCCAATCATCATATCCTTTACTGATGTAATAAATAGAACCGATTATCAACCCAAAAAAAGTACTCCAAACATAAAGTTCATATTGTTTTAATAAAAAATCAATCATAAGCGAAACGGTAAAATAGCTCACCACATTTCCGCCAATAATTAACAATAAAAAAGTACTATTGGTGTAATTATAAAAACTTTTAAACCTACCATCAACCAATAATTTAAAGGCCTTTTTATTTACTTTTTGAAATGAATAAATCATTTCTTCATAAAAATTTAAGACAAAAGAAACCATTCCGCCAGAAACACCGGGGACCTTATTAGCAACACCCATCAATATTCCTTTGAAAAACAAGATTATATTGTCTAAAAGTGTACGGTTTTTTTTCATTAATCTAAAGATTTTCTGTTAGCTATTTTTTCGAGTATCAATATAAGTAAAAATCCGAAAACTGCTAATGCCAATGCATAAAAAATTTGATTGTCACCTAAATAATTTGTTGGAGAAATACTTTGTTCATTTAAAATAATTAATTTACCGTTCATTTCTTTGGATTCTAACACCTCTTTCCAAGGCCAAATTTTATTGAGTGAACCAATTAAAAACCCGGTTAAAACTGCTAATGTTAAATTTTTATAATGGTTAAAAAGCCATTTTAAGATTCGTGAGAAACTGAGTAATCCAACAACAGCACCAGAAATAAATATAAAAAGTAATTGTATGTTTTTTTCATGAATTGCATTTAATATTGGTTTATAGGCGCCCAATAAAACTAAAATAAATGAACCAGAAATACCAGGTAAAATCATGGCACAAATGGCTAAAGAACCCGCAAAAAAGTAAAATATACTGGATGAACTTTCTGTAACCATCGGTCTGAGAATGGTGATAAAATAAGCAAAAATAGCGCCTAGAATCAGTCCGATAAAAATTTTATAATTCCATTGCTTAATTTGTTTCCCCACAAAAAATATACTGGCTAAAACCAATCCGAAGAAAAATGACCAAACCATAATTGGTTTATGTTCTAACAACCAAGAAATTGATTTTGCTAGGGAAAGGATGCTTAAAAAAATACCCGATAAAAGTGAAACTAAAAAATTACCATTAATGGCTTTCCAAACTTTTTTGATGCCACCCTCTTTAAAAACTTTAATTAATCCGAAATTAAAAGAATTTATTGTTTGTAACAGCTCTTCATAAATACCAGAAATAAAAGCAATTGTGCCGCCCGACACTCCAGGAACAACATCGGCGGCGCCCATAGCTATTCCTTTAAGAGTGATAATAAAATAATCTTTAATGGTTCTAATGCTCATTTTTAAATTTTTATAACAACAAATGTACTATTTTAATGCGCAAAAAAAATTGAAAAATGAAAAATGAAAAATGAAAATGAGATGTGCCCTTCGGCTACGCTCAGGGTTCAGAAGTGAGATGTAAAAAAAAGAAAAATGAAAAATGAAAAATTTAAACCTACTGCTAAAAGCCAACAGCCAACAGCCAGCTACTACTTACTACTTATAAAATTGAGAATTTTATCTTTATTTTCTAAAAATT
>CAMTWE010000098.1:0-2020 GCA_947085395.1 uncultured Bacteroidota bacterium | reverse complement strand
TAAAAGTAATTAAACGATAAATTCAGGGTTTATCAATGAAAAACCACGCCAAACGGCGTGGTTTTTTTATGCATATTAAGCATAGTTCCTTTGGAAATACTTCTGAGATACTTCTGAGATACTAAGGGGATAGTTAGGGAAAAGAAGATTTTATGATTTAATCTGTTCATTTCAAATTTTTTTTTATGCTAAATTTTGATTGAATTAGGTTTATTATATCAAATCTTTAGGATAAACTTATCATTCAACCGCATAAACTTTAACAAACTAGCGCATTGGTTTTAGCATTCAACCGCATAAATTAGGATAAATAACTAGTATAATTGCTGAAATAATGTAGTATATTTTAGTAAAATTAGTAGTATTTATTTGAAGAAATAGTAGTATTTTTATAAAGTTTAGTTTAACCCTTTGTGTGATTGGGTTTTGTAAGTACTTTGGTAAAGATAATAAAACTAAATCAAATAATAGATTATAAAAATTGAAATCAGTAAATTATGGCAATTCGATACAGAATAACGAAAAGAAGCAACACCATTGCAAATCATAAAAAAGAGCAATTTATTATGCAGGCAGTAAGTACAGGAACGGTTGATGTAAATACCATCAGTAAAGAAATTAGCCAAGAATGTAGTTTGAGTATTGTTGATGTGAAAGCTGTTCTAATTGCTTTGGGAATTAAATTACAGTTTCATATTGAAGAAGGTAAAATTGTTGATTTAGAAGATATTGGTAAATTTAAAATCGGATTTCAATGTAAAGCAGAAGAAAATGCCGCTAACTTAACACCAAAACGTAATATTAAAAAATACCATTTAAATTACCAACCCTCGATTGCTATAAAACACCGCTTAAAAAAAGGGATAATAACCTATAAAGAAGGTAGTAGGAGTGTGTAGTTATTTGGTAGCTGGTAGCTGGTATCAAGTATTGGGGAGCTATATTTTTAAATTAATCCTGATGCAATTAAGAATCTTGAAATCAGGGTACAAAACTTTATTGCATTTCAACATTACAACATTATTACTTTCTACATTTAAACATTTATACTTTCAACATTTCTGTATCTTTGCAGTGATTAAAATAAAAATATGAAACGGGTAATTGTCGGACTTTCGGGTGGGGTAGATAGTAGTGTAGCAGCGTATTTGTTACAGCAACAAGGATATGAAGTAATCGGACTTTTTATGAAAAATTGGCACGATACTTCGGTAACTATTTCTGATGAATGTCCGTGGTTAGAAGATAGCAATGATGCCATGTTAGTTGCAGAAAAGTTGGGAATTCCTTTTCAGGTGGTTGATTTAAGCGAACAATACAAAGAAAAAATAGTCGATTATATGTTCCGCGAGTATGAATTGGGAAGAACTCCCAATCCGGATGTACTCTGTAATCGTGAAATTAAATTTGATGTTTTTTTAAAAATCGCCTTAGAATTGGGCGCTGATTTTGTAGGTACTGGTCATTATTGCCGTAAATCTGAAGAAGAGATTAACGGAACAACGGTTTATAAATTATTAGCGGGTAAAGATCCACAAAAAGACCAATCTTATTTTCTTTGTCAACTTTCTCAGGAACAATTGGCTAAATCACTTTTTCCTATCGGATCATTACAAAAAGCGGAAGTACGTGCCATTGCTGCTGAGTTAGATTTGATTACCGCAGAGAAAAAAGATTCTCAGGGTTTGTGTTTTATCGGAAAAGTACGTTTACCAGATTTTTTACAGCAACAATTAAAACCCAAAGATGGTGTTATTGTTCAGATTCCAAAAACATTTGATAAGTACCATCAACCATTGCCTAAATTTGAAAATAAAGAAACGGCGTTACAATATAAATCAACTGCCATTAACTATGAAATTACAGATGGAAAAATAGTTGGAAAGCATTTTGGTGCCCATTACTTTACCATCGGTCAGCGCAAAGGATTGCATGTTGGTGGCACCATTGAGCCCTTATTTGTGATTGAAACCGATGTTGTTAACAATATTATTTTTGTAGGTGAAGGTGCCAATCACCC
>CAMTWE010000097.1:0-1231 GCA_947085395.1 uncultured Bacteroidota bacterium | reverse complement strand
CGGATTGTTAATCCGCCTATAAGGGACTCGCACCCTCTAGAAAAATAACACCCCAAAAACTTGTTTCTTATGCCAAAATTTGTATTTTTGAACTATTTGAAAAGCTTTCGGGGTGTGTCCTGCATATGCAGGGCACACACACGGGTTTGGCAAAAGTGGCGGTTCAGTGCTTCGTATGAAAGTTTTTCGTAAATTTGAAGTGTGTGCCTCGTATGAACATTTGTGGTGAAAATCGCCAACTTCGCCAAGCCGCCAACCGAACGTTAGCTGTTATTTTAAAGGACAATGACCGACATAAACTACATAGCGAAAAACAAACTAACTTGGAATAGTAGAACTGACTTTCATATTAAATCAGACTTCTATGACCTAAATGGTTTTTTAAAAGGTAATACTTCGCTTAACGACATTGAGTTAAAATTACTCGGAGACATTTCAAATAAAAGTATTCTTCACCTTCAATGCCACTTTGGACAAGATACAATTTCTTTAGGCAGGCTTGGTGCAAAAGTTATAGGTGTAGACCTATCAGACAATGCAATTAATAAAGCTAATTCGCTCGCAGAAAAAACTAATATAAAAGCTGACTTTATTTGTTGTGACATTTACGACCTGCCACAACATTTGGACAAGCAGTTTGATATTGTTTTTACAAGTTATGGCACAATCTGCTGGCTTCCAGACATTGACAAATGGGCAAAAATTATTTCAAAATATTTAAAACCAAATGGAAAACTGGTATTCGTAGAATTTCACCCAGTTGTTTGGATGTTTGATGACAATTTTGAAAAAATAAATTATAATTATTTCAATTCAGGCGCAATTGTAGAAACTGAAAGTGGAACTTATGCAGACAGAAATGCTCCTATTCATCAAGAAACTGTATGTTGGAATCACGGAATAAGTGAAATTTTAAACAGTTTAATCAAAAACGGACTTGAAATAAATACCTTTGATGAATTTGATTATTCACCTTATAACTGCTTTATAGATACTATAGAATTTGAACCAAAAAAGTATCGTATAAAACATCTTGACAATAAAATCCCAATGATTTATTCAATAGTAGCGACAAAGAAAAACAACAGCTAACAGCTAAGGTTTCGTTGCGTGCGCAGCACGAACAATGAAACCCGTGTTGAACGGAACCGATTGCTTTTCAGTCTTTCTATGGAGTTATCGTCAAGTTTTTTGGGGGGATTTGAACAGGATTTATAATCCTCTTCAATTG
>CAMTWE010000096.1:0-1240 GCA_947085395.1 uncultured Bacteroidota bacterium | reverse complement strand
TAATTTTCCATAAAATTTGGTTTTCATATTTTGGCACAAAATTACTTCGGCTAATGTTAAGCCAATGTTATGATTTTAGTTAAAAATGATTTGTTTTCAACAATTGGTTGATAAGCAAGTTTGTTTTAAAGTTTCATAGTAGTTACAAAATCTTTGAGATAAAACGGCTCAAAATAAGCAACATCTTCAAAGGTGTTTTGATGATATTTTTCTTCGGATAAAACACCCATTTGGGTAGCAGACGGAAAAGTATTTGCTAAAAAAATAGCATTTGGATGCTGGATAATTGATTGGCATTTTTCGGTTCCATCGCCTAAAAAATAAACTTTTGCAGTATCTAAATAGTTTATAAAAGATGTTTCATCGATAATTTCTGCCATTATTTTTCGAACTAAAATATGTTGATGATTGTAAACTGCCGCGTAAACTTCCATTCTGCGCGCATCAATCATCGGAATCATAAATCCGTTTTCAATGTTAAGTTGAGCAGCCAAAACTTGAAGGGTATCAATACTAATAAGTGGTTTATCAATTGCAAAACAAATGCCTTTAGCAGCAGAAACGCCAATACGTAAACCGGTATATGAACCCGGGCCTTTGCTAACGGCAACGGCATCAATTTGGTTGATGTTAAGTTTGGCTTCTTTTAAAACTGCTTCAATAAAAGGATGTAAATTTTCGGCATGTGTATATCCTCCTTCATTAATTTCTTTTAAAGCGATAATTTTACCGCTATCAGCAATACTAACCGAGCAATTTTTGGTAGCAGTTTCTATGTTTAATATCAGCGCCAAAATTTTATTTTTCGCAAAGATACAATAGATGGCGGTTAATTTTGTTTAAGTTTATAAAAATGAAAAATGAAATTTAATTCATAAATTAGCTCCAACAGAAATTTAAAAATTGATGAAAAATAAATACGTAGATTTTATTTCGGATGAGCATTTTATTGATTGCATTGCAAATCTTCATAAAGCATATTTAAATGCTAAAAATAACATTACAAAAAAGAATTTTTATAGCAATAAAGTTGATACGATTAAGTTAACTTTTGATGCAAAATTCAATGATATTGATGAAGAAAATTTAATTCAGGCAGAAATTTTAAGACAAATTGACAAATCAATAAATAATTCTATTGGAACTTTTCATGAACAAATATTGGGAGGAATAAAAGGTTTTGAAGTTGGAAATTTAAGCGGTTATGACATAAAAGCTAAAGATGAAAGTTTATTTGCAG
>CAMTWE010000095.1:0-10030 GCA_947085395.1 uncultured Bacteroidota bacterium | reverse complement strand
GCCAACTTGTGCAACTTCAACAGGAAGTGTTGTTTTAAATGGATTGCCAGCGTCAGGAACTTGGACAATTAATCCTGGAGCAATTACAGGCACTGGAACAAGTACAACAATTTCAGGACTTGCAGCCAGTACTACCTATAACTATACTGTTACAAATGCTGCTGGATGTGTTTCAACAGCTTCAGCAAATGTGGTTATTAACACACAACCAGCCAATAACGTTTGGAACGGCTCTGTAAGTACCGATTGGAATACCGCAGGAAACTGGTGTGTGGGCGTTCCTAGTATTTCAAATAATTTAGATGTTTTAATCCCAACAAGCCCAACAGGTAATAGATTTCCAATTTTAAATTCAAATCCTGAGGGATATGTTAAAAATATAGTTTTTGAAAGCGGCACCACATTAATCATAGAGAACAATACTTTATTCGTTGAAGGCATCTTAACCCTAAACGGCAAAATAGATTTAAATAATGAGTCTCAATTGGTGCAAGGTAATGTTAGCACTTTTGATTCAGCAAGTACAGGAACCTTAGAAATAGATCAACAAGGAACTTCAGATAATTTTAAATACAATTATTGGGGATCTCCTGTTAATGCAATCGGAACAAACTATACGATAGCTGGAGTACTGAGAGATGGCAGCTTTCCAAGCAGTCTAAAAACTATTGACTTTGGAGCAGCTTTTACATATGCTGACACTAAGGTAATACCTACTTTAGCAGGTCCGTCAATTAAATTAAGCGCCTATTGGATGTATAAATTCACCAATAAAGCAGCAGGTGATTATAACGCTTGGACAGCTGTTGGTAAAGATGGTGTTTTAAAACCAGGGGAAGGTTTTACATTAAAAGGGTCTAATTCTACTTTTGCCGAACAAAATTATACGTTTGTTGGCAAACCCAATAATGGTGACATCAATTTAATGATTGATGCTGGAAAACAATATCTTATAGGAAACCCATATCCATCAGCTATAGATGCCAAACAGTTTATTGAAGATAATATTAAAATAGATGCTACTGGTAAAACAGGAAATAGATCAACCAATATCATCGATGGAAATCTCTATTTTTGGGATCATTTTGGAGGCGGAACTCATTTTTTAAAATCATACGAAGGAGGTTACTCTATCTACAATTTATCGGCGGGGGTCAACGGGGGCACAAAGGCTATTTCTACCGATGCTAGAATTAAAGTGACTTCAAATCAATCAAGTAAATCTGCTCAGAGATTCATACCCGTTGCACAAGGATTTTTTGTAACTGGTTTAGAGAGCGGTGAAATCCATTTTAAAAATAGCCAGCGTATATTTAAAAAAGAAAATGCACTTGATTCTCAATTCCTCAGAAATAATAGAGCTACTAAAGCTACAAAATTTGAAATAGCCGTTGAAGATAATTACCCAAGAATTTACTTAAAATATAGCTCACCCACAGGTTTGCATCGACAAATTTTAGTGGCTTTTATTCCAAACACTACTGATGGCATTGATATAGGTTACGATGCTATTAATAACGAAAAATTTACCGAAGACATGTCGTGGTTCACCCCTACTGCTAAGTTTATTATACAAGCGGTTCCAACTTTGGATAACGACAGAGTTTTACCTTTAGAAGTTAAAGTCGCCACGAGTGGCTTAGCAAAAATTAGCATTGATAAATTAGAAAACATACCACTAGAAACGGATATCTTTATAAAAGACAATCTTAATGGGATGCTTTACAACCTTAGAAATGCAACTTTTGAGATAAATTTAAGTCCCGGAACCTATTCCAATCGTTTTGAACTGCTGCTTCAAACACAAAAATCATTAGCAATTGAAGAAGAAAGTTTTATAGAAGATTTTGTCAACATCTACTTAAATAATCCTGAAAGCACCATTTATATCAACAAAAATAAATCAGTAGAAATTAAGGAAATCAACATTCATAATATGCTGGGGCAACAAATTAAATCTATCAAAAAAGGATTTGATACTCAAACTATTAAAATTCCTATTAATGCGCAAAGTGGTGTATATATTGTAAATGTTATTACCAATAATGGAACCATTAGTAAAAAGGTAATTAAATTTTAAAAATATAACTCAACGAAAATAAAAAAGCATTTCAATTTTGAAAGGTTTTTTTGTAGTCCTAAAGTTTATAATTTGATGTTAATTGTATTATAAAAAATCATTTTTAAGTGATAGATAACCTGTATATTTTACATCATCTTCAATGCATTTTCTATACACTTCTACTTCCTTCTTTGTAAGTTGTTATTCCTTTTTTTAATCGATGCTTTATAACAATAGATGGTTGGTAATTTAAATGGTATTTTTTAATATTTCGTTTGGGCGTTAAATTACTGGCAAGCTCATCTGCTTTACATTGAAATCCGATTTTAAATTTACCGATATCTTCTAAATCAACTATTTTTCCATCTTCTATATGATGTAGTAATTTAATCCCCAAAGCAATTAACACCGCTTTAACATCAACAATACTCAAACTACATTCACTGCTTATTTCTTTACTGATGGTATCAACATTAACCGTGCCTGTACTCACCGCCTGCATAATAAACTGCTCTTTTTTATTATTTGCAATAGTATTACTTCTTTTGGTTATTCTATATCGTATAGCCATGATTTACAGATTTACAATGCTTTAAATTTATTTTTTAATGAATTTTAGTTATCTTTACACAAGTGTTTACAAAACCCACTAACACAAAGGGTTTAACTAAACTTTATAAAAATACTACTATTTCTACAAATAAATACTACTTATTTTATTAAAATATACTACATTATTTATATAATAATAGTAGTTATTTACCCCTAATTCATGCGGTTGTGTGATAAAACACATGCGGTTGTGTGATAAAATTGATAAGGTTGCATGTTAAAATTTGTTAAGTGGTTTTATCTTGTAGTTCACGATAGAAGAATTATCAATTACTACTTCAAAATACGTAAGCATAAGATTATTATAATTTACTAAATAAAGAGAACCAAAAATGATTAACCTATGCTTACCTGTTTAAATAAAAAAAGGATTTACATCTCTGTAAAACCTTGTTACTAAAAGTGGCCCCACTTGGGCTTCCTTCGGCTGCGCTCTGGGTAAACTTCTCGCCCATAATTACAAAAAAAATGACTCTCAATAAATGAAAGCCAATTCGTTATTTTTTGTGGTCCCACTTGGGCTCGAACCAAGGACCACCTGATTATGAGTCAGGTGCTCTAACCAACTGAGCTATGGGACCTAAATGGTGTTGCAATATTACTACATATTTAGATTTTAAGCAATATTTTCATTCAAAAAACAACTTAATTTGTGAAAATTAAAATCTGTTGGAATTAACTTCCTGAATTTGAACGAATCCAAACTTTTTGCCATTCTCTTTTTAAAATCAGAAAACAAACTTGTTGCGAAAGTAAATTAATATCTGAACCATCGGTGTTTTTAATTTCTTTTTCAGAAACATCAATTCTGTATAATAAATTTAAATAGCCCGTAAAATCATTTAATATTAAATTTTTAATTTCAAATTGTAAGGTTGCTACCAAATTTTTTGGAGCGCAATTTTTTCTGATATTTAGTTCAACTCCAGAAAATACAAAATCTTTTTCTAATTGTGCTAACAACAATTTATACAACTGTTTTTGAGTTGAAAATAGCACTAAGTCTGTAGCATTTGAAAAGGGTATATTAGACATTTCTGTTCATTAAGTTATAACCTAAATCTTTTAATTGTTGTTTATTTTCTGATGAAATAGAAAGTTTATCAACATAGGTAAAGCAAAGATTTGTGTAGCTTTCAATGGATTTTTGCATCAATGTTGGAATATTTTTATCGATAAAAAATTGCGTCACATTTTTAATTTTAGCAATAGAATTTTTATCTTGATAATATTTTTTTAAAAGATTTTGTTCTTCTTGATTTGAATTTTGAAGCGCCGTTAAATACAAATAGGTCTTTTTATTTTCTAAAATATCGCCTCCAATTTGTTTTCCAAAAGTTTGCGCATCGCCAAAAGCGTCTAAATAATCATCCTGAATTTGAAACGCCAAACCTAAATTTAATCCGAATTGATAAATTAATTGTCGGTCTTTTGCTGATGCATTTCCAATAATAGCGCCAATTTCAAAAGCAGCAGCCAATAAAACAGCGGTTTTTAGTTTAATCATTTCCAAATATTGTTCAATAGAAACTTCTTGAACTTGTTCAAAATCCATATCATATTGCTGACCCTCACAAACTTCAATGGCAGTTTTATTAAAAACTTGCATCACTTGTCTGTAAATAGCATCTGGATATTCTTCAATAAATGAATAGGCCATAATTAACATGGCATCACCAGAAAGAATTCCAATATTTTTATTCCATTTATGATGAACGGTAGATTTGCCCCTGCGCAATTGAGCGGCATCCATAATATCATCATGAATTAAAGTAAAATTGTGAAAAACCTCAACCGCTAAAGCTGCAGAAAATGCCTTTTTGGCGTTGTTGCCAAATAAATCTGCGGCTAATAGTACTACCAAAGGTCTAATTCTTTTACCGCCTAAATCTAAAATATACTTAATGGGTTCATATAAATTTACAGGATTTTTAACAACAATTTTTGCTGATAAATATTGGTTAAAATCTGTATTTAATTGATTTAAATTTGCCATTTGCTTTAATTGTAATTGATAATTTAAATTCAAAGATAAATTGATTTTTTAAATACTCTAGAAACTTATTTTGTTTTTTAAGTTTCCTTTTGTAAATTAGCACCCACAAATTAGAGAAAATGGAGAATATAATTCTTAAAAAAGCATCCGAATTATTTTTAAAATATGGTTTTAAAAATGTTACGATGGATGAAATTGCCAATGATTTAGCCATTTCTAAAAAAACAATTTATGTATATTATGAAAATAAATCTGATTTAGTTGAAGCAGTTGTGCAATATTTATTTAGTGAAATTGCACTGATTATTGATGAAATAAAAAGTTTATATCTCAATCCAATTGAAGAATCTTTCAAAACTTATAGCACAGTTTCTATTTTGCTTAAAGATGAAAAAATATCCATCGAATTTCAGTTAAAAAAATATTTTCCAGATGTGTATGAACGAATTAACTGTTCTAAATCTGAAATATTGCATAAAACTGTTACCAATAACATCATAAGAGGAATTAATGAAGGATATTATAGACCCGCAATTGATGTAGATTTTACGAGTAAATATTTTTTAACAACAGTTTCTAGTTTTAAAAACTACGATTATTTTGACGCTGATGAAATTGATTTAATACCTGATATGAAACAAATATTAGAACTCTATTTTAGGAGTATTGTTACCGAAAAAGGATTGGCAATATTAGAACAAAACTTAAATAAAAAAAATTAATGAAAAGATTTATCCCATTTATCACCTTAATCTTTGTTTTTAACATCGGATTTTCACAAGAAACCTATCAATTTAGCTTAGAAGAAGCCATACAATTTGCAGTTAAAAATGCGTATGCAACCAAAAATGCAGCCAATGATGTTGAAGCCGCAAAGAAAAAAGTGTGGGAAACTACCACTATGGGTTTGCCACAAATTAATGCCAATATTGACTATCAAAACTATTTAAAACAACCCATTGCGTTAATTCCGGCTGAATTTTTTGGCGGAAATCCAGGTGAATTTGCAGAAATTACTTTTGGAACCAAACAAAATTTGGTAGGATCAGCAACTTTAAATCAGTTAATATTTGATGGTTCTTATTTAGTGGGATTACAATCGGCCAAAACCTATTTAAAAATAAGTGAAAGTGCCAAAGTTAAAACTGAAATTAGCATTAAAGTTGCCACTATTAACGCATATGCAAATGTTTTAATGGTCGAAGAAAGTTTAAATATTCTCACTAAAAACCGCGAATTACTCCATCAAAATTTTAAACAAACCAAAGCATTATTGGTTAACGGATTGATTGAATCTCAACAATTAGAACAACTTCAAATTACTTTATCAACAATAGACATTCAGTTAAATAAAACTAAAAGAATGAAAGTTTTGGCTTATAAAATGCTCAATTTCACACTCGGAATTAACATTGAATCTGCTATAATTCTAACTGATAATTTTGAATCACTGTTAGCACAAAATATTCAATTAGATTTATTTACCAATGCATTTAGCACAGAAAATCACATCGATTATTTAATTGCTTTTAACAATAAACGCGCCAATGAATTGATGGTTAAATTAGAAAAAAGCAAAGCATTACCAACTATTTCTACTTTTTTAAATTACAAACAAACGGCAGATAATGACCAATTTAAATTTTTTAGAACCGAACAAAAATGGTTTGAATCATCACTTTTAGGAGTAAGTATCAATATTCCGATTTTTAGCAGTTTACGCAGAAGTGCCCAAACGCAACAAGCTAAAATAAATTTAGAGAAAGCCAACAGACAATTGGAAGAAAAAAGTGAAGCGTTGAAATTAGCGCATCAAAAAGCGGTGAGTGATTATCAATTTTCAATCGATCAATTTAACACATCCAAAGAAAATTTACAATTGGCAGAGCGAATAGAACAGAAAGAAACCATCAAGTTTTTAGAAGGAATTAGCAGCAGTTTCGATTTAACAAACGCTCAAAATCAGTTGTACAATTCGCAACAAAACTATTTACAATCCATTTTTGAAATAATAAACTCTAAAGCGGCTTTAGAAACGGCCTTAAATAAATTATAATATGAGACATTTAGGAATTTTAATTTTGAGCATCGCCTTATTTTGGTCGTGCAATTCATCTGACAAAAAAACCACAGCTTCTACTGAAAACTTAGAAGTGAAAAAAGAAAAAATTACAAAACAATTAGACAGTTTAATTGCCGAATTAAAAATAGTAGAAGAACAATTAATGCTTCAATCTGGAAAAGAAGACCATCAAATTGTGACCGTTTTCAAAGCTACTTCTAAAAATTTTAAACATTTTATTGAAGTTTACGGCAATGTAATGGCAGAAAAAAATATTGAAATTAGACCTGAAATAGGCGGAACCATCACCCAAATTTATGTAAAAGAAGGACAAAATGTTGCAAAAGGTCAGTTACTTATGCAATTAGACGCAAGCGCTGTTAACACCTCTATTGATGAGTTAAAAACACGTTTAGAGTTAGCCGCTACTGCTTTTGAGCGTCAAGAAAGACTTTGGAAACAGCAAATTGGTTCAGAAATGCAATATTTACAAGCTAAAAATCAAAAGGAAAGTATAGAAAAATCTATCAAATCATTGCAAGTACAAGCGCAAAAAATGAGAATTATCGCACCTTTTGACGGTGTAATAGATTATATTTTTCCAAAAGTAGGTGAATTGGCTGGTCCGCAAAATTTATTAATTAGATTGGTAAATTTAAATTCACTTTATTTAGAGGCCGATGTTACAGAATCTCATTTAACAGTCGTTAAAAAAGGAACACCGGTTCAAATTAAATTTTCATCTATCAACAAAGAATTTTCGGCCAAAATAACATCGGTGGGTAATTTTATCAACCCAGAAAATAGAAGTTTTAAAATTAGAGTTGATTTGCCAAACACAGAAAAATTATTAAAACCAAATCTTTTTGCCAACATTAACATCAATGATTTTGAAAGCAACGGAATTGTGTTACCACTGCATTTACTCCAAAAAGATAAAGATAATAATACTTATGTTTATGTAGCTGTAACACAAAACAATCAAACTAAAGTGGTGAAAAAAACCATTGCTATACTTGCCACTTATAACAATGAAGTATTGATTGGAGAAGGTTTGCAAGAAAATGAATTGGTAATTGATAAAGGTTCTAGAACGGTAAATGAAGGAAATATAATTGCCATTAAATCAAAATAAAAAAATAGAAATGACTCGAATAAATAAAGAATTTAAACTTTCTACATGGTCTATTTACAATAAAATGACCGTTTTTGTGATTTTGGCCATCATTTCCATTGCTGGTATTGTTTCCTACCAAAGTATGCCACGCGAAGCATTTCCGGAAATTGTAGTGCCTCAAATATTTGTAACAACGGTTTATCCAGGAAATGCTGCCTTGGATATTGAAAAATTAATTACACGTCCGTTAGAAAAAGAAATTAACAGTATTGCTGGTATAGATGTTATAAAATCAACATCTACCGAAGGGTTTTCAACCATTCAAATTGAATTTGATTTTAGCATTACCCCTACCGAAGCGCTTAGAAAAGTAAAAGACAAAGTAGATGCTGCTATGTCTGATAAAGATTTTCCAAAAGATTTGCCCTCAGACCCGCATGTACAAGAATTAAATTTTGCAGAGATTGCGCCTATTATGAACATCAATTTATCAGGAGATTATCCGCTAGATAAATTAAAAGAATATGCAGAATATTTAGAAGATAAAATTGAACAACTACCAGAAATTACTGCTGTTGATATACGCGGAGTTCAAGACAAAGAAGTAGAAATTAGTGTTGATTTGTACAAAATGGAACTTTCTAAAATTAGTTTCAGCGATATAGGATCGGCAGTACAAAATGAAAATATGACCATTTCTGGCGGCGATATTTTAGAAAATGGCATTCGAAAAAACCTGCGAATTTTAGGAGAGTTTACATCGGTAAATGAATTCAAAAATATCATTGTAAAACAAGAAGAAAACAATATTGTTTATTTGGGTGATATTGCAACAATATCATTTAAAGAACAAGAAAAAGTAAGTTATGCGCGCGAGTTTTCAAAATCTGTAGTAATGTTGGATGTTAAAAAACGTGGTGGTGAAAACCTCATCATTGCATCCGAAAAAATTGATGTTATTATAGCACATGCACAAGCTAAAATTTTTCCAAAAAACTTGTTCATTTCTAAAACCAATGACATGTCTATTGACACCAAAACGCAAGTGGCCGATTTGGAAAACTCTATAATTTTAGGTGTAATTTTAGTGGTTTTAGTGTTGCTATTTTTCTTAGGATTGCGCAATGCACTGTTTGTAGGAGTTGCCATTCCAATCTCTATGATGCTCTCTTTCATCATTTTAAATATGATGGGAGTAACACTCAATATGATGGTACTTTTTGCGCTCGTATTGGCTTTAGGAATGTTGGTTGATAATGGTATTGTAGTGGTAGAAAATATTTATAGGTTGATGGATGAAGGATATTCTAAAATTGATGCTGCTAAATACGGCGTTGGAGAAGTTGCCATGCCAATTATTTCTTCAACTGCCACCACTTTAGCCGCGTTTTTACCCTTAGCCGTTTGGCCCGGAATGATGGGAGAATTTATGAAATACCTGCCCATTACTTTAATTATTGTTTTGGGGTCTTCTTTGTTTGTAGCACTTGTAATTAATCCGGTTTTAACATCGGTTTATATGAAAATTAAAGAAGATGAAGTTCAATTTAAAAAACTGTTGAAATCTAGCATTATCACCATTATAATTGGATTTATTTTTATGATACTGGGTGTTTCCTTTAAAATGAAATTTTTGATTGCAATTGGAATGTTAATCACTTTTTTTGGATTTATCAGAATTATAAATACCAAATTTTTATCACCTGCAACCGAGTGGTTTCAGTTTAAATTTTTACCGATTATAGAATCGCTTTATGAGCGCAATTTAAAATTTGCATTAAAAGGCAGCAACGCCAAAAAATTCTTTATCGGAACTTTCGTTTTATTATTTATAAGCATTATTCTTTTTGGTTTGTTTCCACCTAAAGTATTGTTTTTCCCAGAAACATCACCTAAACAAGCCTATATTTATGTAGAATATCCAATTGGTACTGATATTGAAACAACCAATATTTTATCCATCGATATTGAAAATAGAGTGCAACAATACCTGAAAAAATACGAAGAAAATGGAAAAAATTTCTTGGTAAAATCGGTTATCGGACAAGTAGGCGAAGGAACTTCTGACCCTAATAGTGGTGAAATAACTGGAAATACTCCTAATAAAGCCCGAATTACGGTCGATTTTGTAAAATTTCAAGATAGAAGAGCAATAGAGACCAATGAGGTTTTAACTGATAT
>CAMTWE010000094.1:0-2598 GCA_947085395.1 uncultured Bacteroidota bacterium | reverse complement strand
TTTTTAAGAACTTTAGGTCAAGGTTTGGGCTTGTTAGACAAACTTATCAATGAAATGGAAAGCAATGTTTTATCGGGTAAAAAAGCATTTGAATTGTATGATACCTTCGGTTTCCCCATCGATTTAACCGCTTTAATTTTACGCGAAAAAGGATTAATGCTTGATGAAGAAGGTTTTACCGCCGAAATGACCCAACAAAAAACTCGGTCTAGAGCTGCCGCAGAAGTAGATACCGATGATTGGGTACTGTTAAGCGATGTGGAACCTCAAGGTTTTGTAGGTTATGATTCTTTGGAAGAAGTGGTGAAAATTGTTCGATACAGAAAAGTTAGTTCTAAAAAAGAGGGCACTTTATACCAAATCGTTTTTAATAAAACACCTTTTTATCCAGAAGGTGGCGGACAAGTTGGCGACCAAGGTTTCTTAAAAAATGTGGAAGGAGAAATATATTCAATATTTGATACTAAAAAAGAAAACAACTTAATTATTCATTTTGTTAAGAAATTACCAACGGCTTTGGATGAAAATTTTATAGCCAGTGTAAATGTTGTTGCGCGCCACAAAACAATGGCGAATCATTCCGCTACTCACTTAATGCATCAAGCATTGCGCTCGGTTTTAGGTACTCATGTAGCACAAAAAGGATCGATGGTCAATGCGCATCATTTGCGTTTTGACTTTTCTCATTTTTCTAAATTAACATCCGCAGAATTGACAGCAGTTGAAAATTTTGTCAATCAAAAAATTAAAGAAAATTTATCGCTCATCGAACATAGAAATATTCCTATAAAAGAGGCGCTGGAAAAAGGCGCCATGGCACTTTTTGGTGAAAAATACGGCGATAATGTTAGAACAATTGAGTTTGGAGATTCTGTTGAATTATGTGGCGGAACGCACGTTCATCATACGGCCGATATTTGGTATTTTAAAATTATAACTGAAACAGCTATTGCTGCCGGAATGAGAAGAATTGAGGCTATCACAGGAGATGAGGCAAAATCCTATTTCTTAAAACAGGAATCAGAACTGAATTTAGTTAAACAAGCGTTGAAAAATGTACCAGATACCCTAAAAGCCATAGAATCTTTACAAGAAGAAAATACATCGCTTAAAAAACAAGTTGAAAATTTGCTGAAAGAAAAAGCCGGAAACTTAAAGCAGGAATTAATCGCTCAAAAAGAGTTGATTAACGGCATCCATTTTATCGGTGCTTTGGTTGATTTGGATGCCCAAACAATTAAAAACCTGACATTTGAATTACAAGATCAAATCGTAAATTTATTCTTTATTGCCGGAACTCATTATGATGATAAAGTATCCATAACCGTTTCAATTGCCAAGAATTTAGTGGATGAAAAAGGATTAGATGCGAGTAAAATTGTTCGAGAACTTGGAAAATTCATCAATGGAGGCGGAGGCGGACAAGCATTTTTTGCAACGGCTGGCGGTAAAAACCCAGATGGAATTGTTAAAGCCATTGAACAAGCGAAAAACTTCCTTAAATAAATAAACCCAATGATTGAATTATCTAAAAAAATCATAACACATAAAGCATTTGAAAAATTCATTGCTTTTGTTATATTAATTAACTGTACTTTAATTGGGGTTGAAACTTATTTTTCAAATCCAATAATTCAACTCATCCAAAATATTACTTTAGGTATTTTTACAGTTGAAATTGCTTTAAGATGGATTGCAAAAGACACTATAAAAAAATTCTTTTCTGATGGGTGGAATATTTTTGACCTGATGATTGTTTTGATAAGTTATATACCAGAGTTTATTTTCTCTAACACCTCCATCATTACAACGCTTAGAATCCTTCGTGTTTTCAGAATATTCAGATTGTTGCGTGCTTTTCCAGAACTCAAATTAATGACTTCTGTACTTATTCTCTCACTTAAAACACTGTTTTACAATGGTATATTTTTCTTCGTTTTTATGTACCTTTTTGCCATTATCGGAATTACACTTTTTAAACTTCCCGATGCGTCAACTACAGATATTACCAAACAGAAAGCATTAACAGAATTTTTAAAACAGGCACCTAACGCTCCCGGTATAGCCCCAGATCCTTATGGTTCTTTAGGCGAAACAACCTTTACTCTTTTCCGAATTCTTACCGGAGAAGACTGGACTGACCTACGCTATAATTTGATACTTGCCAGCAAAATGAAGGTTATTGATACCCATGAAACTACCATAACCATTTACCATGTTTTGTGGTTTATAGTAGCCACATTTTTATTGTTAAATTTATTGGTCGGTGCTATTTTAAATAATTACCAAATTGCCATGGAAGAAGTAAGAAAAAAAGATGAGAGAAGTGAGAAATGAGTATTGAGAATTGAGAATTGAGAAATGAGAAATGAGACGATTGATATTTTTAAAAATTGTGTATTTTTTTTTACATTATAACATTATTACTTTTTAACTTTTTAACTTTATTACATTGATAAAACTCCGAACCGAAATAGCGCTTATTAAACAAGAATTTGTAATCAATTACGATTCTAAAATTGTTTTATTTGGATCCTGTTTTGCAGAAAATATCGGTCAAAAGTTTGATTTTTATAAGTTTCAACATTTAACAAATCC
>CAMTWE010000093.1:0-10524 GCA_947085395.1 uncultured Bacteroidota bacterium | reverse complement strand
GCGATGACTTATTTTGACAATGATGAACAAACCAATCGGTTTTTATTTGTTGTTTCTGATGGTGAAGATCACGAAGGAAATGTGGATCAAATAACCAAACAAGCCGATGAAAATGGCATACGAATTTTTACTATCGGAGTTGGATCTGCAACTGGAGCGCCCATTCCGATGAAAGAAAATGGCATTTTTGTGGAACATAAAAAGGATCAAAACGGAGAAGTGGTGATTACTAAACTCAACGAAACCATGTTGAATGAAATTGCAAATGAAGGAAATGGCAAGTATATTTTGGGAAATAACACCAACGAAACGATTGATGAAGTGGAGAAAATTATTACTAATGCCGAAAAAAAGGAATATGAAACCAAAGAATTTTCTGATTTTAAAGACCAATTTCAATGGTTTATCGGATTGGGTTTATTGTTCTTAGTGCTGGAAGCATTGATGTTTGAAAAGAAAACGAAGTGGATTCAAAAATTAAATTTATTCAATGAAACGCCCAAGATTAAACTATAAACACACAGTGAGAAGATTAATAAGGCGCTCCATCTGACCTTTAAAAAACAGCAAATTTAAACAGATGAAAAGTAAGATTTTTATATTGATTTATTTTATTTCGGCAATGGTTTTTGCACAACAAAATGATGCAACTAACCAACGAAAAGCACGTACTTTACTGCGTGATGGAAATGAATTGTATCAACAAAAAAAATATGCCGATGCAGAGGTTGCTTATAAAAAAGCGCTCGAAAAAAATAAGACTTACCCCAAAGCCATGTACAACTTAGGGAATGCTTTGTATCAGCAAAACAGATCGGAAGAATCGGTTAAATTATTTGAAACAATTGCTCAAAATTCAAAAGATAAATTGGTAAAAGCCGAGGCATTTCATAATTTGGGCAACAGTTATATGCACACCAAAAAATATGGACCAGCTGTTGAAGCGTATAAAAATGCGCTTCGCAACAATTCAATTGATGAAGAAACGCGTTATAATTTAGCATTGGCGCAAAAATTATTGAAAGAACAAGAACAAAATAAAGATAAAGAAGGCGATCAACCCAAAGACAATCAAGATAAAAAGGATGATCCAGATAAAAAGGATGATAAAAAAGACAAACAGGATAAAAAAGAAAATCAACCAAAACAACAGCCAAAACCCAATCAATTATCACCTCAACAAATAGAACAATTGTTGGCGGCCATGAATCAGGAAGAAAACAAAACACAGAAAAAAGTGCATGCTGAAAAAGCGACAAATCAATCCAATAAAAAAGAAAAAGATTGGTAACAGATGCGAGAATTAAACTTATGAAAAAATCAATTTTTAAATATAGTATTTTTGTAATTTACTTATTGCTAAGTCAAATAACTTTTGCGCAATTAGAATTTACAGCAACTACGAGCAATACAAAAATTGGCTTAAATCAGCGTTTACGCATTGAGTTTACCATGGATAAACAAGGCGCTGATAATTTTAAATTACCAGATATGAGCAACTTTAAAGTAGTTGCCGGCCCAAGTCAATCTGTTAGTCAGTCATGGATTAATGGGAAAGTTTCATTTAATCAAACCTTTATTTATATTATTCAGCCCATTAAAATTGGAACATTTACCATTCCATCGGCAACGGTAGATTTTGAGGGGAAAACCTACAAATCAAATCAGTTAAAAATTACGGTTACAGAAAATGTAGAGATTCCTAAAGATCCCAATGACCCATCTTATATGGCGCAACAAGGCATTCATTTGGTGGCTGAACTTTCTAAAGAAAATCCTTATGTGGGCGAGGCACTTTATGTTGTTTATAAATTATATGTGAGTGAAAATATCAGTGTTAGTAATTGGGCGGTATCAGAATCGCCTCAATACAACGGATTTTGGAATCAGGACATTGAAATTAAAGGAATGGAGGTTCAGCTAGGTGAATTTAAAGGCGAAAGATATCGATTTATTGAATTGAAAAAAGCGATTTTAATTCCGCAAAAATCAGGGGATTTAGTCATTGAACCGATGCGAATGGACATCACTTTAGGCGTTCCAACAGGCAGATTTAATTTCTTTGGAGAAGCCATCATGCGTAGTTTTACCGAATCATATTCAACAGGAAATAGAACAATTAAAGTAAAAGCGCTTCCAATAGAAGGAAAACCAGAAAATTTTACGGGCGCTGTGGGCGATTTTCAATTTAAAGTAACTAAAAATAAAGACGTTTTAAAAGCCAATGAAACGGCTCAAATAATGGTGGAAGTTGCCGGAAAAGGAAATTTTAAATTATTTGAACTTCCAAAAATCACCACACCGGCAGAATTGGAAGTTTATACGCCAGAGCACAAAGAAAATTTACAAACTACACTGAACGGAATTAGCGGTAAAGTATATTCTCAATACACTGTTATTCCGCAGTTTAAAGGAAAATATAAAATTCCGAATGTTTCATTTTCTTATTTTAATCCATCAGAAAAAAAATACCACACCATCAATGTGCCCGATATGTTTGTTGAGGTGGTTGAAGGTAAAGATTTACCGGGTTCCGATTCTATTTTTGCGCACAAACAACAAGTGCAAGTTTCTGGCAGTAATTTTAGATATATACAAACCAAAACATCTTTTGAACCCATCAAAAAAGAATCTTTTTTCTTGTCTATTTGGTTTTATTTAGCGCTCTTATTACCATTAGTAGTTATTCCTATTGGGATGATTATCAATCGATACAATGAAAATAGATCTAAAGATTTAGTAGGAAGCAAAAAGCGCCGCGCCAACAAATTGGCAAAGAAATATTTATCAACGGCGAAGAAAGAATTAGGAAAAAAAGAATCATTTTATATTGCTTTAGAAAAAGCACTTCATAACTTTTTAAAAGCAAAATTAACGATTGAAACGGCTGAAATTAGTCAGGATAAAATCACCGAAATATTGACAGAAAAAGGGCTTACAAATGAATCTATCCACGATTTAATAACAGTTTTAAACGATTGCGATTTTGCGCGCTACACGCCATCATCCAACGTAAAAATGAAAGAAGAGTTTGATAGAGCTGTTGAAATAATTGCGATAATTGACAAACAATTGTAATCATGAAAAGAATAACCACCATAATATTGATGTTTTTCGGATTGTTTATCAACGCACAATCTAACGAAATTTTATTTGAGCAAGCCAATCAATTGTACAAAAATGGAGATTATAAAAATGCCATTATCCATTATCAAAAAATAGAAAAAAATGCCATGCACGCCGATGCTTTGTATTTTAACATGGCTAATTGTTATTACAAACTTAATGAAGTTGCCCCAGCAATTTATTATTACGAAAAAGCGTTGAAATTGAATCCGTTACATGCCGATGCTAAATACAATTTGATTTTAGCCAACAGAATGACGATTGATGTAATTGAAGAAATGCCCAAAACCTTGATTCAGAAAATAGAGGTTAATTTCTTACACAAAATAAGTGCTGAAAAATGGGCTATTATTTCCGTAATTTTTTCAATTTTAACGGCTTTATTGTTCCTTATTTATTATTTTTCCTTTTCAACTACTTTAAAACGCATCTTTTTTTCTATCAGTATTCTCACTTTTGGGTTGATTATAATTGCTATTTTAATTGCTTTTAAAGGTTTGAATTACGATAAAAATCATCAACCGGCCATTATTTTTTCTGAAAAAGCAGTCATAAAAAATGCGCCCACTTTTAACAGTGAAGATGTTTTTGTATTGCACGAAGGCACCAAAGTTGTAATCTTAGATAAAGTAGATGATTGGCTTAAAATTAAATTAGCCGATGGCAAAATTGGTTGGGTTAAAACTGGTGTTTTAAGGGTGATTTAAGTTTGAGATTTCTAATCTTTCTTCTTTTTCGGATTCTGAATTAATTGTTGAGGGTTTAAAATAGCTTGGAAAAATAATTCCTGCCAATCCTTTTACCGGATTGTACAAAATAGATTCTTGTAAAGTAGTTTCTGCAACCAATTCAACTTTGTTATTAAATTTATTAAAATAAATGAGTAAAACGCTGGCAATTAAAGCCATTTTAAGCAAACCAAAAATTCCGCCAAACAATTTATTAACAATGCCAAGCGAAGCAAAATCTGCCACTTTTGTAAAAAATTTCCCCAATAGTTTAATCACAATTACGATGGCGATAAATGTTAAGACAAAAGATGCTATGGTGATGTATTTTTTGTCCCAACTTAAGACTTGATGCAGTAAATTACCGGTAAAATCAGAAAAATAAATGGCGCCATAAATTCCTAAAATCAAGGCCAATAAAGAAGTTATTTCTACAAATAAACCATTAAAAAGTCCGCGAATAAATCCGTATAATAAAAATATGAGGAGTATGATATCGATTGTATTCATTGATAAAAGTGTTTAAGTAAAGATAGTTTTTTTTAAGGTGAATATCCAAATCAAATAATTGATACCTTTGTAAAAAACAAATGAAGATGGATGTTACTTTATCAGTTGGTGGATTCAATTAATAAATGCGAATGCCTGATTCAGCTACTTGCAGATGGTTATATATTGGTTTTTAAATGCAATTTTAAAAGAACCTCTAAAATGTTCCTAATAAAATATGTGAATAATGCAAGTTTTTTAATTAATTATACAACACTTTTAATATTTAACGTATTTAACTTTGTTCAATTCTTATAAAAAATTAACACTAATAAATAATATATTATGAAAAAAATGAATTTATCATTAGGACTAGCTTTAATATTTTTAGGATTTGTTTCTTGTAAAAGTAATGAAGAAATAAAAGCGGAAAAATCAGTAGAAGCGTATGTGGTTTTTGTTGATTCTGTTAAAAATGTTGCGCCATCAGATGCTGTAGTAAACTGGCAAACAATTGATGCTTCTTATCAATTAAAAGTAAGTGAAGCAGAAATGGGGTTAGAAAATTTAAAAGAAAAAGAAAAAGCCCAAGAAAGAATAAATACAAGTAAAGCTAAATACGAGGTATTAAAAGTTCAAATGGAAGCAGATTTACACGCTTTAGAGGTTGCAAACTCGAAACGTCTAATGAGAAATACCTTGTTTGGTGAAGGAAAATTACAAGACGACATGAATTTTGATTGGGTAAACAAAGACAATATTCTAGGTGTTTATGACCAATTTGTTCAAGCTGTAGATAAAAATAAAGATAGTTATTCTCGCGAAGATTGGGACGAAATTAAATTAATGTATGAAGCACTTGATAGCAGAAAAAATACCGTAGAAAAAGAAGGGCTATCTTCTGCAGATAATAGAAAAATTGCAGGATTAAAATTGAAATTTGCGCCCATGTACACATTAAATAGAATTGGTGCCAAATCTGAAGAAATGAAAAATGCCAAACAATAAATCATCATTAAGTTAATATTTAAAAAAATGGCAGTCATAATTGGCTGTCATTTTTGTTTGATTCATTTTGTTAAATGAAATTCTTATAAGTCAATTCAAAATACAATAGCAATCAAAAGTTGTAACTATAAATTGGATTAAAAAAATAAAGTTTAAGATTAGAGACTTCAATTTTATACCTTTGTAAAAAACCAAAGGAAGATGGATGTTACTTTATCAATCGATGAAAAATACAAACAATTAGAGCGAAAATTGAGTCAGCAATTTGCAGATGGAGATATGCTAAAAATAGATTCAATTTTGTATTTAATTGGTGTTCAGGAACTAGGAAAAGGAATTTTAACCTTTTCTAAAGACGATAAATTAAATTTAATGCACATTGCTATTTGTAAAATATTTGAACCTTTTGGTTATTACAAATTTACCCATCATGATGAAGATGGCTGGCCACATTTTGAAGTTACAAATCAGTTGCCAATTATGGATGTAGAACAGCAAAAAGAAAAAATGAAAGAAGCAGTTGTGCTTTACTTTGAAAATAACTAATTGTTGTAAATGCTGTTAATCATTTCCGTATTTTTCTAATATTAGAAAAATCTTTGTCAAAGTTCAAAACTTTGACAAAGATGCTAAAAAAACATTGATTATATTTTGGATTAAAAAATATAAAAAGCATCTTCCAAATGCTCTAAATTGGTTTTATTGCCTTCTTGTAAAATTGCGATAATATCAAAACGAACAGTTACATCCATATCTTTTCCAACAATATATTCATTTACGGCATTCACCAACAGCTTAATTTTTTTGGGTTTTACAAAATCTTGCGGGTTGCCAAAATCGGCTGAGGTTCTTGTTTTTACTTCAACTATGGCTACAATATTTTCTTTTTGAGCAATTATATCTACTTCCGCTTTTCTAAAACGCCAATTGCGCTCTAGTATTTTATAGCCATTTTTTAGCAGAAAATCGGCGGCCAAATCTTCACCAAACTGTCCTAAAGTATTGTGTTCTGCCATCAGTTATCAAAAATTATTTTAACCAATTTTTCATCAGAAACAAGTTGTATGTTTCTACCCAAAATAAGCGCTCGGTTATCGTCTAAATGACCAAACGGAGCGTTAAATACTACTGGAATTCTGTAGGGTTTTACTAAATCTAAGATGATTTCTTCAGCAGTTTTTCCAAACGGAATTTCATTATCGCGCATTTGCGTCATACTGCCCACAATTAAACCAGCAATATTTTCTAAATAGCCATTTCTTTTTAGGTTTTGCAGCATACGGTCTATATGGTATAAATACTCATCCAAATCTTCTATAAACAGTATTTTTTCAGTAGTTTCTACGGATGAAATGCTGCCCAATAAACTGTACAAAACCGATAAATTTCCGCCTACTAGCAATCCGTTTGCCTTTCCTGAAATATTCAATTGATGTGATGGAAATTCATAATTCAATTGATTTCCGAAGAGCGCATTTTTTAAAGTTTCTATTGATTTTTCTGAATTTGATATGATGTTTATAGGCATTGTAGCGTGCAAAGTTTCAATGCCAAAATTGTGAATATGCGCATGTAAAACGGTGATATCAGAATAACCAATTAGCCATTTTGGATGTTGCTGAAATTTGGTAAAGTCTAATAAATCAATTAATTGAACGGTACCATATCCGCCGCGCGCGCACCAAATCGCTTTTACACAATCATCATTTAAAACCGTTTGAAAATCTTCCAAACGCACTTCTAAACTGCCAGCAAATTGATGCATTTCGGCGCCAATTGTTTTACCAATCTTCACTTTTAATCCCCAAGATTCTATTAAGGCAATGGCAGGTTTTAATTCATCCAAAGAAATTTTTCTGGCCGTTGAAATAATGGCAACGGAATCTCCTTTTTTTAAATAGATTGGTGTTTTCATTTTTTAAATCTTACTGCAAATTACGAAAACAAATTAACAATTGATTTTTCTAAAGAGGAATCCTTATTTTTGTGAGATAATTATCAAAAAAATGAAAAATCAGAGACGTTTCACCATCACCGCAGCTTTGCCGTACACCAACGGACCCGTTCATATTGGTCATTTAGCCGGAGTTTATATTCCTGCCGACATTTTTGCGCGGTATTTGCGGATGAAAGGTGAAGATGTGGCTTATATCTGCGGATCGGATGAACACGGCGTTCCGATTACCATTCGCGCAAAGAAAGAAGGAATTACACCACAACAATTGGTCGATAAATACCACGCCATTATCAAAAAATCGTTTGAAGATTTCGGAATTTCTTTTGATAATTATTCGCGCACTTCGGCTAAAATCCACCATGAAACGGCTTCAGAATTTTTTAAAAAATTATACGATGAAGGTAAATTTATTGAAGAAGTTTCTGAACAATTATATGATGAAGCGTCTAATCAATTTTTAGCAGATAGATTTATCATCGGCACTTGTCCGAAATGTGGCAACGAAGAAAGTTATGGCGATCAGTGTGAAAAATGCGGAACCTCACACAATGCAACCGATTTAATCAACCCGAAATCTGCCATTACTGGAAATACACCCACCTTAAAAGCCACCAAACATTGGTATTTGCCCTTAGATCAATATTCGGCCTGGTTAAAAGAATGGATTGTTGTTGGTCATAAAAATGATTGGAAACCCAATGTGTTGGGACAAGTAAAATCTTGGATTGATGACGGATTGCGACCAAGAGCCGTTACCCGCGATTTAGATTGGGGAATTCCGGTTCCGGTGAAAAATGCTGAAGGAAAAGTATTGTATGTGTGGTTTGATGCGCCTATTGGTTATATTTCATCAACCAAAGAATGGGCACAACGCGAAGGAAAAAATTGGGAAGATTATTGGAAAGACCCCAAAACAAACTTGATACACTTCATCGGAAAAGACAATATTGTTTTTCATTGTATCATTTTTCCGGCGATGTTAAAAGCAGAAGGAACTTATATTGTACCCGAAAATGTGCCGGCTAATGAATTCCTTAATTTAGAAGGTGACAAAATATCAACCTCTCGTAATTGGGCGGTTTGGTTGCACGAATATTTGGAAGAATTTCCCCATAAACAAGATGTTTTGCGCTATGCACTAACGGCTAACGCACCCGAAACCAAAGACAATGATTTTACTTGGAAAGATTTTCAGGCAAGAAATAACAATGAATTGCTGGCTATTTTTGGCAATTTTATCAATAGAGTAGCAGTGCTAACGCATAAATATTATGAAGGAATTGTTCCCAATCCAACTGCGTTTACAATTTTAGACCAAGAAGTTTTAGCACAATTAAAAGCGTTTCCAGAAACGATTTCAAAATCTTTAGAACGTTACCGTTTTCGCGAAGCTTTGGGCGAATTTATGAATTTAGCGCGTTTAGGAAATAAGTATTTAGCCGATGAAGAACCTTGGAAACAAATAAAAGAAAATCCAGAACGCGTACAAACAATTATGTTTGTGGCGCTTCAAATAGCTACTGCTTTATCAGTTTTATCAGAACCATTTTTACCTTTTACATCTAAAAAACTTCAACAGATGTTAAACACATCAGCGTTGAATTTGTTGTGGAATGATGTTACAGAAAAAGAAATATTGTTACCTACATTACATCAAATAGAACCCGCTCAATTGTTATTTGAGAAAATTGAAGATGCAGCAATTCAACATCAAATAGATAAATTAGAAGCGACCAAAAAAACAAATGAGTTAGAAAAACAAGAAATAGTTCCTCAAAAAGAAACCATTTCTTTTGATGATTTCACGAAATTAGACCTCAGAGTGGGGACTATTTTGTCAGCAGAAAAAATGCCAAAAGCCAAAAAATTATTGGTGTTAAAAGTTGATATCGGAACTGAAATTAGAACTATTGTAAGCGGTATTGCCGAAAGTTTTACAACTGATCAAGTAGTCGGTCAGCGCGTTACTGTTTTGACCAATTTAGCGCCCAGAGAAATTAGAGGCGTAGAAAGCAACGGAATGATTTTGATGACCGATGCCAAAGATGGATCGCTGGCATTTGTGGAACCTGAACGAAAAGGCATCAACAACGGTGCTCAGATTTCATAATCAATTTTGAAAAATCTCACCATCAGAAAAGCAACAACAGCCGATGCCGAAATTGTGGCGATGTTGGCGCAAATTACTTTTGATGAAACTTTCGGGCATCATTTCCGCGACCGAAATGATTTGATCAACTATTTTAATACTACCTTTTCGGTGGCTAAAATTCGGTCGAGTATCGCTAAAGAAAACAATGTTTTTTGGTTGGCTTTTGTTGATGAATTACCGATTGGTTATGCAAAACTTAAAAAATATTCACTCAATACTACAGTTGAAGATGTGAATTGCGCTCAATTGCAAAAAATATACCTGCGAAAAGATTATCTAAATCAGCAAATTGGAGCGCCTTTACAGCAAGTAATATTTGATGAATTGATTTTTTTAAATAAAAAATCTTTATGGCTTTCCGTTTTAAAAACCAATGATAGAGCCATCAGATTTTATGAAAAAAATGGATTTGTAACCGTCGGTGAACACTTGTTTTGGGTCGGAAAAGAATGCTTTGATTTTTACATTTTATTAAAATCATTTGAGTATTGAGTATTTAGATGTGAGTATTAAGAATGATAGATTACATCAATTGTCTCCTATAACAATAGTCTTTTATCTTTTAGATTTTATCTAAGTTCTTTCGTCTGGTTAATAATTCATTTAATATAGCAAAAAAATATGCAACTAATTTCCTTTATCCATAAACACACGGCTTTACCACAAAAAAGTATTGAAAGTACGATTCAATTGTTAATTGATGATTGTACGATTCCTTTTATAGCGCGTTATCGCAAAGAATTAACAGGTAATTTAGATGAGGTTCAAATTGCAGATATTCAGAAATTTAAAAAATTATTTGATGATTTGGAAGCCCGAAAATTATCCATTTTAAATTCGATGTTAGCACAGCAAGTGCTGACCGAAGCGTTGGAACAAAAAATTATTGCTTGTGAAAACTTAACCGATTTAGAAGATATTTATCTTCCGTACAAAAAAAAGCGCAAAACCAAAGCCGATACCGCTCGCGAAAATGGATTAGAACCGCTTGCAAAAATTATTATGGCACAAAATGCCGACGATATTGAATTTATCGCCTCCAAATACCTTAATGAAAAAGTTGC
>CAMTWE010000092.1:0-3963 GCA_947085395.1 uncultured Bacteroidota bacterium | reverse complement strand
TTAATAATTCATTCCAAACCTGTGTACAAGTAGTCAAATTTTTCGAAATTTCACCAGATTTAATCTGTATCACTTCCGTAGGAATATTTGAATTAAAATTACTATTAAATACTGGTAAACAATGGGTTAAAATATTATCATCAACCAAAATAAATAGCTTAGATATCTTATTAAATAGTATAAATTGTTCTAATTTTTGATAAGAATCACTCCCAAAAAAAACTTGAAAAGAATTGGATTGAATATTATTCATTTTTTACTGATTTAAATTACAAATTACGCAGAAAAATTTGATTAAATAAAGCATTTCTAAGTATCTTTGATAAAAATAAACTTTACAATGGAAAATATATTTGATAATACTGAAGTAGCATTCGAAATTAAGACAGATTCTGAACTTAATCGTGCTTATTATTTATTTGAAATGATTAAACGAGAATCCCTCGTAAAAATCGGAACTTCGCTTACAAAGCTAGCATTGGCAACACATTTACCAATTGAAGGAATCATCAGAGCAACCGTTTTTGATCATTTTTGTGGTGGCGTAACCGAAGATGATTGTAAAAAAGTAATTGACAAAATGTATGCAAAAAATGTGCATACTATTTTAGATTATTCGGTAGAGGGGAAGGAAGAAGAAGCTGTTTTTGATGATGCTTTAACCAAAACAATTGAAATCATTAAAAGAGCTAAAAATGAAAATAGCATTCCTTTTGCTGTTTTTAAACCAACAGGTTTTGGCAGATTAGAAATTTACCAACTTGTTACAGAAGGTAAACACTTAAATGACAAAGAACAAACAGAATGGAATAAAGTACTAGAACGATATGAAAAAGTAAGTAAAGCCGCTTTTGAAAATAATGTACCGTTAATGATAGATGCCGAAGAAACTTGGATGCAAAAAGCAGCAGATGATGTCATTGAATCTATGATGGAAAAATATAATAAAGAAAAGGCCATTATTTTTGGCACTTTGCAATTGTATCGTACCGATAGATTTGATTATTTAAAAAACCTACATCAAAGAGCTAAAGCAAAAGGATTTATCATTGGTATGAAATTAGTTCGCGGTGCATACATGGAAAAAGAACGCGAACGCGCTCAAAAAATGGGCTACAAAGATCCTATTTGTGTTGATAAAGCGGCAACCGATTTAATGTACAATACTGTTTTAACTTATATGATTGAAAATATCAATGATATGGCAGTTTACAACGGTACGCATAATGAAGATAGCTCTTATTTATTGATGGATTTAATCGCTAAAAATGGATTGGAAAAAAATGATCCAAAAGTATGGTTTGGTCAATTATATGGTATGAGTGATCATATTTCTTATAATTTAGCTAAATTGGGTTATAATGTTTCTAAATATTTGCCATTTGGCCCGGTTCGTGATGTGATGCCCTACTTAATTCGTAGAGCTGAAGAAAATACCTCAGTTGCCGGACAAACCAGTAGAGAATTGAACTTATTAAGAACAGAAAGAAAACGCAGAAGGCTAGATTAAACTATGTTTTTACAATTATCATTAAGCACAAGAATACTGTTATTTTTAACAGTTTTACTTGTGCTTGATGTTTATACTTACTTCGGATTAAAGAATTTATTCAAAAATTCTAAAAAGAAAAAAATATTTTATATTCTATTTTTTGGAGCAGTAATTTTGAGTTATATCGGATTGCTTCATATGTATTTTTATTTTAAAGTAACTATAAATAATACCCTTATAACCAATTTATTAAGAGGTTTTACATTTTCCTTTTTCGTTTTTAAATTAGGAATGTTTGTATTTTTAGCATTCAATGATTTCTTGAGAATTTCCAGATTTATAATGGATACATTCCTCAACTTTTTTAATAAAACACCTAAAAAAATTGAATTAAAAGCGCGTAGAAAATTCATAACCCAAGCGGGATTAATTATCGCTAGCATTCCGTTTTCCTCACTTTTATACGGAATTACTTTAGGAAAATATAATTTTAAAGTGATAAAACACACTTTGAAATTTAAAAATCTCCCAAAATCATTTGATAAATTTAAAATCGTTCATATTTCTGATATCCATGCCGGAAGTTTTGATAGTTTAGAAAGCGTACAAAATGGCATTGATTTAATTCAAGCTCAACAGCCAGATATCATCCTTTTTAGTGGCGATTTAGTCAACAATGTAGCCGATGAAATTGTGCCATATATTAAAATGTTTAAAGCACTCAAATCGCCCTATGGAAAATTTGCAGTTTTAGGAAATCATGATTATGGCGATTATAAACAGTGGGATTCTGCTCATGATAAAGAAGAAAATTTAAAAAATCTGATGAATTATTTTGATGAAATGGATTTTAAACTGCTCAATAATACCAATGAAATCATCACCATAGAAAATGAATCTATTGCTATTGTTGGAGTTGAAAACTGGGGAAAACCACCTTTTCCGCAAAAAGGCGATTTAGAAAAAGCACTTAAAAATACTTCAGAATATTTTAAAATATTGCTTTCGCACGACCCAACCCATTGGGATTTGCAAATTAAAAATCATCCATCAAATATAGATTTAACACTTTCTGGACATACACACGGCATGCAATTTGGCGTTGAAATTCCAGGAATTAAATGGAGTCCCGTAAAATATATTTATCCACATTGGGCAGGTTTATATCATTTTAATGAAAAACACTTAAATGTTAACCGCGGATTCGGATTTATCGGGTATCCTGGTAGAATCGGAATTTGGCCAGAAATTACCCTCATAGAATTAAATTATCAAAATAAAGATACTTATTCTTAAAATCCCATTTTAAATGACTACTTTTGCAACCTCAAAAAAAGGTATATGCAATCAATTAGAAATGTGGCTATTATAGCACACGTTGACCACGGAAAAACAACATTGGTAGATAAAATTATCGATCAAGCAAAAATTTTAGATGAACGTAAAGTTCATTCAGAATTATTACTTGATAGCAATGATTTAGAACGTGAAAGAGGAATTACGATACTTTCTAAAAATGTATCTGTAACCTATAAAGACGTAAAAATCAATGTAATTGACACTCCTGGTCACTCCGATTTTGGAGGTGAAGTAGAACGTGTTTTAAAAATGGCCGATGGTGTTTTACTACTAGTTGATGCCTTTGAAGGACCCATGCCACAAACCAGATTTGTACTAGGAAAAGCCATTGAATTAGGATTAAAACCAATTGTTGTAATTAACAAAGTTGACAAAGTAAACTGCACACCAGATTTAGTTCATGAGCAGGTTTTTGATTTAATGTTTGCTTTAGATGCAACCGAAGATCAACTTAATTTTAAAACCGTTTACGGTTCTGCAAAACAAGGTTGGATGAGTGATGATTGGCAAACACCAACAGATAATATCCTTCCATTACTAGATGCTATTTTAGCAGAAATTCCAGAAGCTCCATACAGAGTTGGAACGCCACAAATGCAAATTACTTCCTTAGATTTTTCATCTTTTACAGGAAGAATCGCCATTGGTCGTATATTTAGAGGTGATTTAGAAGAATCAAAAGATTATATGCTTTGTAAAAAAGATGGCTCACAAGTAAAAGTGAGAATCAAAGAACTGCATGTATTTGAAGGTTTAGGAAAAGCTAAAGTTGCTAAAGCTAGAAGTGGCGATATTTGTGCTATTATCGGATTAGATAATTTTGAAATTGGCGATACCATTGCAGACATCAGTGAACCTGAAGCTTTGCCAAGAATTTCAATTGATGAGCCAACCATGAGTATGTTATTTACCATTAACAATTCTCCTTTTTATGGAAAAGATGGTAAGTTTGTAACTTCTAGACATTTAAGAGATCGATTGTTTAAAGAAACAGAAAAAAACTTGGCCTTAAGAGTTGAAGAAACAGATACCGAAGATAAATTCAACGTTTTTGGAAGAGGAATTTTACACCTTTCTGTTTTAATTGAAACCATGCGCAGAGAAGGTTATGA
>CAMTWE010000091.1:0-7392 GCA_947085395.1 uncultured Bacteroidota bacterium | reverse complement strand
TTGGGTATATTCTAGCTTTGGGGCAAATTTTGTCAAAACAATGTTGAAATTAGGTGCAGAACGAGATGAATTGAAGGTGATTTCAGACCAAGTAGGAACCCCTACTTATGCAGCAGATTTAGCTCAAGTCATCTTAAAAATATTGCCACAGTTGGTTAATGAAAAAGTAGCCATTTATCATTATACCAATGAAGGGGTGTGCAGCTGGTATGATTTTGCCCAAGCTATTTTTGAAATAACCAACACCCCGTGTAACGTAACTCCTATCACAACCGCTCAATACCCCACAGCAGCCAATCGGCCACAATATAGTGTGTTGAATAAATCAAAAATTAAGGAAACTTTTAAAATGGAGATTCCTTATTGGAGGGATTCGTTGAAGGCGTGTTTGGGGGAAATAGGAAATAGGGAATAGGAATTGGGGATCTAGGAATTAGGGAAAAGTTAAAAACTAAAAGGGAAGAGTGATGGGTGATGAGGGATGAGTTAAAAGTGGAAATCTAAAAGGGAAGAGTGATGGGTGATGAGTTAAAAGTGAAAAGTGAAAAACTAAAAGTGAATAGGGATTAGGTTAACTGTTTAATTGGTTAATCGTTGAATTGAGAAATAGGCACACAACTTTACAACTTTACGACTTTACACTTTACAAAAACAACTAAAAACGATTCACGACTCACTATTCACAAACAACGAAAAACGCACAAAAAAATTCCTTAAATTTGCACAATAAAATCGCTTATATATGCACAATATAAATTTATTTCTATCTTTATATTGAAATTATACAGTTGGCAATGAGTTATATAAAAAGGATAATCGAAGAGGAATTGTTGAAAAATCAATTCTCTACCCCAAACCCTAAAGGGAGGAATTGATTTAAAAACGATTGTAGGTTTTCTTTTGTCATTCCGATACGATAGTGAGGAATCTCTTGAAAAATTAAAAGTGAAAAGTGAAAAATTGTTTTCCCTCGACTCTCGGATCAGGAGGCGAGCTATTTGGAAATCCAGAACTAAATTTCGAATGTTACAAAAAAAAGATATTATGAATGCTTTAGAAAATATAAAAAACAGTTTAATTGATCGAATTTTGGCTACTAGAAATGAGCAATTATTAGAAGCGATCAAAAATATTTTTGACTCGACACAATCAGAAGAAATCATTTCTCTTTCAACTGAGCAAATTGAAATGTTATCTATGAGTGAAAAAGATATTGAATCTGGAAAATTTATTTCAGAAACGGAACTAAATAAAAGAGATTCTAAATGGCTCAGCTAACCATACATTGGACAGAAACTGCTATTAGACAAAGAAATTATATTTTTGAATACTGGATTCAAAGGAATCAAAGTATAACTTATGCAAAGAAACTAAAGGAGAAAATTAGAGAAAGAACAAATCTTTTAATACAGAACCCTGAATTAGGAGTGAAAACTAAAAGTGAAGAGTGAACAGTGAACAGTGAACAGTGAAAAAGGTTAATTGGTTAACTGTTTAATTGGTTAATCGTTGAATTGAGAAATAGGCACACAACTTTACAACTTTACGACTTTACAAAAAACGGTCAACGTTATTTAGTGATGCACATGATAATAGGGATTAGGGATTAGGAAATAGGTAAAAGTGAAAAACTAAAAGGGAAGAGTGATGGGTGATGGGTGATGAGTTAAAAGTGGAAAATTAAAAGTGGAAAATTAAAAGTGAACAGTGAACAGTGAAAAGTGAAAAAGGTTAATTGGTTAACTGCTTAATCGGTTAATCGTTGAATTGAGAAATAGGCACACAACTTTACAACTTTACGACTTTACAAAAAACGGTCAACGCTATTTAGGGATGTGCAAGTGATGTGTGATGAGGGATGAGTTAAAAGTGATGTGTGATGAGGGATGGGTGAAGGGTGATGTTCGATTAGATTGAGCGAAAAAGTGAAGAGTGAAAATTGGTTCCCTTCGGCTCCGCTCCTTTAGATTTGTTTTAATAAATTTATGATAGAGAAAGGAAGCAAAAGTATTGGACTCATAGAAAAATAGGGTTCAGGAATCAGAAGGATCGTGGAGTATTTTGCTGAAGCACAACTACCCCATCCTGAATTTAGAAATATCTCTGATGGTTTTCTGGTAACGGTTTTTGATGGAAGTGTACTTAATAAAGACAATGTCACAGAAGATGTCACCAATAAGGTCGGAGATAAGGTCGGAGATAAAATAACGGGTAATCAAATAAAAATTCTGGAGTGTATTGTTAAGAATCCAAAAATATCAGCTCAAAAGATAGCAGAACAAATTGGGATATCTTCGCGAAAAACCGAGAATAATATAAAAAAATTAAAGAGACTAGGGTTGTTGGAACGCGTCGGAAATCCAAAAAGTGGCTATTGGAAAGTAATTGATGAAGCGTAATGGGTAGTAATGCTTTTTAAAGACCGGCTCGAAATTTGGAATCCCGGCAGTTTGTACCGCTAGTTATTTCAAATTAGTCCAATAAACATTGAACTAAATGAAATATACAGCGGCATTATACCAGAACGATCGGACTAAAACAAATTAACCAATGGTATCACCTTACGGATTAACAACCGCCAAACTTCGAAAACCCCACAGTTCCATTCCTGCCAATCCCTTACTGGCAGAACCTATGTATCTTGCGGGTTTTATAGAAAGGATGGGAACGGGAACCGGCGACATTATTCGACTTTGCGAGGAGGCTGGCTTGAAGAAAGCACCCGAGTTTGTGCAAGAAGAAATTTTTAAGATCATACTTTGGCGTAAAAATGCAGAAAGTGTATCGGTTGTTTTACCTGATGGCGGAGTAAATGGCGGAGTAAATGTCGGTGTAAATGGCGGAGTAAATGTCGGTGTAAATGCCATTCTTATGCTTATTGAAAACAATCCAGGAATCAATGTTTCCATCATAAAGTCACTTTTGAACGTTCCTCAACGAACAATTGAACGCTGGATTAATCAATTAAAAAAAGAAAATAAAATAGAATTCATAGGAGCATCAAAAACCGGAGGTTATTATAAAATCAATACTATGTAAGGAAGCTATGACACAAATTGGAGAAGTTTTGGCGGTTGATCCTAAATATTTCCGCCCTACCGAAGTAGACCTCCTCATAGGCGATGCCACCAAAGCCAGCATCAAACGGGGCTGGGTACCCGAATACGATTTAGCTTATTTAGTAAAAGACAGGATGCAAAGCGATTTGAAACTGATGCAGAAAAAAATTAAAGTATGGAATTAAGTGTTTTGCAATCTAAAATTCATGAGGTTAGAGGTGAAAAAATCATATTTGATTATGACTTAGCTTCGCTTTATGACGTAGAAACTAAAGTTTTAAATCAAGCGGTTAAGCGAAATATCATTCGATTTCCACAGGATTTTATGTTCCAAATAACATTAGAAGAATTTGAATCGAACTGGTCACAAATTGTGACCAGTTCGAGAAAGCATCGGGGAAAATCGTATTTGCCTTATGCGTTTACAGAGCAAGGTGTGGCAATGTTGAGTTCTGTGTTACGCTCAGAAAAAGCAGCCTTAGTAAATATAGCCATCATGCGCGCTTTTGTAGAAATTAGAAAAACAATCTCTTTGCAAAGCAATCTCTCTCAACAAATCATGGAATTAAAAAATGATTTAGAACAACGCCTTGGGGAACACGATGTACAATTGATGGAAATATATACCGTAATGGAACAATTTCTTGATGAAAAAACGGAACAAAAAAACTGGGAAAACAGAAAAAAACTAGGTTATAAATAGTCATTGCTTACGCTGTTTATGAAAAGTTTAACCGGTTAACCGCTAAAAAAGTTTAAATAATTACCATGTGACCAATATTTATAAAAGAGCAGTGCATCTCTAAAATAGATAACGAAACCGTCAACCAAGATAAAAAATGCAACAGGGAGAAATAGTTATATACAAAGATTTTGAAAATTCTGATTTCAATATGGAAGTAAGAATTGAAGAGGAATCGGCTTGGCTAAATAGATTGCAACTAGCTCAATTATTTGATCGTAATGTAAAACCGATTGGTAAGTATCTCTTAATGCACTAAAAGCAGCATTGAAAGGAATTCAAGTTGTTGCAAAATTTGCGACTACTGCCAGCGACGGAAAAATATATCAACTAGCATATTATAATTTAGATATGATTATTTCGGTTGGATATAGAGTAAAGTCTAAAACTGGAACACAATTTCGACCCGAGCGAAGCGAACTGGCGAAGCAATGTGGGCTAATAGTATTTTGAAAGATTATTTATTAAAAGGATTCGTGCTTAATCAACGCTTTGAAAACATAGAAAAGAAATTGTTAGAGCATGATCAAAAATTTGATGTCCTCATAAATACGCATCTTCCTCCCAATCAAGGTATTTTCTATGACGGACAAATATTCGATGCACATTTATTTGTTTCTAAACTTATAAAATCGGCTAAAAATTCGATTGACCTTTTAATTGGTAGCTATAGTATTTCAGATTTCCAAAACAAAATTGTATTAAAAAGCAATAAAAATATTTATATTTAAAATATACTTGTATCTTTGTATGGAAACAAATAAAACTGAATGGATAAATTTAATGTGATATTTTTGGCAGAAGCAAGGGAATTTCTTCTTGAAATAGACGAAAAAAGTCGAGACAAGATAATTTTCAATATTGACAAATCAAAAATTAAAAATGATAATGAGTTATTTAAAAAACTGAAAGGTGAAATTTGGGAATTTAGAACATTGTATAACAAAACTTATTATAGAATTTTTGCCTTTTGGGACAAAACGGAAAAAATTGAAACATTGGTTTTAGCAACACACGGAATAATCAAAAAAACAGAAAAAACTCCTGAAAAAGAAATTGAAAAAGCCGAAAATATAAGATTGAGGTATTTTGAACTTAAATATAAGAGAAATGAAAAATAAAGAAAAAGAATTAGAAATGTTCACTTTTGACAAAATTAAAGATGAATTTATTGGCGAAGTTGGAACAGTAAAAAGAACACTTTACGAACAAGAACTTCAAATGGAAATCCTTGGCGATTTAATAAAAAAAGTACGTCTTGAAAGAAATATGACTCAAGAAGAACTTGGGAAATTAATTGGAGTTCAAAGAGCACAAATATCGAAGCTTGAAAATAATACAACTAATGTAACTATTGAAACAATTTTGAGAGTTTTCAGTGCGTTAAAAGCTAAAGTTAATTTTAATGTGGAAATCTTAAACAGTAACGTGAAAATTGCTGGATAAAACGATCTCTACCAACTGAAAATGAACCCTTCGACAAGCTCAGGGTGACAGGTTAATTGGTTAATAGATGAATTGGAGAATTGTTGAATCGAAGATTTCTCTTAAAATTTATTTAACGATTCACTTTTCACTAATAAAATAACTCATTACAAAGATTTCCTAAATTGTTGTTAACTCAAAATAGATAGCATTTATAAAAATTCACAGCGAATTACTTGGTAAAATAAATAAAAACGACTTATCTTCGCATTAACGCAATGCGTGTTACTGTAATGAAGAATACGATAAGTTGTAAGCAGATAAAATACGCTCCTCTAAATAGCATAAAACCATGAAGTTTTACAATAGGGATAAAGAGATTTTGCTATTAAAATCAATAGAACAAAAATCGCTACAATCAGCACAAATGACTTTTATGGTTGGACGTAGAAGAATTGGTAAAACAAGTCTGTTAGTTAATGCTTTAAAATCGGAAACCTGTATTTACTTTTTTCTAACAAAAAAAAATGAAGCCCTTTTGTGTGCCGAATTTGTAGAAGAAATAAAATTAAAACTTAACGTAGAACTATTCGGAACTTTTAAAAGTTTTAAAGAAGTATTTGGATATCTTATGGAATTATCAAAAACAGTTCATTTCACCCTTATTATTGATGAATTTCAAGAGTTTTATTCAATTAATGCTAGTATTTACAGCGAAATGCAACACATTTGGGATAGTAAAAAAAATGAGAGTAAAATCAATTTGATATTATGTGGTTCAATTTATGCGCTGATGAACCGAATTTTTGAACACTCCAAAGAACCTCTTTTTGGAAGGGCTACCCAACGTATACACCTAAAAGAATTTAGTATAGCAACACTCAAGGAAATACTAGCAGATCATTTTCCGTCATATACGGCTGAAGATTTACTTGCTTTTTATATGATTACAGGTGGAGTAGCGAAGTATGTAGAATTGCTAGTTAACGCAAATGCGTTTACACTTGACACTATTTTAGAGGAAGTTTTTTCTGAAAATTCTCTTTTTTTAGAAGAAGGTAAAAATGTGTTGATTGATGAATTTGGGAAAGATTATGGTAATTATTTTTCTATTCTTTCCCTAATAGCTTCTTCAAAAACATCGAGGGTTGAGATGGAATCGGTCCTAGACATGCAAATAGGTGGGTTCTTAGAGCGGTTAGAAACTGACTTTGGAATTATTAGCAAAGTAAAACCCATATTGTCTAAACCAAATAGTCGCTCTGTTAAATATAAAATTAACGATCAATTTCTAAACTTTTGGTTTCGTTTTATTTATAAATACAGAGGTGCTATTGAGATAGGAAATTTAAACTACGTAAAAACTATTGTTCTCAGAGATTATAATATTTATAGCGGAAGAGTATTAGAGAACTATTTTATCCAAAAAATGATGATTGAAGATAATTATTCTCATTTAGGGACTTATTGGGAAAAAGGAAATCAAAACGAAATAGATGTAGTAGCAATCAATGAACTAGAAAAAAGAATAGTATTTGTTGAAGTTAAACGGAAAACAACTGGTTTCAACCTAGAGAAGCTCAAACAAAAATCAACAAAGTTGATACAACAATTTCCTGCGTATCTTTATGAATATAAAGCACTTTCCATGGATCATATGTAAGGTAAGTTTACGCCGGTTTGCTTAATTAATGCACCTTGTAAATCGTCAGCAAAAAGTGGACTGATTTAGACCTATTCTAAGAGAGTGTTTATAACTAAAAGTGAAAAACTAAAAGTGAAGAGTGATGTGTGATGAGGGATGAGTTTAAAAGTTAAAAGTGAAAAACTAAAAGTGAAGAGTGATGTGTGATGAGTTAAAAGTGAAAAATTAAAAGTAAAAAGTGGGTTAATTGTTGAAAAATAAATTCTTTCCCCAAACCCTAAAGGGAGGAATTGATTTAATAACGATTGTAGGTTTTCTTTTGTCATTCCGATACGATAGTGAGGAATCTCTTGAAAAATTAAAAGTGAAGTGAAAAATTAATTGTTTAAAAGGTTAAAAGATTCATAATTCAACATTCAACATTCTAAACAGTTAACAGATTAACCGATTAAACACCTTAACATCTTTACACCTTTACAATCAAGCAAGTATCAGGTATCAAGTATCAAGTATCAGGTATC
>CAMTWE010000090.1:0-2074 GCA_947085395.1 uncultured Bacteroidota bacterium | reverse complement strand
TATCAAAAAACAGTTTACGAAGCACTTTTAGATGAAGTGGTAAGGCAACAAAAAGATTCAGGAATTTTAGAAAATGCAACCCAACTTAGAGCTATTTTAAATGAAAATAATTGGGATGATTTTAAATTTAACTTAACCTCTAGTGAAGTTCATAAAATAATTGATGGTGCAGATTTGCTAGAAAAAATTCAGCAATCTTATAATGAATATGGAATAGACAATACCACAATTATTGTTCGGTCTAATAAAAGAGCCAATATTTACAATGAACAAATTAGAAATAATATTAGAGGATTTGAAGGCGAAATTACCGTAGGCGATTATATAATGGTGGTGAAAAACAATTATTTTTGGCTCAATGCATCCGATGAAACAGATTTTATTGCCAATGGAGATATTTGCGAAGTATTACAAATTTATAATTTTAAAGAATTGTACGGATTTAAATTTGCCGAAGTAAAAATTAGAATGATAGATTATGAAGATCTTAAACCATTTGATACCGTTATTTTATTAGATACTTTAACTTCAGATACTGCTTCTTTGAGTTTTGAAGAATCTAATAAATTATACCAAGAAATATCGTTGGATTATGCACACATCAAAACAAAATTTAAAAAATTAGAAGCTGTAAAATCCGATAAATATTACAATGCATTACAGGTAAAATTCTCTTATGCAGTTACTTGTCATAAATCTCAAGGCGGTCAATGGAAAAGTGTTTTTGTAGAACAACCATATAATGCCACTTTAGAACAAGCAGAATTTGTGCGTTGGCTTTACACCGCAATTACCAGAGCCGAAGAAAAATTATACTTAATCGGATTTAATGATACTTTTTATAAGTAATTCATCAATCTATTTTGTTACTTTTATAAATCATTAATACTAACTTAAATTTATTAACTATGAAAAAAATGTCATTTTATATAGGATTAACCATTATTTTTGGCATCACTTCTTGTAATCAAAAAAATCAAATGGATAAAAATATTCAACCACCTGTTGCAGCAAAAATTGAAAAGAAATTAGAAATTCATGGCGATGTTAGAATTGATCATTATTATTGGTTAAATGATCGGGAAAATCCGAAAGTAATTGACTATCTCAATGCAGAAAATGCGTATTATGATTCTATAACTTCACATACTAAGGTTTTTCAAAAAGAACTTTTTGAAGAAATGAAATCAAGAATTAAAGAAGATGATGAAAGTGTTCCTTATTTTAAAAATGGCTATTTCTACATCACTCGATTTGAAAAAGGAAGTCAATACCCAATCCATTCGCGCAAAAAAGAAACGCTAAAAGCCAAAGAAGAAATCATTTTCAATGTAAATGAAATGGCTAAAGGTTTTGATTATTATAAACTGTCTGGATTATCTGTAAGTCCTAATAATCAATTGGCATCTTTTGGCGTTGATAAAGTAAGCAGACGGCAATATACGTTACAGTTTAAAAACTTAGTTACAGGCGAAATTTATCCTGATAAAATTGAAAATACCAATGGTAGTGCAGTTTGGTCTAGCGATAACAAAACGGTTTTTTACACCAAAAATGATCCAGTTACTTTAAGAAGTGATAAAATTTATCAACATGTTTTAGGTACTGATGTTTCCAAAGATAAATTGGTGTATCATGAAAAAGATGACACTTTTAATACTTATGTAGGAAAAACAAAATCTGATAAATATATCATGATTGTGTCTCACAGTACTTTATCAACAGAATTTCGTTTTATAGAAGCCGATAAACCCAATAATGTTTTTAAAATTATTCAGCCACGCGAGCGCGATTTAGAATACAATGTAGAACATTATGACGGACATTTTTATATCTTGACCAATTATCAAGGTGCTAAGAATTTTAAATTGATGAAAACGCTCGAAACAGCTACTACCAAAGAAAATTGGGTAGATGTAATTCCGCACAGAGTCGATGTTTTATTAGAAGATTTTTCGATTTTTAAAAAATATTTAGTTTTAGAAGAACGCAATAACGGTTTAAATAAAATTAGAATTATTAAATGGGATAAAAGTGCCGACTATTATTTGCCTTTTGAAGAAGAAACCTATTC
>CAMTWE010000089.1:0-8595 GCA_947085395.1 uncultured Bacteroidota bacterium | reverse complement strand
TTATTTTTGCCTATGCTCCTTTAATCCCTACACTACACTCTCAATGAACTCAAACTAAACCTTCATCCCTTTTGCGAGTGCAAACCTACAACCTTTTATAATCCCACACAAACCTTTTTTAATACTTTTTTTGAAAGAAATTACATCAATTAGATAGTTTTCAGATTTTCAAAAGATTACATCGAAATAAATAAATGCATTTTTTGAATAATATCTAAAAAACATCCTATTTAGCATCTTTTTTTAATCAATTATTAAATCAAAGGGGTAAATAATTTTAATAATATTTAATAAATCACTTAAAACCACTTAAAATTTCTTCTCTATTATATATGATAAAAATAAATTGCTCAAAAAATTGGATTTCCTATCTTTGCATCATAATATATATATAGTATGATTAATATTACTTTTCCGGATGGAGCTGTTAGAGCGTTTGAAATAAATACAACACCTTATGATATTGCTAAAAGTATTAGTGAAGGATTGGCGCGCAACATTATTTCTGCAAAATTTGATGATGTAACCATTGAGGTTTCTACGCCTATTACTACAGATGGAACTTTAACCTTTTATACCTTTAATGATTTAGAAGGTAAAAAAGCTTTTTGGCATTCTTCTGCGCATTTATTGGCACAAGCTATTACACACTTTTATCCAAATGTAAAACTTACGATTGGTCCATCAATAGAAAATGGGTTTTATTATGATGTTGATTTAGGTGATGCTGTTATTTCTGATAAAGATTTTCAAACTATAGAAGATAAAATGATTGAATTTGCTCGTGGTAAATATGAGTTTAAAATGAGATCTGTTAGCAAAAATGATGCTTTAGATTTCTATAAAAATCAACATAATCAATATAAAGTTGAGTTAATAGAAAATTTAATTGATGGTGATATTACTTTTTGCGACCATGCAGATTTTACTGATTTATGTAGAGGTGGTCATATTCCAAACACCGAAATTATTAAAGCCGTAAAAATAACGAGTGTTGCTGGGGCTTATTGGAGAGGTGATGAGAAAAACAAACAATTAACAAGGGTTTATGGAATTTCATTTCCTAAACAAGCACAATTAAAAGAGTATTTAGAGCTAATAGAAGAAGCTAAAAAACGTGACCATAGAAAACTTGGTAAAGAAATGGAACTTTTTGCTTTTTCTGCTAAAGTTGGACAAGGATTGCCTTTATGGCTTCCAAAAGGTGCCGCTTTACGCGATCGGTTAGAACAATTTTTGAAAAAAGCACAGAAAAAAGCGGGCTACGAAATGGTGATAACACCACATATCGGTCAAAAAGAATTGTATGTTACCTCTGGACATTACGAAAAATATGGTGCTGACAGTTTTCAACCCATATTAACACCTAATGAAGGTGAAGTGTTTTTATTAAAACCGATGAATTGTCCGCATCACTGCGAAATTTACAACAACAAACAATATTCTTACAAAGATTTACCAAAACGATTTGCAGAATTTGGTACTGTATATAGATATGAGCAAAGTGGTGAATTACATGGATTGACAAGAGTTCGCGGATTTACCCAAGATGATGCTCATATTTTTTGCACACCAGAACAATTGAATAGTGAATTTATTGGGGTGATTGATTTGGTTTTATATGTTTTTAACGCTTTAGGTTTTAAAGATTTTAAGGCACAAATTTCATTGCGAGACCCAGATAATAAGGAGAAATATATTGGTAGCGATGAAAATTGGGAAAAAGCAGAATCAGCCATTATCAATGCTGCCAAGGAAAAAGGATTAAATACTGTTATAGCATATGGAGAAGCTGCATTTTACGGCCCAAAACTTGATTTTATGGTAAAAGATGTGTTGGGCAGAAGTTGGCAATTAGGAACCATACAAGTTGATTACAATTTACCCGAACGATTTGAGTTAAGTTATAAAGGTGCTGATAATCAATTTCACAAACCGGTGATGATTCATCGCGCTCCATTTGGTTCTATGGAACGATTTATCGCTATTTTAATAGAGCATACGGGCGGTAATTTCCCACTTTGGTTAACTCCAGAACAAGTTATCATTTTACCTATTAGTGAAAAATATGAGAATTATGCCAAAAATGTTTTAGATTTGCTAGAAAATTCCGAAATTCGCGGCCTGATTGATTTGAGAAATGAAAAAACAGGCAAAAAAATCAGGGATGCAGAGGTTAGCAAGATACCTTATATGATTATTGTAGGGGAAAATGAGATGAATGATGGAACTATTTCTGTTAGAAAACATGGAGGTGAAGATTTAGGCACCTTAACCATAGCAAGTTTTGTAACTATATTAGAAGATGAAATTACAAAAACCTTGAATCAATTTTAATGTTTAACTTAAAAAAATAAAGCCATAGCAATTAAACGAGTTACCAGAGGCAGTAGAGTTATTAAAGAAGATGCTCACAAAATTAACCAACATATTCGTGCAGAAGAAGTACGATTGGTTGGAGAAAACATTGAAGTTGGAGTTTACACACTTCAACAAGCAAGACAACTTGCTGCTGAAATGGAATTGGATTTAGTAGAAATTTCTCCTAATGCCAATCCGCCAGTTTGTAAAGTAATCGATTATAAAAAATTTCTTTACGAGCAAAAGAAGAGAGAAAAAGTAATCAAAGCAAAAGCAACAAAGGTTATTTTAAAAGAGATTCGATTTGGACCTCAGACCGATGAACATGATTACGAATTTAAAAAGAAACACGCCGAAAAATTTCTGTTAGAAGGTGCTAAATTAAAAGCATTTGTGTTTTTTAAAGGTCGTTCTATCATCTTTAAAGAACAAGGAGAAATACTTTTATTGCGTTTGGCTCAAGATTTAGAAGAATTTGGTAAAGTAGAGCAATTGCCAAAATTAGAGGGAAAGAGAATGATTATGCTAATTTCACCTAAAAAGAAATAAAAAAAGAATATATAAGCAAGAATAAATACGAGAAGAAGATGCCTAAAATAAAAACGAAATCTGGTGCTAAAAAGCGTTTTAAGCTCACAGGAACTGGGAAAATCAAGAGAAAACACGCTTACAAAAGTCACATTTTGACTAAAAAGTCAAAAAAACGTAAGCTACAATTAACACACACAGCTCTAGTTCACAAAACAGATATGAAAAGTGTTAAAATGCAATTAGCATTAATTTAAACCATTGCTAAAAATTAGAGTTTAATTTATTAACCCTGGAGTAGTGCTTATTAAGAAACAAAAAAGTTCGCCTACTACAAAAAAATGAATGTAATATGCCAAGATCAGTAAATTCAGTTGCTTCAAGAGCTAGAAGAAAAAAGATAATGAAGCTAGCCAAAGGTTACTTCGGACGTAGAAAAAACGTTTGGACAGTAGCCAAAAATGCGGTAGAAAAAGGTATGGTTTATGCTTACCGTGACCGTAAAAACAATAAAAGAAATTTCAGAGGATTGTGGATTCAACGTATCAACGCTGGAGCTCGTCAATTTGGACTGTCTTATTCTCAGTTTATGGGGAAAATCAAAGCTAATAATATTGAGTTAAACCGAAAGGTTTTAGCCGATTTATCAATGAATCACCCAGAAGCTTTTAAAGCTATAGTAGATAAAGTAAAATAAATTATTAACGCTTGCTTATATAATACAAAAACCCAATCATTGATTGGGTTTTTTGTTTTTTAACAGTACAAATCTTAGAATCTTTCAATCTTTCAATCTATCATCTTTCAATCTTTCAATTTTCAACTACAAATATTTACCTATATTTACTTTTCATTTAATAATCAAAAAATGATTGTTTGGATAGTTTTCATCACTGCAATTCTTATATTTTTAGCGCTCGATTTGGGCGTTTTTAACCGAAATCCACATGTAATTTCTCCAAAAGAAGCGAGTATTTGGACCGCCATTATGGTTAGCACATCCATGCTTTTTTCTGTGGTAATTTATTGGCTTTACAGCAATGGTGTTGTTGATAATGTTAATAATCTAACCCCAATTAACGCATCCTTAAAATATATTACTGGTTATTTGATTGAACTTTCATTGAGTATTGATAATATTTTTGTGATTGCTGTTATTTTTTCAGCTTTTAAAATTCCGATGAAATTTCAACATCGAGTTTTATTTTGGGGAATATTAGGCGCTATTGTTTTTAGAGCTTTATTGATTTTTTTTGGAGTGATGCTCATCAACAAATTTAGTTTTACTACTTATATATTTGGAGCATTCCTTTTATTTACTGCCTATAAAATGTTGTTTTCAAAAGAAGAAAAATTTAACCCTAAAAAATCTTTTATTTATAGACAAGTTAGAAGATTTATACCTATAACTTCACAAATTCATAACGAAAAATTTTTTGTTAAATTGAAACATGTTAAAGCGGTAACTCCACTTTTTATGGCATTAATCATTATTGAATTTACTGATATTTTGTTTGCGTTAGATAGTGTTCCAGCTATTTTAGCCATCACTTCTGACCCTTTTTTAGTATTCAGTTCTAATATTTTTGCCATTCTAGGATTGCGTTCTATGTACTTTTTTCTATCCAATATGTTGGCAAAATTCTACTATTTAAAGTATAGTTTAATCGCTATTTTAACATTTGTAGGCATCAAACTCATTTTGGCGCATCATTACAAATTTGCAGAATGGTTTTCACTGTTAATCATTGCTTTAGCATTATTTTTGGGTATTTATATTTCACTTCAAAGAGCCCCCAAAGAATTAGAAGAATTTAACAATTAAAACAATACACCCATCCATAAAATAAGTGTTGACAAAATGGCTAATCCTGCCAATAAAGGCCAAATAAATTTGAGCCAAATATTATAATTGATATTTACCATAGCTAAAGACGGTAAAATTAAACCTGTTGGCGTGATAAAACTCATCAATCCAAATCCAAATAAATAAGCATTTACAATTTCTTCTGGTGGAATACCGATAACCGTTGAAAGTGAACTCATAATTGGCATTGTAACGACTGCCAAACCTGATGAAGATGAAATAAAGAGTGTGAGCACTGCAAAAACACTCATCAATGAGGGAAGAAATACGAAACTCGACATTCCATCAACCATAAAAGTGGTGTAATACAAAATGGAATCACTAATTTGTCCATCATTTAAAATAAAATTAACGCCGCGTGCAATTCCGATAATAAAGGAAACACCCAATAAATCCTTAGCACCAGCTATAAAAGAGTTTACAAATTTTTCTTCGCCAATTTGCATCAACAAACCCATTAAGATTGAAACCACTAAAAATAAGGCGGTCATTTCTTGAAACCACCAATTATAAAGTGATACACCAATTATCATTACTACAAATGTTGTAGCAAATAGCGTTAAATATAGTTTTGTTTTTAAACTGATGGTTTTATATTCTTTAACTGTCATATCAAAATGAGAAGTTATAGAACTTCCATATAAAAGTGATTTTGTTGGATCCTTTTTTACCTTATTTCCATATCTGATGATATAAAAAATAGAAAGTGCTAAACCCAAAACAAGCATCGCAATTCTACTCCATAAACCAACTGTCCAATCTACACCAGCGGCATCCGAAGCAATAATTACAGAAAATGGGTTGACGGTTGATGCCATGCCGCCTAAATTTGAACCGATATAAATTACCGCTAAAGGCACTAATAAATCATAACCCGCCAATAAAAAAACGGGGACTAATATGGGATAAAATGCCAGAGTTTCTTCTGCCATTCCAAAAGTAGTGCCACCTAAAGCAATTAAAGTTGTTACTATAATAATTAACCAATTTTCTTTTCCTTTTAATTGATGTGATAAGTAAGTGATTCCTTCATCAAAAGTACCGGTTGCATTGAAAATTCCGATAAAACCACCAATCACCAAAACAAATAAAATGATATCAATTACTTCATACATTCCTTTAATAGGCGCTAAAATGATGTCAATAATTCCCTGCGGATTTTTCGGCAATTCTTTGTAAGTACCCGGAATTGACACTGGTTTTTTAATTTTTCCTTCTTTAAATTTATCGATACTGATAGGAATATGAAATTTATCAAGGGTTTCCTGAGTGGCTTCGACTATCGTATTTCCATCCTGTGAATGAACCGTAAAATTATGAAGTTCTTTATTGTATTGTAATTTTTGATACTCACCCGATGGAACAAGCCAAGTAGCTATGGCACTGATGATGACTACAATAAATAATACGGTATAAGGAGTTGGAAATCTGAATTTCATGATTCATCATTTTAAAAAGCTAATGTATAAAAAAGAGCTGGCTAAGTTTAATAATCTACAAATTTTGTTTAAAATATACCTTTATTAAATCAGAATATATCAATATTATTGATAGTAATATAAAAAATTATAAACAATATTTGAAAATATTGACCGTTTAAATAATTACTTTAGTTATTTTAAAAAACCAAATTATGAAAAACATCTTCAAAATTGCTTTGCTTTTATTGATGGGATTCCTGAACAGTTGTTCACCGGACGATTCCAGTTCAACTGATCAGCAGGTTGTGAATCCTGCCAATGTACAAAACACTGCTGTAATTTCTACCTGGAGAATTACCAATTTTATGGATGGCACCAGAAATGAAACCAGTAATTATACCGGTTACGTATTTACTTTTTTAGCCAATGGTAGTGCAACTGCCGTAAAAAATTCTATAACTACTAACGGAACTTGGTCTAGTTTTACTGATAGTGGTCGTGTCAAATTTGTACTCAATTTTGGAAGTGCTGCTCCTTTGGATGAGATTAGTGAAGATTGGAAAGTTATTTCCCTTACTTTAACAAAAATTGAATTGGAAGATACCAGTAGTGATGGCAGCAGAGATTTACTAACTTTTGAACGAAATTAAAATAAAATCCCGAATTTTTTCGGGATTTTATTATTTAAAAAACATCTTCACCAAGCGATTTGAGTTTCTCAGAATTTTCGGCCATTTTTAATTCATCCATAATTTTCTGGATATCGCCATTCATAATACTGCTTAAATCGTACATGGTTAATCCGATTCTGTGTTCGGTAACCCTACCTTGCGGATAGTTATAGGTTCTAATTTTTGCCGAACGGTCACCACTAGAAACCATGGTTTTGCGCTTCAAAGAATCTTCCTCTAATTTTTTATTCAGTTCCATTTCATACAAACGCGAACGTAAAACGGTCAATGCTTTTTCAAAATTTTTATGTTGCGATTTTTGATCTTGACATTGCGCTACCAATCCGGTGGGTAAATGCGTTAACCTAACTGCAGAATATGTTGTATTAACTGATTGTCCGCCAGGCCCAGATGAACAGAAAAAATCTTTTCGTACATCACTCATATTAATTTGCACATCAAATTCTTCTGCTTCTGGTAAAACCATCACCGTTGCAGCACTGGTATGAACGCGACCTTGGGTTTCGGTTTGCGGCACACGTTGTACGCGATGAACACCCGATTCAAACTTCATATTACCGTAAACATCTTCACCAGAAACACTAAAAATAATCTCTTTAAATCCGCCCGAAGTTCCTTCGCTAATATCTACAATCTCCGTTTTCCAACCTTTATCTGCGCAAAATTTAGTGTACATTCTGTATAAATCGCCAGCAAAAATACTCGCTTCATCGCCACCAGTTCCGGCTCTAATTTCCATCATCACATTTTTAGCATCTTCTGGGTCTTTCGGAATCAATAAAAACTTAATTTCTTCATTCAATTCATCAACACGTAAACGCGCTGATTCTAATTCCAATTTCGCCATTTCAACCATTTCAGCATCACTACCATCGGCAATAATTGCGTTTGCTTCTTCAATATTGGCTAATAAAGCTTCGTATTCATTGGCTTTTTCAACAACAATACCAAGATCTTTATATTCTTTACTATACTGAATATAGCGTTTTTGGTCTGAAATAATATCGGGCTGGATAATTAAATCTGCCACCTCATCAAATCGTTGTTTTACTAAATGCAATTTGTCTAACATTTCTCCTGTTTTTCTGGTCTGCAAAATTAGGAAAATTTCATGGATAATTTTACACATCTATCAAATGAAAAAAGATGGATTGTCATCACAAGTTTGTTATTCAAATTCAAATAATAGCATTTAACTATATTGAAATTCGCCAAAGACAGATTTGATGGTCAATTTTTTATGGTCTGATTTTTCTACTTTTCCAATAATTTGAGCATCAACCTTAAATTTTTTAGCAATTAAAATAATATCATCTGCTATTTCTTGTGGTACATATAATTCCATGCGATGTCCCATATTAAACACTTGATACATTTCTTTCCAATCGGTTTTTGATTGCGCTTGAATCAACTTAAATAAAGGTGGAATTTCAAATAAATTATCTTTAATGATGTGCAGATTATCTATAAAATGAAGAATTTTTGTTTGTCCGCCTCCACTACAATGCACCATTCCGTGAATTTCTTTGGGGGTATATTGCTCAAGAATTTTCTTGATAATTGGCGCATAAGTTCTGGTGGGCGATAATACCAATTTTCCAGCATTGATGGGTGAACCATTGACCAAATCTGTTAAACAAATATTTCCAGCATACACCAAATTTTCTGGCACTTCATTATCAAAACTTTCTGGATATTTTTGGGCAATTTCTTTTGAAAAAACATC
>CAMTWE010000088.1:0-10766 GCA_947085395.1 uncultured Bacteroidota bacterium | reverse complement strand
TGATAAACATTCATCACATCATCATCTTCTTCAATTTTTTCCAATAATTTTTCAACATCAGCCATTTGTGCTTCTGTTAATTGGGTTGTATTTTGCGGTATGCGTTCAAATCCGGAAGATAAAATTTCGATATTTTTTTCTTCCAAATATTTCTGAATTGCGCCAAAACTTTCAAATGGTGCGTAAATTAAAATTCCGTCTTCATCTTCAAAAATTTCATCAATGTTGCTATCAATCAATTCCAATTCTAATTCTTCTAAATCCATCGGCAAACCATCTTTTGGAATTCTGAAATTGCAGGTATGATCAAACATAAATGACACCGAACCAGAGGTTCCCAAAGCGCCGTTACATTTGTTAAAATAAGAACGAATATTGGCTACCGTACGGTTGTTGTTATCAGAGGCAGTTTCAACTAAAATGGCAATTCCGTGCGGCGCATAACCTTCAAATAATGCTTCTTTATAAGTGCCCGAATCTTTTTCTGAGGCCTTTTTAATGGCGCGTTCAACATTGTCTTTGGGCATGTTAACCGCTTTTGCGTTCTGGATAACCGCTCTTAATCTGGAGTTTGCTTCCGGACTTGGACCACCCTCTTTTACGGCCATCACAATGTCTTTTCCAATGCGTGTAAACGCTTTAGACATGGCGGACCATCGTTTAAATTTTCGTGCTTTTCTAAATTCAAATGCTCTTCCCATAAGTCACTTTGTGGTAATTTTTTATTTTTTTAAACTTGAATAATTCCTAAATTAAATTGTTTTTCGATAGGTGCATGATTGGCGGCTTCAATACCCATACTCACCCATTTTCTGGTATCTAAAGGATGAATAATAGCATCTGTCCACAATCTTGCTGCTGCATAATAAGGCGATGTTTGTTTATCGTATCTTGATTCAATAGTATGTAAAATTTCTGCTTCTTTTTCTGGAGTGATGATTGCTCCTTTTTTCTTGAGTGAAGCCACTTCAATTTGCAATAAAACTTTGGCAGCTTGAGAACCGCCCATTACTGCAATTCTGGCAGATGGCCAAGAAACAATCAAGCGTGGATCATACGCTTTACCGCACATGGCATAATTTCCTGCTCCGTATGAATTTCCAATGATAATGGTAAATTTTGGTACCACAGAATTGCTCACCGCATTCACCATTTTTGCGCCATCTTTTATGATACCGCCGTGTTCGCTTTTACTTCCTACCATAAATCCGGTAACATCTTGTAAAAAAACCAACGGAATTTTTTTCTGATTGCAATTGGCTATAAATCGAGTGGCTTTATCGGCGCTATCAGAATAAATTACCCCACCAAATTGCATTTCTCCTTTGGCATTTTTTACCACTTTTCGCTGATTGGCAACAATACCAACAGCCCAACCTTCAATGCGTGCGTAGGCACAAATCAAGGTTTTACCGTAATCGGCTTTGTATTCTTCAAACTCAGAATTGTCAACCAAGCGTTTAATTATTTCGTACATATCGTATTGATCGGTTCTTAACTTGGGTAAAATTCCGAAAATATCGTCTTCTTTTTCTTTTGGAACAACAGATTTTACGTGGTTAAAACCCGCTTTAGGAAAATCGCCAATTTTAGAAATGATATTTCTAATTTTTGTCAAAGCATCTTTATCATCTTTGGCTTTATAATCGGTAACACCCGATATTTCGCAGTGCGTTGTGGCGCCACCTAAAGTTTCATTGTCAATAGTTTCGCCAATTGCCGCTTTTACCAAATAACTTCCTGCTAAAAAAATACTCCCAGTTTTGTCCACTATCATCGCTTCATCACTCATAATTGGTAAATAAGCGCCGCCGGCAACACAACTTCCCATCACAGCAGAAATTTGGGTAATTCCCATGCTGCTCATCATGGCGTTGTTGCGGAAAATTCGACCGAAATGTTCTTTATCAGGAAAAATTTCATCTTGCATCGGTAAATAAACACCTGCACTGTCAACCAAATAAATAATGGGCAATTTATTTTCAATCGAAATTTCTTGGGCTCTTAAATTCTTTTTAGCGGTAATCGGAAACCAAGCTCCGGCTTTAACAGTAGCGTCATTGGCTACTACTACACATTGTTTGCCATGAATATAACCCATCATAACAATTACGCCACCAGACGGACAACCACCGTGTTCTGCATACATTTCATCACCAACTAAAGCGCCAATTTCTATGGAATTTGAGTTTTTATCGAGTAAAAATTCGATGCGCTCACGAGCCGTCATTTTGCCTTTTTCGTGATGCTTTTCAATATTTTTAGTACCGCCTCCTTTGTAAACTTTAAGTAATTGCTGTTTTAAATTGGCTGCTTGAAGTTTGTTAAAGTCTTCATTGATATTGAAAGTTAAATCCATGCTGTTCATTTTTGTGAAGCAAAAGTACAAAATTGATGTGTAATAAAAATATATAGATTACATGGAAATAAATACCATGGTATATATAAAAATATTTTTATATCTTTGCTTAAATTTATTTGATAAAAAGATGAAAAAAGTATTAGTTTTTGCAGGAAGTAACAGTAAATTATCCATCAACAAACAATTGGCAACTTATGCGGCAACGTATTTAGAAAATGTTGAAATTCAATTGGTTGATTTAAACGATTTTCCATTGCCAGTTTATGGTGTTGATTTGGAGCAAGAATTCGGAATACCTCAAAATGCACAATTGTTTTTTAAATTGATTGAGAATGTAGACGGAATCATTCTTTCGTTAGCAGAACATAATGGTTCATATTCCACCGCTTTTAAAAATTTATTTGATTGGCTTTCCAGAATTAATGCAAAACCTTGGAATGATAAGCCCATGTTATTGATGAGTACATCATCTGGCGCAAGAGCTGGACAAAGTGTTTTACAGGCAGCAAAATCTAGATTTCCTTATATGGGCGCCAATATAATTGCAAACTTTTCTTTGCCTTCCTTTTATGATAATTTTTATGATGGAAAAATTAAAGATGCATTTTTAAATGATGAATTAAAAGATCAAGTTAAAAAATTTGAACTTTCATTGTAATATAGCTAAAATGAAGAAACAACCCAATTTACCTTCTTCTTTATCAGAGAAAGTAAAAGCCATATTTTTGTTGAAAATTACAGCTAATTGGCTAGAGAATGAAGGAAATGAAATTTTAAAACCTTTTCAAATTACCATTCAACAGTACAATATTTTGCGTATTTTAAAAGGAGCAACAGAACCTTTAACGGTGCAAACTGTTAGAGAAAGAATGATTGAAAGATCGCCCAATATTACCAGATTGATGGATAAATTAATTGATAAAAAGTTAATTGACAGAACAAGATGTGGAAATGATAGGAGGGTAGTTTATGTTAAAATCAATCAAAATGGGATGGCAATGCTTCAAAAAATACCCATAGAAAATTATGAGCATACTTTAAATGTTTTAACCGATGAAGAAATACAATTGATGAATAATATTCTTTTAAAAATAAATCAACATTGATGAAAAAAGTCATTTATAAATCAGAAAGTAGGGGTTTTGCCAATCATGGTTGGTTAAATGCCAGTCATTATTTTAGTTTTGGAGGATATTTTAATCCAGAAAGGATTCAGTTTGGAACACTTAGGGTCTTAAATGATGATATTATACAAGCTGGAGCCGGATTCGGCGAGCATCCGCACGCCAATATGGAAATTATTACCATTCCGTTAAAAGGTGCACTACACCACAAAGATTCTATGAACAATACTTGGATAAAACTCGAAGTAGGAGAAGTACAAGTGATGTCTGCCGGAACAGGTTTGTTACACGCAGAAAAAAATGCCAATTTGGATGAAGATTTGATGTTATTTCAAATTTGGATTTTTCCAAATCAACAAAATCTAACACCGCATTACGACCAAAAAAAGTTTGATAAATCACAAAGAATCAATCAATTACAAACACTCGTTTCATCGGTAGATAATCAAGAAAATGATACGTTGAAAATTCATCAAAATGCAAAAATTTCAAGAATAGAATTGTCAGAAAATCAGAATTTTAGCTATGAAATAAACAATCCTAAAAATGGTGTATTTGTAGTTTTAATTGATGGATTGATGTTGATTGATGATGAACTTCTTGCTACTAGAGATGCTATAGGAATATCAGAAACAGCAAAAATCACCATCCAAACAAAAGAAAAATCTGATATTTTGTTTATTGAAGTACCGATGGAGTTAACTTAAATTCATCAATTTTTACGATATTTGCACCCAAATTAAAAAAGATATGTCAGACGATAAAAAAGTAATATTTTCCATGTCGGGTGTGAATAAAACCTACCCAACTAATAAACAGGTTTTAAAAGATATTTATCTCAGTTTTTTTTACGGCGCTAAAATCGGAATTTTAGGTTTAAACGGTTCTGGTAAATCAACTTTGTTGAAAATTATTGCAGGAATCGAGAAAAATTATCAAGGTAATGTAGTTTTTGCGCCTGGTTATACCGTTGGTTATTTATCTCAAGAACCAGAATTAGATGAAACCAAAACAGTAATTGATATTGTGCGTGAAGGGGTGGCTGAAACCATGGCTATACTCGAAGAGTACAATAAAATCAACGATATGTTTGGTTTAGAAGAAGTGTATTCTGATGCTGATAAAATGGATAAGTTGATGGCACGTCAATCTGAATTACAAGATAAAATTGATGCTTCTAATGCCTGGGAAATTGATACCAAATTAGAAATTGCGATGGATGCTTTACGCACTCCCGAAGGTGATACACCTATTAAAATATTATCTGGTGGTGAGCGCAGACGCGTAGCTTTATGCCGATTATTACTACAACAACCTGATGTGTTATTATTAGATGAGCCAACGAATCACTTAGATGCGGAATCGGTTCATTGGTTAGAGCATCACTTGGCACAATATGCAGGAACAGTTATCGCCGTAACGCACGACCGGTATTTCTTGGATAATGTAGCTGGTTGGATTTTAGAATTGGATAGAGGTGAAGGTATTCCTTGGAAAGGGAATTACTCATCTTGGTTAGATCAAAAATCTAAACGATTAGAACAAGAAGAAAAAACGGCTTCTAAAAGAAGAAAAACGTTAGAGCGTGAGTTGGAATGGGTGAGAATGGCTCCAAAAGGTCGTCAAGCAAAACAAAAAGCGCGTTTGAGCAACTACGATAAATTGTTGAGTCAAGATCAAAAACAATTAGAAGATAATTTAGAATTGTATATTCCAAATGGTCCACGATTGGGAACGAATGTGATTGACGCTTCTGGCGTTTCAAAAGCATATGGTGATAAATTATTGTATGAAGATTTGAATTTTAAGCTACCTCAAAACGGAATTGTAGGGGTGATTGGTCCGAATGGTGCAGGAAAAACAACTATTTTCCGCATGATAATGGGCGAAGAAAAAGCGGATAATGGTACTTTTAAGGTAGGTGAAACCGTTAGAATTGCTTATGTAGATCAGGCGCATTCTAAAATAGATCCTGAAAAAACCATCTGGCAAAATTTCTGTGATGAACAGGAATTGATGATGATGGGAGGAAAGATGGTAAATTCTAGAGCTTATTTAAGCCGATTTAATTTTAGTGGGGGCGATCAAAATAAAAAAGTAAATACGCTTTCTGGTGGTGAGCGTAACCGTTTGCACTTGGCAATGACCTTAAAAGAAGAAGGAAATGTATTGTTACTCGATGAGCCTACCAATGATTTAGACATCAACACACTACGTGCTTTAGAAGAAGGTTTGGAAAATTTTGCAGGTTGTGCGGTGGTAATTTCTCACGACCGTTGGTTTTTAGATCGTATTTGTACGCATATTTTAGCTTTTGAAGGCGATTCTCAAGTGTATTTCTTTGAAGGTTCATTTACTGATTATGAAGAAAATAAAAAGAAAAGATTGGGTGGCGATTTAATGCCAAAACGAATTAAATACAAAAAATTGATTCGATAACAATAAAAAATCCCTTAGTGCGAACTAAGGGATTTTTTAATTTAAGAAAAAAATTGAACTTATTTTACTTTAGAAAATAAGATATTATTTTCTAAATGAATGTGTTGATACAAATCATTAATAAATTCATCAAGCTTAAAATAAAGTGCTTTAAAAGTGTTGCAAGCCCATTCTGGTGTTTCAAAATGATTGCTCAAAAGTGTTATTTTTTTAACAATATCACCCGCATGTTCATGCTCATCTTCTAAAATTGCAATTACTTCTTGATCGTATTTATAATTGTTATCTAATTTTTTCATTTTGATTGCAGGAAATAAAATGGTTTCTTCCTTAATTAAATGAGCATTCATATCATCCCTAAGAGTTGAAAATAATTGATAAATTTCGATGGTTTCTGGCGCATGATGCCCGTGAACAGTCGCTACTTTAGTCGCAAATTCATGTATAATATCCATATTTTCTTTCACATAAACATGGTGAACGTTCACAATATAATCGGCTAAAAAGTCTGCTGTCCAATCTTTAAAATTTAAAGCAGGAGCATTGTTTTTTGGAATATTGTTAATCAAATCATGGATAACATCATCCACATTTACATTGGCTTTTAAACAAGCATTTTCAACTGTTTTTCCACCACCACAACAAAAGTCTATTTGATATTTTTTAAAAACGGATGCGGTACTAATATCTTCACTTACAATGTCTGCAATTGTTCTATTTTTAAGTTCACTCATAATTTTTAAATTAGAGAACAAAGATAACTATAATAAAAGATAAAATGGTATTTTATTAAACATTTAACTAAGATTGGTTAATTGATAGGAAAAGGAAAAATGTAAATTTTGTGCTGATTTAATGTTTAATTTTTCAAACTCGCATTAAACATTTTTAATTCTTCCCAAGTAAATTGATCGCCATATTTTTCTTTGAGAGGAGTAATTGATTCTTCTTTATAACCTTTAAATGCTTCAGCTAATTCCAGTATTTTTTCTTCTGGTAAAACATTGTTTATATTAATTGTTTGTAAAATAATCAATTTTGTCAAATGCCCTAAAATGGTTTCTGGAGATAATTTTCTTATAGCAGCAATTTCTTTAATGGTATTCTTTTCTAGCCACAATTCGTAGGTTTCTTGCACAGTAGATTTCTTGGGTTCTTTGGTCTTTTTTTTCTTTTTGCTGTATCTTTCCAAATCTATTTCATCATCAACTAAATTTACATTTACTTTTTTAAATTCTTCTTGAATATTTTTTAACTTGTTGATTTTGTAGTATTTCATTTCTTCCGAACTTAGTTTTTCTTTTGAAATAGTTTCGTTTTTTGCAACAATTGCTATCAATAATTTGGCTTTCATCAACCTTAAAACTGCTTTGGTTTGAAGTTCTTCGAGTACTATTAATTCATTGTAATACGCTTTTACTTTTTTCATGCGTATTACTGCTTCAAGTTTCCAAAGAATTTCAAAAACTAATTGATCTAAAGGGATTGAAAAATAATTAACCGCAGCTTGAATTCTGTCAAAAACGTGTTGAAAATCTACTACTTCTTGTGCAAAAAGTTTATTCAATTGATTTTTAAATTTTTTAGAGGGCTCTAATAGTGATTCAATTACTTCAGTTTGTTTTTTGGCCCAAATGGCATGTTTAGATTTACCAGAATTTTCTCCTTTTTCTGCATAGCTAAATTGATGATTTCGCCATTCTTGAGCCAAATCATTCCAATCAAAACTATTTACAAGGAAATTGTGTAGGAAGTTTTGGGTTTCTTGTTGCAGCGATTTTTTCAAAACTTCTTCGGATGCTTTGTTTAGCGAATAATCCATTACATCCTGATCGTTAGAAATGCCGTTCATGCGAAGCGGAGAAAGTAAAATCAAACCGTTTAAAGAGCGCAAACGCGACAAGGCAACATATGCTTGTCCGGGCAAAAAAACCTGTGAAACATCTAGTACAGCTTTGTCAAAGGTAAGTCCCTGACTTTTATGAACTGTAATTGCCCAAGCTAATTTTATAGGATAATGCACAAAAGTTCCTAGCACTTCTTCTTCTATTTCTTTTGTATTTTCATCCACTTTATAGCGAATATTTTGCCATTCGTAACGTTCAACTTCTATGGTTTTATTTTCTTCAGGAAAATGAACGAGAATTTCTTGACTCGAAAGCGATTTAACAAAACCCATTTTTCCGTTAAAATATTTTTTATCCAATGACGAATCATTTTTTACAAACATTATTTGCGCGCCTACTTTAAGTTGTAAGTTTTCTTCTACCGGGTAAATTTTATCTGGAAAATCACCTACGATTTCGGGTTTGTAGCTTACTAACTTTCCTTCCAAATCCTTTAAAGATTGCGCATTTATGGTATCGGCTTTTGCATTATGTGTTGTTAAAGTGATGTAACCTTTGTTGGCTTTTAAATCGAAATCTGGGTTTACAAATTTATGGAGCATTTGAAGATCTTCTGAAGAAATTTGGTTATGCCTTAAATTGTTTAAAATCGAAATAAACGCATCATCGGTTTGTCGAAAAATCTTAGACAATTCAATATACAATGGTGGATTTTGCTGTATTACGTGCGAATTAAAGAAAAATTTTCCTTTGTAATAGGTTCTTAAAATTCGCCATTCTTCATCTCTAATCACTGGAGGTAATTGTAATAAATCGCCTATAAACAATACTTGAACGCCCCCAAATGGACTGCTTTTTTTACGAACGGTTTGCATCATAAAATCCATAGCATCTAATAAATCGGCTCTAAGCATACTCACTTCATCAATGATAAGCAATTCCATATTTCTGATCACAGATTTTTTAAAGCCACTCATTTTAAAGTGTCTGCGCAAAGTTGCTTTGGTCTCAAATTTAAAATTTTCAGAGAAATGTGGCGATGAATTATCAGGAATAAATCCGCCGAAAGGCAACTGAAACATAGAGTGAATAGTGACGCCGCCCGCGTTTAAAGCTGCAATTCCTGTTGGGGCAACCACTACACAATTTTTATGTGTGGTTTGGATAATTTCCCGCAAAAGCGTCGTTTTTCCAGTTCCAGCTTTTCCGGTTAGAAAAATAGATCGATGCGTTTGTTTGATAAATTGCAAGGTATATTGGGCCGCTTCAGAAATGGATTCCATAGGGTTTATAATTTAATCTGTTAAAAATAGATTTTATTATTTTAAAGAACAAAAAAATGCTTGGTAAAACTGGAGTTATTTAATTGGTAAAAATTATTTTTTAAACTTGTAACCTCTATAATTTTTATAGCATATAAATTAATTGGAAGTTTTAAATCAATAATAAAACTTTTTCTTGATGATTAATTCGGTATTATCCACAAACAATCTAAAAAATCTGTCAACATATGAAATAATAAACCGATGGCAATTATCCGTGTTTTTTTAGGAATTAACAAGAAAAAATAAACCGCAATTGCTATATAGGAATGAAGGATATGGTAATTGATACTGCACCTGTTTGCGCTAAAAATGGGGGTTGCCAATAAGTGATCTAAATCTACCAGCATCGTTAAAATCAAAATTAACCATACTTTTTTCCATTGTTGTTTAAAAAAGATAAAAGCAATAAGTCCTGGAACAAGAAAGTGCATTCCGTAATGAATCATAAATCGAAGCACCTCCATTGTTAATAAATAATTGGCTCTTTTTCTAAATAATTGAGTGCATTTGGACCTTCCATAAAAAGTAAATCTAAGATGCTGAGGTTGGATAAGAATCCAAATTTATCATCAAAAACTTGGGTATAGGGCGTTAAATTGATTTCTTTTTCTTTTTTAGAATCAACTAAAAATCGAAAATCTGTTATATTTTTTGGTTCCATTTCATATTCTGCAGTGTAAGTAATTACAGGTTTTTCTTGCAGTGCATCAAAAATAAAATCTTGTGTTTTGAGGTTAAAATCGAGTAAATGCGAAAATTTAGTATGGTATAAAGGCGCTAAATCATCTTCATAAAACTCAAAATAAGGGGAAGAGCGATATGAATTTTGTAATGCTTTAAAATGGTTTTTTTGCCAATGAAAAGCATTGTCAATTAACATCTCTTTTGTCTTCTGACGCCTTGATGCTTTGTTGTGCCTTATCGGAATATTAAATTGAAGTTTTCCGTTGGCACTATATATATAAGTTCTATTTCTATAGGTTTGTTTTTGAAAATTATCAGCTACTTCAAAACAAATTTCAGGATGTTGATACATTATCATAAAATGAGAAATGGGTCCAAAATAAGTAGGATGTATTAAAATCATTGCTTATTTTTTAGTTCGTTTTTTGCGATCGCTAAACATAGAATATCCGTACACTAAAACCAATATTCCGATAAAATAAAAAAAGTAAGAAACAGGTTTTCCCGTACCATGAACTGTAGTAAATAATCGTTCCCATCTAATTTTATTCTGAATTCCTTTGGCATCACTGTCCCAACTAAACCAAACAAAAACTGGTTTTCCTACTACATGGTCATACGGTACATAACCCCAATAACGGGCATCTTCAGAGTAGTGACGGTTGTCACCCATCATCCAATAATAATCTTGTTGAAAAGTATAATCTTTTACTTCTTTCCCATTAATGGAGATTTTAGCACCTTCAACTTCCAGTTCATTATTTTCATATTCTTCAATAATTCTTTGGTAAAATGGAAGTGTTTCAAGTGTTAAAGCCACAGTTTTTCCAGCTTGCGGTATGTAAATTGGTCCAAAATTATCACGACTCCAAGGATATTGCGCATTGTGCGGAAAAACAGTTGCATCATAAGTCCCTTTAGGTTCATCGTATTTGGTCACACTTTTCACCAATAAGTTAGATTTTATATTGTTAGCATCTTCATC
>CAMTWE010000087.1:0-3894 GCA_947085395.1 uncultured Bacteroidota bacterium | reverse complement strand
GAAAGTACTTCAGCGGTATCTTGCATTTGCGGAATCGCTTTTGGCGACACAAAACTACCAAAATCGATGGTGTCAAAACCCACTTTTAACAAAGCGTTGATATATTGAACTTTGGATGCAGTTGGAATAAAATTCTTTATTCCTTGCATCGCATCGCGTGGACATTCAATAATTTTGACTTGGTTCATACATTTTATTAAAAGATTTAAAGATTAAAAAATTGAAATAATATAAAACTATTAAATTCCTTTTTACTCCTTAATAAATTTTCATTGTAATTATTGCAATGCTCCAAATATACAAACTTAGCTGATTATTTTATGCCATTTGATGAGATTTCAAAAATTAGAAAATTAACTGTATAAAAAAATTATCGATGATTTAGAGTAGTTCAGTAAGTTTTAGAGATTTTATGGAGGTGCTAAATTAAAATTTTGTGCTACTTTGTGTTATAACTATTCCACAAAAACCTCTAAGAAGGCACAAAGTTCACAAAGAAAAAGCCATCAATAATGTTATGAAGCTTTACCTTCCTTCAACTATTTTTTAAAATAGCTTTATTTATTTTTTTAACCAAAGAAGGACCTTCAAAAATAAAACCAGTATATAATTGAATTAAATCGGCGCCTGCATTTAATTTATCAAGTGCATCTTGGGCTGTATGAATCCCTCCTACTGCAATAATAGCAAAGGATTTATCAGAGTTTTCTGCTAAAAAACGGATGATTTCTGTTGATCTATTTGTTAAAGGTTTGCCACTCAATCCGCCTATTTCTGATTGTAAGTTCTCAGTGGCTTTTAAATTATTACGTTCTAAAGTAGTATTGGTAGCAATTACTCCAGCAATTTTAGTACAAAGCACAATATCAATAATATCTATGAGTTGATCATCATTTAAATCGGGTGCAATTTTTAATAAAATGGGTTTCGGATTTTCTTTTTGCAGATTACTTTTTTGCAAAGCCACTAAAAGTGCCGTTAAAGGTTCTTTTTCTTGCAACAATCTCAAATCTGGCGTGTTGGGCGAACTAACATTAACCGTAAAATAATCAACATCATTAAACAAAGATTCAAAACAAGAAAGATAATCATCGGTAGCATTTTCATTGGGTGTAAGCTTATTTTTACCGATGTTTCCACCAATAATTACCCGTTTATTTTTTCTTAATTTAGTTACAACTTCAGCTATGCCAGCATTGTTAAAACCCATTCTGTTGATGATGGCTTCATCAGAAACCAACCTGAAAATGCGTTTTTTTGGGTTTCCATCTTGGGGTTTTGGAGTTACCGTTCCGATTTCTATAAAGCTAAAGCCGAAATCGGATAATTCATTATAAAGCTCGGCGTTTTTGTCAAATCCTGCTGCCAATCCGACCGGATTTTTAAAATGTATTCCGAAAACAGTTCGTTCTAATTTAGGATGTTCTACCGTAAATAGGACTCTTATCAGCCAAGAAAAACCCGGAATTTTATGCAATAATTTAAGGATTGTAAAAGTAATGTGATGAACTTTTTCAGGATCAAATAAAAATAAAATCGGTCTAATCAATAACTTGTACATCTCAATTATTTTAAACAAAAATAACAAAAAAGCCCTTAGAAATCTAAAGGGCTTTACATTATTTATTAATTATAAATTATCTGAGCGATGCTCCTAACTCTTTTTCAAAAGTTTGCAGCAATTTACTCATGGTTTTTTCTATTTGCAGATCGGTTAAAGTCTTAGTTTCATCTTGTAAAACAAAACTTACGGCATACGATTTTTTATTTTCAGGCAAATTTTTACCTTGATACACATCAAATAAATCAACTTCTTTTAGCAAATTCTTTTCTGATTGATAGGCCAAATTATAAATTTCATCAAAAGTAATTGCGGTATCTAACAACAGCGCTAAATCTCTTTTTACAGCAGGAAATTTTGGTAAATTTTTAATTTTAATGGCTTGATTTTGTGACAATTCTAATAAAATATCCCAATTAATATCAGCAAATAAAACCTCTTGTTTAATATCAAAATATTTTAATGTAGTCGGATTTACCACTCCAAACTCTACTATTTTCTTTTTTTGAGCACTAAAAATAATGGCCTCTGTAAAAATATCACTTTTAGTGGTTGAAGTTTTGATGTTTTCTATTCCCAATCTATTTAAAACACTTTTAATAATTCCTTTTAGGTAAAAGAAATCGGTTGATTTTGAAGCGGTTACCCAGCTTTCAGAATTTCTGTTTCCAGTTACCATCAAAGAAAAATGCTTTTGTTCTTGATATCCACTCTCAAATTTGTGGTAGGTTTTACCCAACTCAAAGAATTTTAGCGCATTGTTTTTTCGGTTGATATTATAAGCGATAGATTCCAATCCGCTGTACAATAAAGATTGACGCATTACGCTTAAATCTACACTTAACGGATTGATTATATTTACGTTATGCGTATCAATTAAAGAATCAGTTAAGGTAATATATTCAGGTTTTGTTAAAGAATTACTCATGATTTCGCTAAATCCGAGTGCTGTTAATTGAGCAGCAACAATATTTTCAACTTTCAATTCATCAAATTCTGAAAAAGAAAGTGAGGTATTTAATTTATCAGAAAACTCAATATTGTTATAACCATAAACCCGTAAAATTTCTTCAATTATATCCGCTTCTCTCTGAACATCAACACGATAAGGCGGAACCATTAAACCCAATCCAACTTCATTTTCACTCAATATTTTAATTTCTAAAGATGCTAAAATATTTTTAATGGTATCTTTTGGAAGTTTTTGACCAATTAATCGGTAGGCGTTTTCATAATTCAGAAAAACTTGAAAATCTTCTGCCTTATTTGGATGAAATTCAACAATTTCTGAAGATATTTTGCCTCCACAAATTTCTTTAATTAAAATAGCCGCTCTTTTAAGTGCATATTTAGTGATACTTGGATCAATTCCACGTTCAAATCTAAAAGAAGCATCGGTATTTAATGCGTGTCTTTTAGCCGTTTTACGAATTGCAATCGGATTAAAATAAGCACTTTCTAAGAAAATTGAAGTTGTAGTTTCTGTAACACCAGAACCTTTTCCGCCAAAAACTCCACCAATACAAAGCGGATTTTCTTCGCCATCACAAATCATAATATCATCTTCGTGTAATTTGCGTTCTATATCATCTAACGTAATAAAAGGCGTTTCTGCCGCTAAAGTTTTTACAATGATTTTATTGCCTTTAATTTTTGCTGCATCAAAGGCGTGGAGTGGCTGCCCGAGCTCATGAAGAATAAAATTGGTAATATCTACCACATTGTTTTTTGGGGTTAATCCGATTGATTTTAATTTATCTTGTAACCATTTTGGCGAAGTTTCAACCTTAATATTGCTAATGGTAACGCCACAATAACGCGGAATTAACTTTTTATTATCTACTTGTATATCTATTTTTAAGGTACGTTCTTCTACTTGAAAATCACTTACAGAAGGCGTTTTAAATTCTAATTTCAGCCCTTCCTGCATCAAACCAGCACGCAAATCGCGCGCAACACCCATATGACTCATGGCATCGGCGCGGTTTGGCGTTAAACCAATTTCAAAAACCTGATCAGAAGCGATGTCAAAAACTTTAGAAGCAGGTGTTCCAACTTTATATTTTTGATCAATTACCAAGATGCCATCATGACCTTTTCCTAAGCCCAATTCATCTTCGGCGCAAATCATTCCAAAACTATCTTCTCCTCTTATTTTACCTTTTTTGATGAGCAAAGATTCACCATTTTCCATGTACAAAGTAGTACCAATTGTTGCTACTAAAACCGTTTGTCCGACTGCAACATTGGGCGCTCCACACACAATTTGAAGGGTTTCTTCTGTGCCAATATCAACAGTGGTAACGGTTAATCGATCTGCATTGGGATGTTGT
>CAMTWE010000086.1:0-2330 GCA_947085395.1 uncultured Bacteroidota bacterium | reverse complement strand
GATGGATTCCAACCTTGAACGGTGTTAAACGCTGTTTTTGCAAAAGCAGAAGAAAATTTTAATGAATAATTTTTAAATGAATTTCTATAAGTGTATCCAAATACAAGATTTGTAAGTTTGAATTGGTTGTTTTTAGCATCGATAGAATCTAAATAAGTTTTAGATTTTTTAATAATTTGAATGCTGTCTTTTATTTTATAATCAGAAATTTCTTCATTTGTTAAAACAACAGGTCTTTTAATATTCCAAAAAATGGAGTCTTTTTTATTAGAATTATCAGCAAATGAAAGTATTTCTTTGGTAAATTCTTTGGCTTTAAATGCTGGTTTAAAATCGTAATTATGATAAGTTGCCGTAAATTGACCATCTACATTGATACCAAACATTCCAAATTTAAAATCGATTATTTGTGAAATTACCGCCCAATAATTTTTGCTTTTTTGGTACGCATAACTTTGTTTTAAGTGAAGTTTATCTACCATGGGCAAACCAATCTGATTGCCGTTTACATTTAGATTTAGACCGTAAATTGCCCAATCATCTTCCACTATATAAAGCGTTCCGGTAAATGCATTGTCAGTTTTTAATTTTGGTGTTACTAAAATTTTGTTGATTAAATGGGTTCCTTCATAAAAAGTTCCTTCTAATTTGTAGTTGTAATAATTAAACGCGTAAGTGGCAATTGGAGAAATAACTTTACTGCCAATTTCAACGTTATTTTCGTAAAAATTAAAATTAACTTCGGATGCCTGATTGAAACTAAACCCATTATCTCTACCGCTTACTTTAGATGCAATAATATGTTCTTTAAACAAATTGGGTTGTTGAAAACTAATTTTTGAAACAGTTTCTGATAAATAAAAAACGCCACTTCGGGTTGAGTCTAATCCGCCTCCAAAATCGCCTAATTTTTGTCCCAGTATTTTTTCTGGGGCGTTTTTAATTCTAAAAATTCCTTTGGAGTAAAAATCGCTGGTATAAGCATCAATTTTAGTAAGATGATTTTTTCTGTTTTCGATGGTTTTTCTGATGATGCGATGCGCCGGATTTTCTTTAGAATTGATGGTTACTTCTTTTAATTCTATATTTTCTTCACTTAAGTTTACATTTAAAATATACGGAAAAGCAGTAATATTAATTTCTTTTTTGAGTGTTTTAAAGCCCAAATATTGAAAAATGAGTACATGTTTTCCTTTTTTATTGATAGAAAATTCATAAACACCCTCTCGGTTTGTGGTAGTTCCAATAGAAGTATTTTCAAAATATACACTTACATAAGGCAGGGTAATATTCTGAGAATTAGATACCGTACCTTGTATTTGTGCGTTTATTTGAGTTGAAAAAAGGATAAAAAATAAAAGCGTAAATATTTTATTCATAGCGGCTATTTTAGGATTCTAATTTAGAAAATTGAGGATTAAAATTTCCTAAAATTTGGTTAATCTTTTTTAATAAGACAAAAGAATTGAGATAAAAGATTCAATTTTTTTATCTTTTATCTTTTATCTCAATTCTCACATCTCAATACCTTTATTTTGTTACACAAAGTTACACAAAGTAGCCACAAAAAACACAAAGGTTTTTGATTGCTTAATTCTCAATTCTCAATACTCAATTCTCATTTCTAACTTCTACTAAATTTAATTCCAGTCAAACCGAATGCCCAATGAAACATTTTGTTGTTTGGTTGGATTGTTTTCAAAAACTGGATTCAAATCATATTTAAAATACAAACTTGTGTCTTTATAACCGACATAAGAACTTAAACCATAAATAAAATCATTGGCATTGTAATCTCCTTTTAATTTTTGACGAATCATTAGATTATCAATCTCATAACTAAGTAATTGTTTAGATTTTAAATGTATTCCGGCATAACCACCAACGCCCAATCTTAAACTTTCTTGCGTTCTAAACTTCTTATTCCCATATTTGGACTGATTTCCAGAAAAATCAAATTCTAAGTGCAAAGGAGCCACTAAATATACATTTTTAAATCGCACATGTTTTAATTGGTTGGGGTGCGAAACTAAATAAGTTTGATCTCCATTTTTTACAAAATAGTTATTTTCTTTTGGACGAAGATTGTTATACATAGTTGAAAATCCGTATTTTAAGTGCAGTAAATTATCATTTTTAAACAACCTGGTTTTGTAAGTAATTCCCCATTCGTAAAATTGCGACCCAATGCGTTCAAAATTGGTGTCTTCAAAATTACCATCGGTAACAAGATTGTTTAGTCCGTATGCCAAAACAAATTGTGTAGTTGTTCTTTTTTCCTGGTATGTTTTTCTTTTTTTCTTGATACTGTCATTACTCATTTTGAAAGT
>CAMTWE010000085.1:0-3807 GCA_947085395.1 uncultured Bacteroidota bacterium | reverse complement strand
GGACATCACAAAGGAAGCGGTATGAGTCCGCATATTTTTTCAGTAGAAGCAGTAGCTGATAAAAATATATGCAATTGTAAAGCAACCAATAACCATCCCTATTGCGATGGTTCTCATGCTAAATAATATCAAAAAAATTATAGCTGTAAAAACCCAATAAATTGAACTTTTGCAACTATTATTTTTATTTTCTGTTTTCAATATTTATGGTATCAAACAAAAAAAAGTACTGAAAACTCAGTACTTTTTTTAAAATCCTAATTAAAAAACCAAAACTTAAATATTTATTTGAAGTAACTTATACCTTAACTTCAAAATGTTTATTTTTACTTAACTGTAATGAAATCTTCTTTATATTTGATAAAATTACCGATAAAAAATTAAACACTGTGTTAAAGGAATTATAAAGTTCTGATTTTTAAATTATTTATTTATAAATATCGTTCAATACTTTTGCCAATCTAATCCCCGCTTTTTGTAATTGATTTCTTACCAAATCCATGTGTTCATAAGCATATTCATAACTTAAATTCTGTCCAACAACAACAGACTCATAAACTTTTGGCGTTAATTTATGGGTTTCTGCTAACCAATCTGCAATTGTTCCTTTTTCCCATTCTTTAATCTGACCCTTAGAAACTACTTTTCTATTTTTAGCCAATTCAGTATAAGTCATATTAAAACCATCAATTAAATTAGAATCCCAAAGTCGGTGTAAATTGGTTCCAGCTCTAAACCACTGCAGTTGAATGGTATTACCACCTTTATCTTCTACCCTACCCACATGCATTGGTTGGTGTAAATCTCCCATTAAATGCACCAACATTTTTAAATGAAAAACTTGATCATCTACTGATGAATTTTTATTTTTAAGAATGTTTATACAAGTTATAATTGCTGTATAAATATCGCCTTCCGGATTCTTTTCAGATTTTTCATAGGTCATATCAAAAGGCATATTGATATAATGCCAAGGATCTAAATGTTTGAAACGTTTATCAGACTTAATATCATCCCCAAAAGTGGAAACCAGCGCCAAACTTTCTCCATTTAACAATATATTAATCTTTTTTTCAACAGATTTTGATAAGTATTCTTGTGCAATTTCGCCAATAGTTCTATGTCCGGTTGCGCCCCAAGTAGGTTTATGAGCAAAACTGTTTTGTGTTCCTATAAAAAGGAAAAATACGAATATGGATACCAATAATTTTTTCATTGATGATTGTTTTTGATGATTTGTTGATAATTATTTTTAACTTTTTTGATGGTTGATTAGTTGGCTAAATTATGAAATAAGTATCATATTTAATAGACGAAAGAATACAGACTTTAGATAAAAAACTATTATTCTAACAATCAGTTATTTATCATATTTTTTTATCCAAATAAATTAACGTCAAATTAATAAAATTTTACTTGACTTTTAAAAAATATAACATAACTTTATGATATCAATTTAATATCAACTATCATGAATCAAGAAAAAATAATTAAACCACAAAACGGTTATTTATGGATCGTAATTTGCCTCGCTTTTTTGGCATTTGGTATTTACGGAATTGCAACTTTTTCTAACGCTTGGTTTTCCATTTTAATAGCAATTGGAGTCTTAATTTTAGCCGGATTTTTCTTAATCAATCCGAATACTTCTATGGTATTATTGCTGTTTGGAAAGTATATCGGAACGGTAAAAGATAATGGATTTTTTTGGGCTAATCCGTTTTATTTCAAAAAAAATATTTCGCTAAGAGCGCATAATTTTGATAGTGAGCGCGTAAAAGTAAACGACAAATTAGGAAATCCGATTATGATTAGCACCATTTTAGTTTGGCGTGTAAAAGACACTTTCAAAGCCGCTTTTGATGTGGATAATTTTGAAAGCTTTGTAAAAGTACAATCAGATGCCGCCGTTCGTAAATTAGCAAGTTTATATCCGTATGATAATTTTGAAGATGATGATAAAGTAGAAGAAATTACCTTGCGAGCCAGTGTAAATGAAGTTAGCGATGCTTTAGAAGTAGAATTATCCGAACGATTAGCGATGGCCGGAATCGAAGTTTTAGAAGCCCGAATTGGGTATTTGGCTTATGCGCAAGAAATTGCCAATGCGATGTTAAAACGCCAACAAGCCACTGCCATTATTGCGGCACGACATAAAATTGTAGAAGGCGCGGTGAGTATGGTTGAAATGGCTTTAGACCGATTGAGTAAAAGAAATATTATTGAATTAGACGAAGAAAGAAAAGCCGCAATGGTGAGTAATTTGATGGTGGTTTTGTGTTCTGACAAGGATACAACGCCTATCATCAATACCGGAACTTTAAATCATTAGGATTAAAAATTTTGTTTTATATTTAAATAATGCTATTTAGTTTATCAATATTTAAGACTCTATTCTACATAATATCATTGTAATGGTTACTTTAGCAAACCATTATTAACAATGCTTAAATACAACTTTCATGAAAGAATATAAATTTATTAAACAAAAAGGAACTCCCATCAAAAAAGATGAAGATTTTGAAGAGTTATTAAATAGCTACGCCAAAACAGGATGGCGCGTTGTGAATACTTTTGTGCATCGCGGTGTGGTAAAAGCAGTATTGGAAAGAGATAAAAAAGAATAAAATAAACGGATCCAAATAAAAAAATCAGATGAAAAAGATTATAATTTTTTGCATATTATCATCCCTTTTAAACTTTTCTATAAATGCTCAAAATCCGGCTTTTTTAGAAAAAGATTATACCATTCAAATTTCAACTACCGAAATTTACGGAACACTTTTAACGCCTAATACCATAAAAAGAATCCCCTTGGTTATTTTTATTCCGGGCTCTGGTCCCACCGATAGAAATGGTAATAGTGGTATGATGAAAAATAACTCGTTAAAATTTTTAGCTGAAGCAATTTCTAATCAAAATATTGCTACTTACCGATTTGATAAAAGTGTTTTAACCGCTGTTAAAAAAGAGGGATTTAAAGAAGATAACATTCGTTTTGAAGATCAAGTTGAAGAAGTAAAAGCATTGATATCACATTTTAAATTGAACAAGAGTTTTTCTAAAATCTACTTAATAGGTCACAGCGAAGGAAGTTTAGTAGGAATGTTGGCCTCAAAAATTGGGGTTGATGGTTTTATTTCCTTAGCCGGAGCTGGAAGACCCATTGATGAAATAATTGTGGAACAAATTTCTAAACAAGCGCCTTTTTTAAAAGATGATACAGTGAAAATACTAGAAGAATTAAAAAAGGGAAAAATGGTTGAAGAAGTAAATCCGTATTTAATTTCGCTGTTCAGAAAATCGGTGCAACCTTATTTAATTTCATGGATCAAATACCATCCGCAACAAGAAATTCATCAACTTAAAATTCCTGTTTTAATTATCAACGGAAACAAAGACATTCAAGTTCCGGCAAGTGATGCTGAGCTTTTAAAAGAAGCAAATTTAGACGCTGAATTGGTTATCATTCAGAACATGAATCATATATTTAAAAAAATTGAGGGCGATTTTGTAGAAAATCAACAATCATATACCAATCCAGATTTACCGGTGATGCCAGATTTGGTAACGGCTATTGTAAAATTTATCAATCAATAAAAAATGGCTTCAAAAAAAGCATATCCATTACGCATAGACGAAAACTTGCTAAAAGCCATTGAAAAATGGGCGGCAGATGAGTTTAGATCTACCAACGGACAGTTGGAATGGATGGTGCACAAATGCTTAAAAGACGCCAAAAGATTGCCAAAAGATTTGGATAATGAATAAAAAAAATAGCGCCCCAATAAATTGGGACGCTATTTT
>CAMTWE010000084.1:0-5456 GCA_947085395.1 uncultured Bacteroidota bacterium | reverse complement strand
GCATAAGAAGAGCGGGATGAATTTGTTTCACCGGTACCAACCCAAATGGTTTCGTTTTTCCAATCTACAGCAATATCGCCTAAATTTTGTGTGGGCGAATTATCCATTACCGGGGTAAAAGTTGTGCCGTTGTTGTTGGTGTACCACAATCCGCCAGAGGCGTAAGCTACATAAAACTCAGTTGGTTTTTCTGGATTGATGTCCATATCTACCACGCGCCCACTCATGATTGTTGGACCAATATTGGTAAATGGGATATTTTTAACTAGATTTTGAGCGTTTATACTTACAGAAATAAAAAAAATAATTGAGACTATTTTAAATGTTTTCATATTTTAATTTTAATAGGTTTTAGTCATTTCGGAATCCACAACAATAATAAAATTAGCTTTATTTTTATGTTCTGTTTCTAACTTTTTCAATCCTTTTTGTTCTGCAGTTGCAATGGTAACAATCTTTAAATTTGGTTCTTTGCGTTTTAAATACCAACCAATTCCTTCAAAAAAGTCTGAATGATAACTTCCGTTGTAATGAATAAATAATCTGTCATTTTCTCTATTTTGAAGAATAAAATGTGCCATTGTAGCATCTTTCATAGCTTGCGATTTTGGTAAATTATCACCTCCATGTCCGGCAGCCATTTTTAGCATATTTTGATATCCTGGTAAAGAAGCATCATATTCTATGGGCAGTGGCGCAATCCATTTTTTGTTTTCTATTTTCAAAGTATCTAACACCTGAAATCCGTTTTTATAGACCAAATTGGCATAGGTTCTTGGGATATTGGTTGCAATAAATTTTATTTGATTTTTCTTGGCAAAATCTAAGAGGGGTTTATAATCAGTACTAAAATTTCGCCAAAGTCTAACTTGTGTTCCCAAATCTTTGGCGGTTATTTTTCCAGCCAAATAATCATCCAATCCTTTTTGGTTATCTGCCTCAAACATTTCTGCACCTAAAGTAAGAGCGCGTTTTTGGTGTAAATCTTGTAAAGTAGCTAACTGCAACCAATGTGCAATTGGATTGTCATGCAACTCTCCAAACAATACCAAATCAACTTTACCCATCGATTTTAGCATTTTTTGATAAGACACTTTTTTACCAGAGGCATTAAATATTTGATACGCTGGCTTATTTTGAGAATATCCCATGGAGGTAATCCAAAGAAAAATGAGAAAAAGGTTAAATTTTTTCATAGTTAGACTGTTTGATTCCTCACAAATGTATAAATTTGAATTATATATAACTATAACTACTTGATTAAGAATTATAAATTTGATTTATTTATTTTTATCACCTAAAAAATACAAAAAATGAAATATTTACCAATTGATTGCCAATTATTTATAAAAAACAGAGCTAAGTTTATTGCTAAAATGAAACCAAAATCATTGGCTGTTTTTAATTCCAACGATATTTATCCGGTAAGTGCCGATAGTACTTTGCCATTTGCACAACATCGCGATATCTTTTATTTATCGGGGGTTGACCAAGAAGAAAGTATTTTAGTTCTTTTTCCTGATGCGCCAAAACCGCAGCACAGAGAAATGTTGTTTTTGAAAGAAACCAATGATCATATCGCGGTTTGGGAAGGTGAAAAATTAACCAAAGAAAAGGCCTTTGAAACTACCGGAATTAAAACCGTTTATTGGTTACAAGAATTTGAAAAAGTATTTTTTGAGTTGATGACGCAAGCCGAAAATGTTTATATCAATACCAATGAACATTATCGCGCCAAAATTGAAACAGAAACCCGTGAAGCGCGTTTTGTAAAATGGTTACAACAAAAATATCCGGGACATACGTATTTAAGAAGTCAGCCCATTATACAAAGAATCCGTTCTGTAAAAGAGCCGCAAGAAATTGCCTTGATTCAAGAAGCGTGTAATATCACCGAAAAAGGTTTCCGCAGAATTTTAGGTTTTGTAAAACCTGGAGTGGCAGAATATGAAATTGAAGCAGAATTTATCCATGAATTTATTAAAAATCGCGCTAGCGGATTTGCCTATACGCCCATTATTGGCAGTGGTTACAACGCCTGTGTTTTGCATTATATAGAAAACAATCAAGTGTGTAAAGAAGGTGAAGTTATTTTGATGGATGTTGGAGCGCAATATGCTAATTATTCTTCTGATTTAACCCGATGCGTTCCGGTTTCCGGCAAATTTACAGCTCGTCAAAAAGATGTTTACAATGCTGTTTTGCGTGTAAAAAATGAAGCTGCAGCCATGTTGGTTGTTGGAAACGATTGGGCAAAATACCATGTTGAAGTAGGTAAAATTATGACCCAAGAACTCATCGGTTTAGGATTAATTACTGATGAAGAGGTGAAAAATGAAAATCCGGATTGGCCAGCTTATAAAAAATATTTTATGCATGGCACCTCACATCATATCGGATTAGATACCCATGATTACGGAATTTTAACCGAGCCCATGCAAGCCGGAATGGTTTTTACCGTTGAACCAGGAATTTATATCCCTGCAGAAAAATTGGGAATACGCTTAGAAGATGATTATGTGATTCAAGAAAATGGCGCTCCGTTTAACTTAATGGCTAATATTCCTATTACTGTTGAAGAGATTGAAGCGTTGATGAGATAATTTTGTTGAAATGTTAAAAGTTAAAAAGTTGTAATGTTTAGATGTAGGATTGTTGAATTGTTGAATTGACAAATTGTAGAACTGCGACTGAATACTGCAAACTATTAATGCTTTCGGTATTGTCTTTTATCTATTGGTCTTTTATCTATTAGTCTTTTATTTATTGGTCTTTTATAAAATAAATTTATCTTTATGGATATGGAAACACTTCACTATAAAAATGCTGCTATTCATTTCACGTCTCACGGCAAAGGACGAGTGGTAGTTTTATTACACGGATTTTTAGAAAATGTTGCAATGTGGGATGAAATTATTCCTGAATTAGCCCTAAAATATCGGGTAATTGCCATTGATTTATTGGGTCATGGAAAATCGGAAAACTTGGGCTATATCCATACGATGGAAGACCAAGCGTTGATGGTTAAAGCAGTTTTAAATTCGTTAAACCTCAGAAAATATGTGTTGATTGGCCATAGCATGGGCGGTTATGTGTGTTTATCTTTTGCCAATTTATTTAAAGAAAATGTAAAAGGATTGTGTTTGATGAATTCTACGCCACTTGATGATTCATCAGAAAAGAAAATCAACAGAGATAGAGCCATACAAGCGGTGAAACAAAACTATAAAACTTTTATTCGGATGTCGGTTCCCAATTTATGGGCTACATATCATCTTGTAAAATTTAAAACTGAAATTGATTTGGTTATAGAACAAGCGTTTCAAATGCAGCCACAAGGAATTATCGCTTCCTTAGAGGGTATGAAATTGCGCAATAATAAAGTAGCAGTTTTAAAAAATTTAAGCGTTCCAACTCAAATTATCATTGGTCAAAATGATGGCGCTATCGATGTAAATGCAACGATGGAAAGTGTTGAAAATACGGCAACAGAAATTATAATTTTACCAGACGGACATATGAGTCACATTGAAAATAAAGCAGCATTAACAGAAACGCTTCAACTTTTCATCAGGAAATGTTATCGTTAGTTTCTTTCATCAACTACGCTTATGACAGAACACAAATACAGCAGCAAAAAAGCTGGTTTACCGCCAGGAACCCTCATCCACATTGGTAAAAAAATGAATACAACCGTGAAAATTTCGGTGATTGATTATACCTCCACTCATTTTTTTGAAACCGATAATGCAACTGTTGAAGAAACATTTCCGTTAAAAGAAACGCCCGGTATTAGTTGGATTAATGTAGATGGCATTCACAATGCTGAGGTCATTCAGCAATTTGGTACTCATTTTAATTTTCATCCGCTATTGTTGGAAGATATTATGAATACTTTGCATCGTCCTAAATTAGAAGAATTTCAAGACTATCTTTTTCTGACCCTCAAAATGTTGGGAATCGACAAAAAAGGGGAATCAATCATTATGGAACAAATCAGTTTTATTTTAGGAAAAAACTATCTGATTTCCTTTCAAGAACAAACAGGCGATGTTTTTGACCCCATCAGAAATAGGTTGCGAGAAGCCAAAGGAAACATCAGAAATCGAGGAGCCGATTATCTTTTTTATCGATTAATTGATGCTGTAGTTGACCAATATTTTTTCATTACCGATCATTTAAGTGAACGCATTGACCACTTAGAAGAATTGGTTTTAACAACCCAAACAACAGCTGTTTTACATCAAATTCAAGCAACAAAAAAACAGTTAATTTTGTTGCGAAAATCGCTGAGTCCGCTGCGTGAAGCCATCACTTTATTGCAAAAAAATGAAGCAAATTTGATACAAAAAAATACGCTTCGTTATTTTAATGATGTGTATGAACATATTATTCAGGTAAATGAAAGTATTGAAATGTACCGTGAAATGATTCAAAATTTAACCGATTTATACCAATCGGGCATCAACAATAAGATGAATCAGGTGATGCAAGTTTTAACGGTTATTGCCACTATTTTTATTCCACTCACTTTTATTGTCGGAATTTACGGGATGAATTTTGATTATATGCCCGAATTGCGCTGGAAATATGGCTATTTCTTTATTTGGGGAGTTATGATTTTGGTGGTTCTTTTTATGTTGAATTATTTTAAACGCAAAAAATGGTTTTAAAACAAACTGCTAAAAAAATTAGTGTTTTGGGTTGTGGCTGGTTGGGCGAACCTTTGGCCAAATATTTGTTAGCAAACGGATTTTCGGTAAAAGGATCTACCACTTCGGATGAAAAATTACCTCGATTAAAATTAGCCGGAATTGAAACTTATAAATTGAGTTTAGATACCTTAAATGATGAGATGTTGCCTTTTTTTGAGGCAGAGATTTTAATCGTTAATATTCCTTCTAAAAATATGGTCGGATTTAAAAAATTGATTTCATCTATAGAAAAATCGACTGTCAACAAGGTTTTGTTCGTCAGTTCAACATCTGTTTATAAAGATAACAATGCCGTAATTTCTGAAGAAATGTTGGATTATTTTTCTGACAGTCCGTTACTGGAAATAGAGCAGCTTTTCCAACAAAATAAAAATTTCAATACTACCATTCTCCGTTTTGGCGGCTTGTTTGGTTACAGCAGAAAACCGGGTAATTTCTTTTCATCAGCCAGTCATATTTCACAACCCGAAGCCAATGTTAATATGATTCACCGCGATGATTGTATTGAAATAATACATCAAATCATCAAACAAAACAAATGGGAAAAAACTTTTAATGCCTGTGCAGATTTACATCCAACTAAAAGAATTTTTTACACCAAAGCAACAGAAGTAGTAGGAAAAACTGCTCCGAATTTTATAGAAGGAGGAACTTTATCGTATAAAATTATCAGCAATCACAAACTTAAAAAAGAGCTTAACTATACGTTTAAACATTCGGATATTTTAGAGGCGTTGGAGG
>CAMTWE010000083.1:0-3509 GCA_947085395.1 uncultured Bacteroidota bacterium | reverse complement strand
CGCATTTTAAACGCATCGCATCACAGAACCGGAACCGATTGGAAAATATATCCAATGTACGATTGGGCGCACGGAGAATCTGATTATATAGAGCAAATTTCGCACTCTATTTGTACCTTAGAATTTGAAGTACATCGCGAGTTATACGATTGGTATTTAGATCAAATTTGTGATGCCAAAAAACTTAGACCAAAACAACGAGAATTTGCGCGCTTAAATTTAAATTATACCGTAATGAGCAAGCGCAAATTACTGCAATTGGTGAATGAAAAACAGGTAAACGGTTGGGATGACCCAAGAATGCCAACAATTTCAGGGCTAAGAAGACGCGGTTATACGCCAGCATCTATCCGTAATTTTAGTGAAACTATTGGCGTTGCAAAACGCGAAAATTTAATTGATGTTGCGTTGTTGGAGTTTTGTATTCGAGAAGATTTAAACAAAACCGCTCCGCGAATTATGGGTGTTATTGACCCCGTAAAATTAGTCATCACCAATTATCCGGCCGAACAAGAAGAATGGTTAGAGGCAGAAAATAATCCTGAAGATGAACATGCTGGTTTTCGCAAACTGCCTTTTTCTAAAGAACTTTATATAGAACGCGAAGATTTTAAAGAAGAAGCTAATAAAAAATTCTTTAGATTGTCTATCGATAAAGAAGTACGTTTAAAAAATGCGTATATCATTAAAGCTACGGATGTTGTAAAAGATGAAAACGGTACGATTACTGAAATTCATGCTACTTACGATACCGATAGTTTAAGCGGTAGCGGTACCGAAGCCAGTTTGCGAAAAGTGAAAGGAACCTTGCATTGGGTTTCTATCAAACACGCTGAAAAAGCTGAAATACGGCTTTATGACCGTTTGTTTACGGATGAAGCTCCGGATGCTCAAAAAGACAAAGATTTTAAAGAATTTATCAATCCAGATTCTTTAAAAACAGTAACTGGTTTTGTTGAACCAAGCGTGAAAAATGCAAAAATCGGAGATCGTTTCCAATTTCAACGAATGGGTTATTTTTGTGTTGATAAAGATTCGACAGCAGGACATTTAATTTTTAACAGAACGGTTACTTTAAAAGATACTTGGGCAAAAATGATGGCTAAAGAAAATTAATCCTCACCCTAGCCCTCTCCAAAGGAGAGGGAATCAAATACTGAAAGCATAATCCTCACCCCAACCCTCTCCAAAGGAGAGGGAGTTTGAGAAAGCATATATACGCAACTGACTTTTATCTTATGGTCTATATTCTTATATCTAGTTAATATTACCATCAATAGTCTTAAACAGCTATTGCATCGGTACAAGATTATTGGTATTAAAGTTAAAATGTTGTAACTTAGTAAACTTAAAATTAAAAAACCATGAGAAAACTTTTTATTATATTGGTTCTTGGGCTGTTTTTATTTCCAGCCAGTTCGTGTGTAGTTGCAATTGGACACAGACCTCCGCAGGGAGTTGTAGTGGTTAAAACCAAACCTGCGCATTACAAAGTTGTAAAGGTTAAAGGCAAGAGATATTATCATTGGAATAACAACCACTACCAAAGAGTGCGTGGCGGTTATATCATGGTTAGAATGTAGTTACTAAAATCCCGCAATTGTGGGATTTTTTTTATTTAATGATGAGCAATTAGTTACGTTAGCATTGAAATATTTTCTGTGCGTTTAAACCCAAATACCAAAATAGAAAAATACCAAAACCAACTATGGCTGTTAATCAGTAATTTTAACAAGCATTATTTTTAAGCACTATTTTTTACTGATTTTCTTGATAAAATTTCCCTTGCCAACTATCTTTTTCTTCCAATCGCTTTTCAACTTTTGCCACCAATTCAAAATTCTTTAAACCGCCCCAATACGGCGCAATTAATAAATCTGTTGGAGATTGACTCGAAAATCGTTCAATAACAATATCGGGCCTCAATAATCCTACAAAATCGGTGATAAATTCTAAGTAATCTTCCAATCCAAATAAATTAAACATTTCGGGCTTATGCTTATACTGAAAAGCCATCAAGGTATTTTTGATTATTTGTAACTGATGCAATTTTAAAGAATTGATGGGAAGTTTAGACAATTCTACCGCATGGTTTAACATTTCCTCTCGACTTTCGCCCGGTAAACCTAAAATCATGTGAGCGCCTAAATGAATTCCCCTGTTTTTAGCCAAATCGTAAGCGTCTTTTGTTTCTTCAAAAGTGTGACAACGGTTCACAATTTCCAGCGTTCTGTTTAAGGTACTTTCAACACCAAACTCTAAAGAAACATAGTGTGTTTTGGCAATTTCTTCTAAAATTTCAATAATTTCTTCATTGATACAATCGGGGCGCGTGCCAATTACCAAGCCAATAACACCAGGATATTCCACCGCTTCTTGATACATTTTTCTAAGCAAAGAAATATCTGCATAAGTATTGGTATAGGCCTGAAAATAAGCCAAATATTGTTGCGCTTTATACTTTGATGCAAAAAAAGCAACGCCCTCTTCTAATTGTTGGCTGATGGATTTCTCTGGCTCACAATAATCTGGATTAAAAGAATTGTTATTGCAATAAGTACAGCCACCAACACCTTTAGAGCCATCGCGATTGGGACAAGTAAAACCAGTATCTAAAGAAATTTTCTGAACTCTTTCTGCAAATTTATTTTTTAGAAAAGAGCTGTAATCGTTGTATCGTTTAATAGTTTTTATCATTTTTTTTAATCTGATGCAAAAATACACATTCTTAATGCACGATATTTTAAAAAATCCATCACAAAAATCTATTTTAAAATTGATACCGCTGTTTTGAAATTGAAAAATGAATACATTTGTGTAAATAAATGTAAATAAATGCGCACTTTTTTTCAAAAAGCAAAAATATTTCTGATAAAAGCAGTCCTCATTTTTTTGACGATTTCTATCGTATCGGTTATATTATTTCGATGGATTCCCGTTTCTGTTACTCCGCTAATGGTCATCAGAAGTTTAGAACAAGTAGTAGATGGCGAAAAAGCCGTTTTATCGCACAATTGGGTTTCTTTGGATAAAATTTCTAATAATTTAGCGAAAGCAGTCATTGTAAGTGAAGATCAAAAATTTATTGAACATTTCGGATTTGATTTTGAAGCGATGGAAAAAGCATTTGAAGGCAATCAAAAAGGAAGGAAAATAAAAGGCGGCAGCACCATCACCCAACAAACGGCTAAAAATGTATTTCTGTGGCCACAAAGAAGTTATATCAGAAAAGGATTTGAAATGTATTTTACCTTTTTAATTGAAGTATTTTGGAGCAAAGAACGCATTTTAGAAGTGTATTTAAACAGCATCGAAATGGGTAACGGCGTATATGGAGCCGAAGCTGCAGCGCAACATTGGTTTAGAAAACCCGCTGCCAAACTCACCAAATACGAAGCCGCATCTATCGCTGCAATTTTACCCAATCCAAGAAAATTTAAAGCCAAAGGTTCTTCTAATTATGTAGAAAGAAGAAAGAATTGGATTATGCGACAAATGGGTTATTTGGG
>CAMTWE010000082.1:0-9361 GCA_947085395.1 uncultured Bacteroidota bacterium | reverse complement strand
CTATTATGTAATTACACCTTTATCAGTAAATTTTTTAGGAGCTTATCGCATATCAGACCAGGTACTCAGCAATATTGATATTGATTCTTATATGAGTTTACTCAAAACATCGGTTCTAGTTTCTGGTGTCATATTTGAGTTGCCCATCATCATTTATTTTTTAACAAAATTTGGCGTAGTAAACCCTACTTTTTTAAGAACTTATAGAAAACATGCTATTGTAGGCGTTTTAATTTTAGCAGCCATCATAACACCACCAGATTTAGTAAGTCAAATTATTGTATCTATACCTATTTTATTGCTGTATGAAATGAGTATCTTAATATCGGTAATAGTTTATAAAAATCAACTAAAAAAAGAATTAAAACCATGAGTAATCTAGTAGAGGAATTTAACGATTATCGTCAAAAAATGAATGATAAAATTTTATCAAATGACAATTTGGTTATTAAACGGATTTTTAACATTGATACCAATGCCTATCAAAAAGGACATTTAGATATTAAAACAAAAGAATTACTAGGATTGGTAGCATCTGCAGTTTTGCGTTGCGATGATTGTATCAAATATCATTTAGAAACTTGTTTTAAATTGGGAGTAACTAAAGAAGAAATGATGGAAACCATGGCTATTGCTACTTTAGTTGGTGGCACTATTGTAGTTCCTCATTTACGCAGAGCTTATGAATTTTGGGAAGCTCTAGAAAATAACAATCAATAAAATATTTATATGATATTACGCGCTGAAAATATTCAGAAAAAATACGGTAGCAGAACGGTTGTTCAAGGCATTTCTTTTCAAGTGGAACAAGGCGAAATTGTGGGTTTACTTGGACCAAACGGTGCCGGAAAAACTACCTCTTTCTATATGATTGTTGGAATGATACAACCCAATGAAGGTCATATTTATTTAAATGATGAAGAAATTACTTTTGATCCGATGTATAAACGTGCTCAAAAAGGAGTAGGATATTTAGCACAAGAGGCCTCAGTTTTTAGAAAAATGACGGTAGAAGATAATATTTTATCCGTTTTAGAATTTAATTATCCTTCTAAAAAAGAACAAAAAGAAAAATTAGAATCGCTGATTGCAGAGTTTGGATTGGGTCATGTGCGTAAAAATCGTGGTGATTTATTGTCGGGTGGTGAACGCAGAAGAACCGAAATTGCACGCGCACTGGCATCAGACCCAAAATTTATTTTGTTAGATGAACCATTTGCCGGCGTTGACCCAATTGCGGTGGAAGATATCCAACGAATTGTAGCACATTTAAAAGATAGAAATATCGGAATTTTAATTACCGATCATAACGTACAAGAAACCCTTGCCATTACCGATAGAACTTACTTAATGTTTGAAGGTAAAATCTTAAAAGAAGGAACTCCAGAAGAATTAGCCCAAGATGAAGTGGTGCGCAGGGTTTATTTAGGAGAATCTTTTGAACTGAAAAAGAAAAAACTTTAAATATAACAAGGTGTGAAGATGTAAAGATGTGAAGATGTTAAATCTTACACAGATTTTGAGATTGTGCTAATAAAAATCTTATATCTTTTTTCTATATCCTTTTATCTTTAGTCCTTTTCCTTAAAAATTAAATTTTCAATTATCGATAATACCACATACAACAAAATAATTAATGGGATTGCGATAAACTGTAGGAAACTTACCAACACAATTATCAGTAAAATAAAAATATATTTTATCAGATTTTCTTTTATTGAATAGTTTTTAAATTTCAAGGCAAATAACGGAATATCAGCATTTAACAAAATGGCACCCAATAAAGTTATTCCGATTAAAAAATAGGGCTTTTGAATAAATGCAATCATTTCTGTATGTTGGCTATACGCAATTATCAACGGTAAGGAAACAATTAACAAAGCATTTGCAGGCGTTGGCAACCCTATAAAAGAATTTGTCTGACGTTCATCAATATTAAAATTTGCCAATCGATAAGCCGATGCTAAGGGAATAATCAACCCTATAAAAGGAAGAAAATTTCCTGCTTGTATCATACTCAGCACATCGTTTCCTCCCCACGAAACTGAAGATTGTTTTAACAACTGAAATATAATAAATCCGGGTACTACACCACTGGTTACCATATCGGCTAATGAGTCTAATTGTTTGCCCAATTCACTGGTAACTTTTAAAATTCTGGCAAAAAATCCATCAAAAAAATCAAAAAAGATGCCCAATAAAACCATCATCGCTGCTGCAATTAACTGATTTTCTAACGCAAATAAAATACCCACTAAGCCCGAGCTTAAGTTTAAAAAAGTAAATAAATTAGGAATTTGTTTTTTGATGAACATGATTTTAATTTTTTAGTAAAAATAAGAAAATGTTTATTGATAAGTTAAATGTTTGAAAGTTTTAATGTAGAAAGTTGCATTAATTTGATATAATCAAAATCTAAGTCGATTTTTATTTTAAAACTCACTTAATTATTCCAAAATTTAAATAATAATAAGATATTTGCGTAAACATATAAAATTCTTGAAACATTTTTTAATTGGCATATTATTCTTTTCGCAGCTAGTTTTATCACAAACAACGCGTAAATATTCAAATGAATTTTTATCGATTGGTGTTGATGCGGCCTCATTTGGGATGGGAAAAGCAGTGGTTGCTTCGTCTAAAGATGTAAATTCAATTTACTGGAATCCGGCCGGATTACTTGCTTTAGAAGGAAATCAAGCGAGTTTAATGCATGCAGAATATTTTGCCGGAATTGCCAAATACGATTATGCCGGCTATGCTTTTTCGTTGGATAATGAAAGTGCATTGGGTATTTCTTTGATTAGATTTGCCGTAGATGACATTTTAAATACCACTGAATTAATTGACAGTCAGGGGAATATTGATTATAACCGCATCCAATTATTTTCTGCGTCAGATTATGCGTTGAATATTGCTTATGCCAGAAAGTTAAAATTCAACGATTTAAAATTTGGTGTCAACAGTAAAATAGTTAGAAGAATAATTGGTGATTTTGCCACTTCTTGGGGTGTTGGTTTTGATCTTGGCTTACAATATGAACACAATCAATGGAAATACGGATTGATGCTGCGCGATATTACCACCACTTTTAACGCTTGGAGTATTGACCAAGCCGGATTTGAAAAAATTAGAGATGCCATTCCAGGACAAAATCAAGAAATGCCAGAAACGGTAGAAATTACTTTGCCAAAAGCACAAATTGGTGTTGCCAGAAAATTTGAATTAAACCGCGATTTAAACTTGCTTACCGAAATCGATTTGAATTTAAGATTTACCAGAACCAATGATATTATTGCAACCAACTTTGTGAGCATTGAACCTGCATTCGGGTTTCAGTTAGACTTTTTAGAGCTCGTTTTTTTAAGAGGAGGCATCAATAATTTGCAGAAAGAACGCAATTTTAATGAAGCTAGCAATATAACATTTCAACCCAATTTTGGCATCGGTTTTAAATACCAAGGCATTCAATTGGATTATGCTTTAACCAATATTGCCAGTATTGGCAACGCTTTGTACTCTAATGTGTTTTCGTTAAAAATAGATTTTGAGTATTTTAAATAGTATTGAGATATGAGATATGAGTATTAAGATATCAGAAAATAAATTATAAAAATTGTAATATTTCTATAAGATGAATAAATTATTATTAGCGGTTTTATCCGGTTTATTATTAGCCATCAGCTGGCCAAGCTACGGATTTCCATTGTTCTTATTTGTTGCTTTTGTGCCACTTTTATGGGTAGAATATCAAATTAGAACTTCATCAGAAAATCATAAATTACGCAAAGTAGTTGGATTGAGTTATCTAACTTTTTTAATTTGGAATGCCATAACTACTTGGTGGATTTGGTATGCAACGCCTTTCGGAATGTTCTTTGCCCTTATCGTCAATTCATTGTTGATGACCTTGGTTTTCACTTTTTATCATTTATTAGCCAAAAAAACCACTCAAAAAATAAGTCTCATTTTCTTAGTTACTTTATGGATTGCTTTTGAAAAATTTCATCAAAATTGGGATTTTTCTTGGCCTTGGCTTAACCTTGGTAACGGATTTGCATCTTACTACAAATGGATTCAATGGTATGAATATACCGGAATTTTTGGAGGAACGCTTTGGGTTTGGATCGTAAATGTGGGTGTTTTTGTTGCCCTTATTAAATATCATCAACATAAAAATACAAAGATTTTAATCAAACAATTGGTATTACAAACTTCAATTGTAATTATCGGAATTTTTTCTTCCCTTTATATTTATAATACTTATCAGGAAAAAGGAAATGAAATTACGGCTGTTGTTTTACAACCCAATGTTGACCCTTATAGTGAAAAATATCATAAAACCAATGCCGAAAGCGCCCATGAATTGGTGGCTTTAACCAAAACGGTGATGGACAGTACCGTTACTTTTGTCATTGCACCAGAAACTTCTATTGCCAACGCAGTTGAAATTGAAAATTTTAATTTTTCTGCAGAGTATTTCATCATAAAAGATTTTATCAACCAATATCCTAAAACTCATTTTTTAGGAGGTATCAGTTTTTATTCAACTCAAGAAGCGATGACGAATCGTGTTTCGACCTCTAATTTTTACAAAAAAGGAAATGTTTGGTACAACAGTTATAACTCCGCTTTTTTAATTGACCAAACTAATTATGTGCCTATTTATCACAAATCAAAATTGGTGGTTGGTGTTGAACATATTCCGTTTCGCTCGGTTGTTGAACCACTTTTGGGCAATGTAATGATTGATTTAGGCGGAAGTGTTGCCACTTTAACGCCCCAAAAATATCGGGATGTTTTTACTACTCATACTAAAACATCGGTAAACGCAGCACCCATTATATGTTATGAATCAGTTTATGGTGAATATGTTACCAAGTACGTTCATAAAAAAGCAGATTTTTTAGCGATTATTACCAACGATGGTTGGTGGAATACCAGTGAGGGACATCGGCAACATCTTACTTTTGCCTCGTTAAGAGCGATAGAAAATAGACGCGCCATTGCCAGATCTGCCAATACAGGAATTTCGGCTTTTATCAATCAGAAAGGCGATATTTTAAAATCGATTCCATACGGTGAAACAGGAACCTTAAAAGAAAAAATTAAGCTCAACAAAGAGTTTACCTATTACACCCAACAAGGCGACTATATCGCGCGTATTTCAATTTTTGTTATGGTGTTAGTGTTGTTATCGTCGTTGTTTAGAAAGAGAATGCTGTAAGCTTTAAGCTGTAAGTTTTTCAATTTTGAATTTTGAATTTTAAATTTTGAATTTCACTTTTCATTTCCTGCCTTGAGTTTATTGAAGGGTCGAAGGGTTAATCGGTTAATCGGTTAATTGTTGCTAAAGTTATTATACTGAAAGGTCGTTGGTAATTTTTCATTGTTCATTGTTCATTTTTAATTTTCATTTTTCACTTTTAATTGTCAATTATCAATTGCTAATACCCTTTATAAAACAAAACGGTATTAATTGTTTTTAGGATGATTTTAATATCCATTAAAAAATTGCGTTCTTTTATATAGTACAAGTCATAGCGCAATTTCATTTCTTGGTCTTCAACCGTATTGGCATACGGATATGTTACTTGTGCCCAGCCAGTTAATCCAGGTTTTATAAGGTGTCTGATGGTGTAAAAAGGTATTTTTTCTTCTAATAGGGAAACAAATTCTGGACGTTCTGGTCGTGGACCAATTACACTCATGGTTCCTTTTAAAATATTATAACACTGGGGCAATTCATCAATTCTTGTTTTTCTTAAGAATTTTCCAAAGGGTGTAATGCGTAAATCATCTTTGGTAGCCCACAAAGGCAAACCTTTTTCGGCACCAACAATCATGGTTCTAAGTTTGTAAATATTAAAATTAACACCATTTTTACCAACACGCGTTTGAGTATAAAATAGGTATCCTTTATTATAAAATAAATTGATTATAAATATAAAAGGTAATATTAAACCTAAAGAAAGCAATCCAATTATTGCAGATAAAATATCAAACAATCTAACTAAACTGAGGTAAAATGTATCACTGTTGTATTTACTGTAGGTAAAATAATCGTAAAAAGATTTATTTAACCTAGATTTTGAGATGCGTTTTGTTAATTGTTCTAGAAATTCATTATGAGAAATAACATTGATTCCTTGTTCAAAAATCTTTAAAATTTCAGCACTATAAACATCAAAAGAATCTTTGATAGCTTTACCACAAATAACCAAAGTGGTCACTTTTTCATTTTTAACAATGTTGCCTAATAAGGGCTGATTGTTAGCGTACCATTTAACTTTAGCATCAATTGTATCAATTTTAGCACTGGAAACATATCCAATTACGGTATATTCACTGCTAAATTTTTCAGTAATTTCCATTAACTTTTCAACATCTTCGGCTTCACCAATAATCAATACTTTTTTTAAAAAGATGGGGTGAAAAAACAACTTAATATAAACAACCCGCCAAATGAGTAATGGCCAAATTATCGCCTGAAAAAAAATGAGTATTTCAATTCTAGATTGAGGAAGTACAGGCGTAATAATTGGGGTAGAAATATAAGAAATAGTTGTAAAAAGTGTGGTTAAAAATACACTTCTAAAGGTAAAATACCAATCATAAGATTTAGAAATATGAAACATTTCAAAAATTTCCCCAAATATTAAAAAGTAAATGGAGTAAGTTAATACCCAAACCAAAATATTAGGTTCAAATCCACTAAAATACTTTAAATTAAAGAACATTGCGATTAGAACAATACCAGTAATAGTGACCAACAAATCTGCAAAACGCAATGCAAGTCCACGTTTTAAAAATTCAACTATTTTTAGATATTTATTTTTAGCAATGTTGTTCATCTTAAATTGGGGCTGAAATTACTCCTTAAAAGTAATACTTTCTGAGTCCATAAAAAACCCAAATGCTAAAATAATAAACACTTTTTATTAGGGATAATTGGGCTACTTCTCTGTAAAAAAACCATTGGTGTTTTAACAAATTAATTTTACTGCGCGAATGTGAATTTTCTCGCAATCTATAAATGGCTAAACACGGCTGAATACCAACAACATAATTAATTTTTTGCAGGTATTTAAGCCATAAACCCATATCTTGTCTGTACTGTACTTCGGGCATATATTCTTTACCCAATTTATCAATATCAATAAAGGCGGTTAAAGAACCTATTGAATTTGTTTTGAGAATATCCGAATAATTGGCTTTTTTTGGAACAATTAATACCCCAACTTTAAATGTTAATGGCTCATTATACATCTCATAAGAAGCACATAAAAATCCTTCAGTTTGCTCAATTTGTTTTAAATTTTCTGCTAAGAAATTAGGAAACCACACATCATCTGCATCAATAAATGTCATGTATTTACCTTGTACCAATTGTATGGCGGTATTTCTGGCTTTAGCCGGACCCCTATTTTTTGATAATTGTATCAACTTAATTCTTGGGTCATCTATTGTTAATTTTCTGATTTTCTGAACGGAATCATCGGCAGAGCAATCATCTACAATTAACCATTCCCAATCTGTAATAGTCTGATTTTTAACTGCATTAATGGTTTCTTCAATATATTGAGTTGCATTAAAACAAGCGGTAACAATAGATATTAATGGTTTCATTTTTTAAAGATAGGAAATAAAAGAAGTTGATTTTTTAGAAGCATCTTTTGGCAATGATTGGTCAATAATTTCAAAATCAATATCAAGCTTAAAATATTGTTGAATTTCAGTAATTAAATATTGTGTTGTTTTTGTATCTAATTTTTGTTCAATATGAAATTCTAGCGCTCCTTTTTTAGGTTGAATTACCACATAATTTAAATTTATTTGATGTTGTTTTGATAAATTTTTAATAATATAATAACAATATAAACTAGGATATTGCTGATTTTTTCCTTGTATCGTTTCACCAATTCTGCCGGTAATTTCTTTGATAATGCGATGATTCATGCCACAATTACACTTAAAATCTGCTTTTTCCAACTCAATATAATCACCTAATTGATAACGGATTATCGGGAATGATTGCATCACTAAATTAGTTACCAAAATTTCATGGTCAATTTCTTCCACCAAAACGCCTTCCATATTGATATGCAAACTTCCTTCCTTACATTCAAAACCAATAATTCCAGTTTCTGTAGCGCCATATTCACTGGTTAATTTTAGTCCGAAAGCATTATTTATTTCAGTTTGATACGTTTCAAATATTTTTTCTGAAGTACCAATTGCCAATTTTAAGTTTGTTGGTTTTGGCAAATTCTGGGTGTTAATTAGCTTGGCAGTTTCGTAAATCATGGATGAATAACCACTTATATAAGTTGCTTTTTGAAGTTTTGTAACAAATTTTTTAAAATCGTTTTCAGAATAGGAAAATATTCTAAATCGATGTTGTAAAAAATCCAATATTCTTGTGTTGATTTTCGACCAAAATGTAAAATTAAATCCCCAGAAATAACCGCTAAATTCCCACGGATTTACGCCATACCATGAATATCCTCTTAAAATAGATGCTCTGTTAAAAGAATCGGCCAATTCATCTCTAAAAAATTGCAAAGAATTACCAGAGGAACCCGATGTAGTTGCTTTATAAACTTTTTTAAACCGTTTTTTGGTGTGAATGGCATCCACATTGGCCAACAATTGTAGCTTAGAAAGTTTCGGAATTAACTCAACATCTGCTAAGGTTTTTATTTGATTTGGATTAAATTGATGACGGTCAAAATAATCTTTATAAAAAGCGGAATTCTGATAAGCGAATAACGTAATTTCTTGTAGTTTTTTAAGTTGATGTTGTTCTAAATCGGCAACCGACCATTTTTCAGTTGATTTTAACCACTGAAACCAAGACTTCATAGATGGATTTCTCCATTTTTGTCCAAGTAAAAATAAATATTTAAACATCATTCAATACTTTTATCCATTGATATTTAACCACATTCCAATCAAATTGTTCCACTTTTTTACGGGCATTTTCTGCTAATTGGATACCCATTTCCGGATTTGCAATCAGTTTTTCAATAGCATTTGCCATGGATTTTGCGTTGTTATCCTCCACTAAAATTCCGTCTTCTAAATGATTTATTAAATACGGCATCCCTCCTACATTGGTAGAAACTACGGGCAAACCCAAAGCCATGGCTTCTAAAACACTAATGGGCGTATTGTCAACATGAGTGGTATTGATAAAAAAATCGCATTTTGTTGCTAATTGATGCCATTCCTTTTTAGCTAAAACACCAGTAAAAGTTACTTTATTTTCTAAGCCATATTTTTTTACCAATACTTGGGTGCTTTTTAAGGATTCATCTTTTGTAGGTCCTACCATAAAAAGTACTGCATTTGGAAAATT
>CAMTWE010000081.1:0-8321 GCA_947085395.1 uncultured Bacteroidota bacterium | reverse complement strand
GTGAAGGCGTAAAGAGTCCTTCTAAAATTGCATCGGCATTTTTCCAAAGTAAAATCACCAATAATAAAATTAAAACCAATATGATAAATCGTTTATAATTTGGTCTTTTTTGCTGTTTAAATCTGCGGAATGACATAAGTATGAATTTTTAAAGTTTTATGGCTCTTAACATTTCTCTTTTTCCGGGTGGTCCGGCCAATCGTTCTACTTGAAATCCAGCTGTTTGCATGGCTCTTCTCACACTTCCTTTTGCTGCGTAAGTTACTAAAATTCCGTTTGTTTTCATCGCTTTATACATTTTTTCAAACATAGTTTCTGACCATAATTCTGGCTGAACTTGAGCGCCAAAGGCATCAAAATAAATTAAATCATAACAATTTTCATCCGTAATATTTTCAAATTTATCCAATTTTTTTAGCAGTTTAAAATGCGATGAAATGTTTGTTTTTTGATTCCAGGTAGCTAGATGTATTTTTTCAAAAATCTTTTTTTTATCGTTTGATTTCAATTCATCAACATAGTTAAGTTGCTTAAATTCTGCATCATTTAAAGGATAAGCTTCTATTCCGACATAATCAATTTGGATTGATAATTTTTCACTTTCCAGATAGCTAATAAAACAATTTAAACCCGTACCAAACCCAATTTCTAATAGTTTAATGGCGTTTAATTTTCTTTTTTCTAAACAGTAATAAAAACCGTTTTTGATAAAAACATGATATGATTCTTGAATAGCTCCATGCTTTGAATGGTAGGTTTCTTGCCATTCTGGTAAAAAAATGGTGGTTGACCCGTCTGATGTCTTTATGATATTTCTAATCATTTTTCAATATAATTGATAAATATATAAATAATTACTCAGGTAATTACCACATTCTTAACAGATTAAATTTTTTAGAATTAATGTTGTAACCCCTTAATTTTGTGGATTTTAGTAGCAATTTTAGTGTACGCAAACGTTTTCTTTTTGTACATTTGTGCCTATATTTAATAATCTACTTATGAATACTAACATATCAACAAAAATTAACATAGAAAAAATTGCTAAAACCCGTATTTCTGAAGTTGATTTCGAAAATTTGGTATTTGGTTCAACTTTTACAGATCATATGTTTGAATGTGATTTTGTGGATGGTGAATGGCAAACACCCAAAATTAGACCTTATCAGCCATTAATAATTGAACCCTCTGCAAAAGTTTTTCATTACGGACAAGCTGTTTTTGAAGGAATGAAAGCATATAAAGATGATGAAGGTAAAGTGTGGCTTTTTCGCCCTGAACAAAATTCAAAACGCATCAATATTTCAGCAAAAAGATTGGCGATTCCTGAATTTCCTGAAGCATATTTCATGGATGGATTGACTACTTTGATGAAAATGGATCACGAATGGATTAAACCCGGCGACGGAAATTCATTGTATATCAGGCCTTTTGTAATGGCAACAGAACCCGGAGTTGTAGCGAGCCGTTCTAATCAATACAAATTTATGATTATTTGCTCTCCAGTAAAACCTTATTATAAAGGTGAGGTTAAAGTGGAAATAGCCCAAAAATATAGTAGAGCTGCCGATGGAGGTGTTGGTTTTGCAAAAGCCGCTGGAAATTACGGAGCACAATTTTATCCTACTAAATTAGCCATCGAAAAAGGATATCAACAAGTTATTTGGACAGATTCTAATACGCATGAATATTTAGAAGAAGCTGGAACAATGAATGTTTTTTTCCGTGTAAACGATACTTTGTTAACAGCGCCAACAAGTGATCGTATTTTAGACGGTGTAACGCGTAAAAGTTTGATTCAGTTAGCCCAAAATATGGGAATTACAGTTGAAGTAAGGCCAGTTGCAGTAAAAGAAATTTTAGAAGCATCAAAAAACGGAACGCTTAAAGAAATTTTTGGTGCCGGAACAGCTGCTGTTATTAGTCCGATTATTGGCTTTGCTTATGATGAAATTGAACATAATTTGCCTAGATTGGAAAATAGCTATGCAACCCAATTGAAAAAACGAATGACCGATATTCAATACAACCGATCTGAAGATCCTTATGGTTGGAGGTTTGAAGTTAAATTATAAACTTGACAAAATATTTTTACAGTAAGTAACTGTTTGTTAGTTTGTTATTATAAAAAGAGCGCAATTCGCGCTCTTTTTTTATGATAGCTTTGCATAAATTTTTGAAGGCATTATTTTCATCATAAAAGCTACTAAAGCCCATCGCTTGGTGATGTACGCCTTTTTCTTTTTCGCTACAATAGCATTGTAAATTTGTTTTGCAGCTTTCTCGCTACTGGCCATCCAAAAAGTTTTTCCTAAAGCCATTGGCGTATCTACAAATCCTGGTTGAATATCGGTGATATAAATAGGTAATTTGCTTTTCTGAGCTTTAAACCAAAGCGATTCTAAATAACTAGCTTGGTATGATTTTGATGCAAAATAGGCAGGAACATGTCTGTTTCCTCTAATAGATGCCACCGATGTAATTCCGACTAAATGCCCAAAACCTTGTTTTTTAAATAAATTATACGCCAATCCATAAATTTGGGTAGCGCCTAAAATATTGGTTTTGAGGGTGGGTAAATCTACTTCAAAATCTAAATGATAATTGGGCTCACCAATGCCAGAACTGTGAATAATAAGGTCTATTGTTCCCATTTCTTGCACAATTTCGTTAAAAACTTTGGAAGTTTCTTCTTGTAAAGTTACATCATGTTGCTTGGTGATGAAATGCGCCGGATTGGTTAATTTTATTTTTTCTAATGCTTCCAATCGCCTGCCAGTAATGGCAATTTTATAATTATTTTCTGCTAAAATAAGCGCTAAATCTTTTCCGATTCCAGAACTTGCTCCGATAATAATGGCATTTTTCATTGGTTGATAATTTTGATGAAAATAAATAAATTTCTTTTGAATTAAATCAATTTATTAAAATTTTAAATTGATTTTATTGATACAAATCAAATGTACGCTTTATTAAATATTATTCATAATTTAGTAGCTTATTGTAAATTTTATCGGATGAAAATCTTAAAATACCTGTTATTTTTTTTATTGATAGCTTTTGTAGGTGGCTCATTTTATTTGGCAACATTAAATGGAACTTATATTATTAAAAAATCGCGCACCATAAATGTACCCGTAGATGTCGCTTTTGAGATTGTAAATGATTATAAAACATGGCAATATTGGGCGCCATGGAACAAAACGGATGCTAAAATTGTATATAATTTTCCTGAAAATACTGTCGGAGTAGGCGCAACTTTTTCCTGGAAATCAACCAACGGAAATGGAAATATAGAAAATTTAGCATCCGTTTTAAATGATTCTATACATGATATTATCCATTTTGATGGAAAAGGAAAAGTTAACGGTACTTGGCGATTTATTAAAACTGCAGAAGGTGTAGAAATTACCTGGGAAATGAAGGGGAAAATTCCATTTTTTACCCGATTTATGGCGTCTAAAATGGATGCCGAAATTGGTGATATGTTAGAAAATGGGCTAGAAATGTTAGCTAATTATTTGCAAAACGAATTAAAGAAATTTAGTATTGAAACGGTCGGAGCATTCAATTATAGCGGTGGATATTATGTGTATCAAACTACTTCTAGTCAGTTTCAAGATATCAACTATAAAACAAATGAGCTTATTTTAAACTTAAGAAGTTTAATGAAAAACAATGCTATAATTGCGCATGGAATGCCGTTTAACCTCTATCATAAAAGGGATAATTTACTTAAAATGGCTGTTTTTTCAACCGGAATTCCGATTCAAAGTGAAATAATTTTAACCGATAAAAACCTAATGATCGGAATTTTACAACCACAACGAACTTTTAAAACAGTTTTAAAAGGTGATTATAGCAATGCAATTACTGCATGGGAAACAGCTTATAAAAATTTAGAAACAGCCGGATTTAAAGTCAAAGAAACCGCCATTGCTTTTGAAGTTTTTGTGACCAATTCAGAAGAAGTGCCCAATCCGACCAAATGGATTATCGAAATTTATATTCCTATAGAAGATGAAATAAAAATAAAAATGGACAATTGATAATGAAAAATGAAAAAATAATTTAATCAAGAGGCATCAGAAAACATCAAACAAAAGAAACTTTAAACTGTTAAGCCAATAAATTTACACTTCGCTATATCGAAAACAACTTTCAAGATGGTCGTTAATCATTCCGGTTGCTTGCAAATGTGCATAAATTACGGTTGAACCCACAAATTTGAATCCTCGTTTTTTAAGATCTTTAGAAATAATATCAGATAAATCAGTTTTTGAAGGCAAGTCTTTTAAACTTTTCCAACTATTTTTAATGGGTTGGTGGTTGGTAAATTGCCAAATATAATTAGAAAAGGAACCAAATTCTTGTTGAATTTGCATAAAAGCAACCGCATTGGAAATGGTGGCTTTTATTTTTAGTTTATTTCTAATGATACCTGCATCCTGTAACAATAATTCAATTTTTGAATCCTCATATTGTGCAATTTTTTGACAATCAAAATGATCAAATGCCTTTCTAAAATACTCCCGTTTTCTTAAAATAGTTATCCAACTTAAGCCCGCTTGGAAAGTTTCTAAAATTAAAAACTCAAAAAGTTTGGCATCTTCTTTTACCGGAACGCCCCATTCGGTATCATGATATTCCATATAAAGTGGGTCGGTTCCGCACCAAGCGCAACGAATTTTTTCCATTTAGAATCAAGTTTTGATAAAGATATTAAAATTAGGTTTAAATTAGTTGTTTAAATGTCTGATTTGGAACATTTTTTGTGCAATTTTATATCTAATTCTTTCGCCATGAAAAATATATTGATACTTTTAATTTTGAGTTTTTTGCTTTTTCAATGCAAAGTTCCAATGAATACAGCATCAACTAAAGAAAAACCTGTGACCATTGCCAATGATTCCTTGGAATATGATATTATCATTACCGATATAGGATTTGATAAGTACTTATATACCATTGCCAAACCTAAGAATTTTTATTCGCAAGATTATTACGAACAAAAAAATCGGTTTTATGTGCCAGCATGGAACCATAAAGTTCGAACTTCACGAACTGGCAAATGGACTCAAGTATTTGAAAATGAAATCGATTATGATTACAAAATCAACTACGGACTCGAAGTAAATTACAAACTCTACAATTACTTTAAGTTTGTAGAATACAATTATAGAATTAAGTTGTATTAACTATATTCTTCAGTTTAATTAATAACCAGCTGCTTGTCCGTCTTTTCTAGATTCAGATGCGCCAAAGTAAACGCCTTTTTCTGCATCGTACATAATGGCTTGATAGCCACCGTAATAGCCACCAAATCCAACTTTATGTCCTTTGGCAATCAATTTTTGAATTTCATCAAACGGAAAGCCACTTTCTATTAATATTTCACCTTTATCAGTAACTTTTTCACCGGTAGGTTGTGAAGAACCTACATGTTCATATCTTGGAGCATCACCCGCTTCTTGCAGATTCATGCCAAAATCGATGAGGTTCATCACAATTTGAACATGACCTTGCGGTTGAAAATCGCCACCCATCACCCCAAAACTCACATAAGGTTTTCCGTTTTTAGTGATAAATGCCGGAATAATGGTGTGAAAAGGTCTTTTTCCTGGTTCTAAAGAATTGGGTAATCCTGGCGTTAAATCAAAAGATTCTCCTCTATTTTGCAACATAAAACCTAATTTTGGAGGAACCATACCAGAACCCATACCGCGGTAATTACTTTGAATTAGTGAAATCATTGTTCCGTCTTTATCGGCAACCGTTAAATAAACAGTTTCGCCATGCGAAATTTTTCCAGCATTGTAGGTTCCGGCTCTATTGGTAATCAGCGCTTTTCTTCCTTTAGCATATTCTTTAGAAACTAATGTTGTAACGGGTATTTTAGAGAAATCATCATCGGCATAATATTTTGCTCGGTCTTCATAAGCTAATTTTTTAGCTTCATTTACAATGTGTAAATGTTCTGCACTTCCAAAAGCAATTTTTGAAAAATCGTATTGTTCAATAATATTGAGCATTTGTAAAACTGCAATACCTTGTCCGTTTGGCGGTAATTCCCACACATCAAAACCACGGTAATTGGTAGAAACTGGACTTATCCATTTAGAATTATGAGTTGCTAAATCTTCATACGATAAAAAGCCACCTTGTTCTTTTATGAAATTTGCTATTGTTTTAGCTATATTTCCTTTATAAAAAGCATCTCGCCCATTTTTAGCCAATTCTTTATAAGTATTTGCTAAAAATGGATTTTTAAATAAATCTCCTTTTTGAGGAACTTTACCATTGTTAGTATAGGTGTCAGCTACATTTGGATATTGTTTTGAAAAACGCGGAACGGTTCCATTCAAATAATAGGCGATTAATTCGGTTACAGGAAATCCTTCTTCTGCATATTTAATTGCGGGCGCTAAAATATCGGTCATGGGTAATTTTCCAAATTTTTTATGCAATTCAAACCAGCCATCAACACAACCCGGAACGCTCACCGGAAGCGGACCAAATGACGGAATTTTATCCATATTTTTTGATTTAAAATAATCAATGGTCAATGATTTTGCAGCGCGTCCGCTGGCATTTAATCCATACAATTGCTGTGTTTTAGCATCCCAAACAATGGCATACAAATCGCCTCCAATACCACTTCCGGTTGGTTCCATCAATCCCAAAGCTGCATTTACAGCAATAGCGGCATCAATGGCCGTTCCGCCTTTTTTAAGAATATCCAAACCAATTTGAGTTGCCAAAGGGTGGCTGGTTGCGACCATTCCGTGTTGACCAATTACTTCTGATCGGGTAGCGAAATTTCTTCCGGTTAATCGGTCTTGTGACCAAATACTGCTTGTTAATAAGCATAAACTTATGAGGATAATATTTTTCATATTTGTTGATTTTGAGTAAAATTAATAAAAAAAGGGAATTCCGATTAGAAACTCCCCGCTTAATTAAAAAGATAAACGCTATTGTTATAATTGTGGTCCGGCAGCTACCAAATTTTTGCCTTCTTCATTATCGGCATATTGTATAAAATTATTGATAAATAATTGGGCTAAATCTGTGGCTTTGGTGTTCCATTCATTTTCATCTGCATAGGTTTTACGCGGGTCTAATATAGAAGGATTCACTCCTTCTAATTCAGATGGAACCTGTAAATTAAATATCGGAATGGTTTTAAACGATGCTTTTTCGATTGATCCATCTAAGATTCTGTCAATAATAGCGCGGGTATCTTTGATTGAAATTCGTTTTCCGCTACCATTCCATCCGGTATTAACCAAATAAGCGGTGCTGTTGTGTTGTTCCATTTTCTTCACCAATTCTTTACCGTATTTTGTGGGATGAAGTGTTAAAAAGGCCTTTCCAAAACAAGCCGAAAAAGTGGGTTGTGGCGCCGTTACACCTCTTTCAGTTCCTGCTAATTTAGCGGTAAACCCCGATAAAAAATGGTATTTAGTTTGCTCAGGTGTTAATTTAGAAACTGGTGGCATTACGCCAAAAGCATCTGCTGTTAAGAAAATAACTTTGGTGGCGTGTCCTGCTTTTGAAATGGGTTTTACAATATTGTTGATATGATAAATAGGATATGAAACGCGTGTATTTTGAGTAACCGATCCGTCTTTAAAATCTATTTTTCCAGTAGCATCAACCGTTACATTTTCTAAAAGTGCATCACGTTTAATGGCGCGATAAATATCTGGTTCAGAATCTTTGTCTAAATCGATGGTTTTAGCATAACAACCACCTTCAAAATTAAAGACACCTTCATCATCCCAGCCGTGTTCATCATCACCAATTAATGCGCGTTTTGGATCGGTAGATAAAGTGGTTTTTCCGGTTCCTGATAATCCGAAGAAAATAGCTACATCGCCATCTTTACCTTTGTTGGCAGAACAATGCATAGAAGAAATTCCTTGTAGTGGAAGGTAATAATTCATCATGGCAAACATCCCTTTTTTCATTTCACCGCCATACCAAGTGCCCCCAATTAGCTGCATTTTTTCGGTCAAATTAAAAACGGTATAAACTTCAGAGTTCAATCCCTGTTCTTTAAAATTTTTATTGGAAGTTTTAGAAGCATTCATCACCACAAAATCGGGCTCTCCAAAGGTTTTAAGCTCTTCATCGGTGGGTCTGATAAACATATTTTTAACAAAATGGGCTTGCCAAGCCACTTCCATAATAAAACGGACTTTTAGACGAGAGTTTTCATTGGCGCCACAAAAAGCATCAACCACAAACACTCTTTTTTCTGATAGTTGATCAACCGTAGTTTTTTTAAGTTCATTCCAAACTTTGGTTGAAATTGG
>CAMTWE010000080.1:0-5430 GCA_947085395.1 uncultured Bacteroidota bacterium | reverse complement strand
AGATTAATCCTGAAGTTTCGGGACTAAAAATATTAATTGCCGAAGACGATGAAACATCGGAAATGCTGATTTCAATAAAAGTGGAAGAATTTAGCAAAGAAATTTTAATAGCAAGAAACGGTTTTGAAGCAGTTGAAATTTGTCGGAATAATCCGGACACTGATTTAATTCTGATGGATATTCAAATGCCTGTAATGAGCGGATATGAGGCAACCCGACAAATCCGACAATTTAACAAAGATGTTGTTATAATAGCACAGACAGCTTTTGGACTATCTGCCGACAGAAATAAGGCAATTGAAGCGGGCTGCAATGATTATATTGCAAAACCTATTGTAAAAGCTGAATTACTTGAATTAATACAAAAGTATTTTATAAAGTAAACAGTCGGCTAAATGATCTAGTAGAGGACTCCGCTCCTGTATGAACAGGAACGGAGTGCGCCTCTTACACCACCGTGCGTACGCGAGCTACGATCCCAATTTTCAAAAATTAATTATTTTAAAATCATGGCAAAAAGACATCAATTTTACATGAATATTATTTTGAAAATTTCATAAGCAGTAAAGTAAAAACAGGAAATTTTTCATCTGCCAGTGAAATGGTTCGCGCTGCATTAAGAATGTTTAAACAAGAAGAAATATAAAGAATGAACTAATTAAGGAATTAATAAAAGGTGAAAAATCTGGCTTTGTAAAAGATTTTAAAATAATTCATTTTTGAATAATCTTCAAACAAATATTCAAAATAATGAATACGAAAAGTCATCTTAGCCAATAATTTGGCTTCAGGTAACAGCTATGATTTCATTGTGTTCGCAGCAAGTATGTATATATTGATTTAACTATTTAATAAAATAAGTTTGGTTTTTAAATAGTGTAATTTAAAATTAACAAGCATAAAATATAATGTAGAAATTACCATCGCATGATGACAGACCCCCAGGTAAATCCGCTACCAAATGCTGCTAAAACCACCAAATCTCCGTCTTTAATTTTGCCTTCATCCAATGCTTCTGCTAATGCAATTGGAATGGATGCTGCGGTTGTATTTCCAAATTTTTGGATGTTGTTATGCACCTTATCATCTGCTAATCTAAATTTATGTTGCACAAATTGTGAGATTCTTAAATTGGCTTGATGCGGAATTAACATATCAATATCGGTAGATTGGTATCCGTTGGCTTGTAAACCTTCCATAATTGCTTCAGAAAAACGAACTACGGCGTGTTTAAACACAAACTGACCGTTCATATAAGGATAATAAGAAACATCATTTGGATCATTTTTATTCAAAATATCATCAACCCAATGATCAATATTCGGACTTAAAACCGCCAATTCCTTAGCATGTGCGCCTTCTGAATGTAAATGCGTAGATAAGATTCCTTTTCCTTTTTCTTCGGTTCTTGATAAAACCGCTGCTCCTGCCCCATCGCCAAAAATAACAGAAACATTTCTACCTCTATCATTGATTTCTAATCCGCCAGAGTGGTATTCTGCACCAATTACCAATACATTTTTATACATACCGGTTTTGATAAATTGATCGGCAACTGAAACTCCATATACAAATCCGGAACATTGATTTCTAATATCTAAAGCGCCTATGGTGTTCATTTCCCACAAATCTTGAATCATAACCCCACAACCAGGAAAATAATAATCAGGACTTAAAGTTGCAAAGATTAAAAAATCGATGTCTTTAGGAGTTAATCCAGCTTTTTCAATGGCAATTTTGGCGGCTTTTGCGCCCATAGTTGCAGAAGTATCGTTACTACCTTCTGTAACCCATCTGCGCTCTTGAATACCAGTGCGCTCTTGAATCCATTCATCCGTGGTATCCATTACCTTTATTAATTCTGCATTGGTTACTATCCGTTCCGGAACATAGTATCCCAATCCTATTATTTTTGAATTGTACATATTATCATATTTAGTTACCAAGCAAAAATAGAAAAAAACTTTACCTTACCAATAATTTAATCCTTAATGAGTTGTATAATTCAGATTATTTATTAACAATTTCATAGTTCGTAATATTTTAACATATAAATAATTAATAAGGAACTAAAATTCTTACCCCAACCCTCTCCAAAGGAGAGGGAGCTGAAAAAAGTTTCTCATGCTAAATTTGTTTACAACTATTGCTTAGGTTTTTTTTGACAAATATTAAATTTAACTTAAAAATAAGTTAGTTATAGCTTAGAAATTATTAATATTGAATATTCAAACTTAACATCAATAAAAATGAAACACCTTATAACTTTTTTAAGCATTTTCTTATGGGTTTTCCAAATTCAAGCACAGGAAAATATTACCTATCAGAAACCTCCAAAAGAAATATTAGATTTAGTTGATGCTCCTTTAGCACCAACCGTTCTTATTGATGAGAAAGGAGAATTTGCTGCATTACTTTTTCGAGAAAATTTTAAAAGCATCGAAGAAATCTCTGAAAAAGAACTCAGAATTGCCGGACTTCGCATCAATCCTGTAATCAATTCTGCTACCGGACAAACTTTTATTACCGATATTCAGCTTAAAAAAATTGCTGATAATCAACTATTAAAAGTTGCAAATTTACCAACAAATGCGCGTTTGGCGTCTTTTAGCTGGTCTCCAGATCAAAACATGATGGCGTTTACCAACACCACCTCAACTGGAGTTGAATTATGGGTAATCAATCTGAAAACTGCCACTGCACAAAAACTGACCAATGCCACTTTAAACAACAATTTAGGAAGATCTTTTACTTGGTTTAAAGACAGCAAATCGCTTTTGGTTTCATTCGTTCCAGAAAACAGAAAAGCCATTATTGAATCGGATAAAGTAGTGCCAACCGGACCAACAGTTGCCTCCAACACCGGTAGCAAAGCGCAAAACAGAACCTATCAAGATTTATTGAAAAATAAAACTGATGAAACTAATTTTGAACTTTTAGCCCAAGCAGCTCTTTTTAAAGTTTCTTTGGATGGCGCTAAAAAACTGTGGAAAAAAGCAGCAATGCACCGTGGTATTGATTTTTCTCCAAACGGACAATTTGTGTTGGTTTCTGAAATGAAAAGACCATTTTCTTATATTGTACCCATGAATCGTTTTCCGTATGAAATTAATTTATACGATGTAAATGGAAACTTTATCAAAAAAATTAATGAATTTCCACTGATAGAAGAACTTCCGAAGGGTTTTAATGCCGTTCCAAAAGGAATGCGACAACTCAATTGGCGCAGTGACACTCCCGCTACTTTAGTTTGGGTTGAGGCCTTGGATGGCGGAAATCCTGCCAATAAAGCCGAATACCGCGATGAAGTTTTTCAACTCAGCGCTCCTTTTACCGATAAACCCATTTCGGTACTTAAAGTTAAAAACCGTTTTCAACGCATCATTTGGGGAACCAATCAAATTGCACTGGCTTTTGACAATTGGAATGAAACCAGGAATACCAAAAGTTATGTGTTTAATCCATCAAACAACAACATTACGGCTACCATTATTTTTGACAGAAATTACCAAGATACCTATAGCAATCCAGGTAATTTTGTCACCAAACAAAATGCTTTTGGAGAAGATGTTTTAGAAATTGATAAAGACCAATTATATTTATTAGGCGATGGATTTTCTGAAAAAGGGAAGTTTCCGTTTGTTGATCAATTCAATCTAAAAACGCTTAAATCAAAACGATTGTATCAAACCAAATTAACCGATAAATTAGAGAGTATTACCACTTCTTTAAACATCCAAAAAGGTGAAATTTTAGTTCGATTGGAATCTAAAAATGAATATCCCAATTTTTACATCCGAAATTTCAAAAAAAATACGATTAAAGCCATCACACAATTTGAAAATCCATTTAAGAGTTTGCAAAATGTTCATCAAGAAGTAATTACCTACAAACGTGCCGATGGATTAAATTTATCAGCCAAATTATACTTACCAGTGGACTATGAAAAAGGAAAAAAATACCCGATGGTGATGTGGGCTTATCCGCAAGAATTTAAAGATAAAAGCAGTGCAGCGCAAGTAACTTCCAGTCCCAATGAATTTATTTATCCGTCGTATGGTTCACCAATTTATTGGGTAACACGCGGTTATGTAGTCTTGGATGATGCCGCTTTCCCGATAGTTGGCGAAGGAAAAGAAGAACCCAATGATACTTTTATAGCGCAATTGGTGGGCAATGCCAAAGCGGCTATTGATGCGGTTGATGCGATGGGTTATATTGACAGAACAAAAGTAGCAGTTGGCGGCCATTCTTATGGCGCTTTTATGACCGCAAATTTGTTAAGTCATTCTGATTTGTTTGCTGCAGGTATTGCGCGCAGCGGTGCTTATAACAGAACCTTAACGCCCTTTGGTTTCCAAGGTGAAGAACGCAATTATTGGGAAGCACCCGAAACTTATAACAAAATGTCGCCTTTTATGTATGCCGATAAAATGAAATATCCGTTGTTATTGGTTCATGGTGAAGCCGATAACAATTCGGGCACTTTTCCTATCCAAACTGAGCGTTATTTTAATGCCTTAAAAGGTTTGGGCGCAACGGTTCGTTATGTAGTTTTACCCAATGAAAGTCATGGTTACCGCGCCAAAGAATCGGTCTTACATTTGTTGTGGGAACAAGACCAATGGCTAGAAACTTATGTGAAAAATAAAAAACAATAAGTTTAAGAAGAAGCCGTCAATTGATGGCTTTCTTTTTTAAATGGATATCTTTAATAATCTTTCCTCCAATAAAATAATCTGGAGAATTAAACCCCTTTCCAAGAGCCATTTCTAAAGCCCAATCATTCTTATAAAAACCAAATCCTACGCTTTGTTCCCATGCAAAACTTTGATAATATTTACCGGTATTTTCAGTAAATAAAACCCAATTATCATTTAAGAGAAATTGCGTATTAAGCTTATAAAAATAATTATCTGAAGCATCAACATCTTTTAAGTATCCTAAATTATAACTTAACAACCAACTATTTGAGAGTTCATTAGTGAAATTTAACCCAATTATGGCTCCAACTTTAGTAGCATTTTCATGATGTTTATCTAATGGAACTAATACGTCAAACTGTATTGCCATTTCTTGACTAAAGCGTTCTCCTAATTCTATATTCTTTAAAATTCCTATCTTTAAATTGTCAAACTTATGTTGTGAGTATGTTAGTTGATTATTAATAATTTCTTTTTCTTTAGCATTTGATAATGCTATATTGAATTCTATACTATTTGTAAGCCCATATCTCATCAATATATTAAATAAATTCCAACTTTTGGTGGTAACTGATCCTGCCTTATCTTCAGACAAAAAAACTTCGGTTTCTATTTGTAAATAGTTATTATCCGTTGTCTTTGAAGGCTCTATGGTTTGAGCAAAAGAAAATATGGGAAGTAAGATAGATAGGTAAAAAAGTGTTTTCATTTATTTTTATTTAGACTT
>CAMTWE010000079.1:0-4170 GCA_947085395.1 uncultured Bacteroidota bacterium | reverse complement strand
TTCCTATTTTCTAATACTATTGTAAAGTTGTAAAGTTGTGAAGGTGTTGAACTGTTTTTTATTTGCAGTAAGCTTTATGCTATAGGCAGTTATGGTTTTAAAGGTGTTGAACTGTTTAATCGACTAACTGAATGTATGAAGAAAAATGCTGAAAATCAGTCACCCTTTAGGGCTGGGGAAAAACTGATTTTTAGCCTAGTTCCTAATTCCTATTTTCTAACACTATTGTAAAGTTGTCTTCTCGATACGCTGCGCTACTCGAAGTGACAGTTGTAAAGGTGTCGAATTGTTGAATCATCAACGATAATCCTCCATATTGTTTTGTCATGTCGAGCAAAGCGAGACATCTCTGGAATCTATGTAAAGTTGCAGAATTGCAGAACTGTTGAATCGGTTAACTGAATGTATTAAGGAAATTTTTGAAAATCAGTCACCCTTTAGAGCTGGGGAAAAACTGATTTTTAGCCTAATTCCTAATTCCTATTTTCTAACACTATTGTAAAGTTGTCTTCTCGATACGCTGCGCTACTCGAAGTGACAGATGTAAAGTTGCAAAGTTGTGGAGTTGTGAAGTTGTTGAGTTGTTGAATCCATTAATTGTTAAAATCGAGTTTAGTTGTTACTTCAAGTAGTGGAGCCTATTATGTAGTCTTATGGAGTTAAACTATAAAACAGTTTAATAATCACCAGCATTTAAAAATATTATTTATATTTGTACTTGAGATTATCACGACATACGCAAGTGTCTGTTTCAATTATCATGATGTTATTAGCTTAAAATTAAAATGATGTTTCTTAGAAAACAACTGTTTGAAGGGTCTGGTAATGAAAGTCTTTTTTTGTGGGGAGCACGCCAGACTGGAAAAAGCACTTTATTAACCAAGCTGTTTCCAAAGGCAATTTGGTTTGATTTATTAAAATCGGATGTGTTTGAACGTTATCAAAATAGTCCAGTTCAATTTAGAGAGGCAATTTTAGCAAGCCCACCCGAAACTATTGTAATTGTGGATGAAATTCAGAAAATCCCGTCATTACTTGATGAGATTCATTGGCTTATCGTACATCATCAAACTCGATTTATATTGAGTGGATCTAGTCCGAGGAAAATCATTCGTTCCGGAGCTAATTTATTAGGTGGTAGAGCATTGAGGTATGAACTCTATCCGCTTATTTATGTTGAAATTCCTGATTTTGATTTGCAAAGAGCCTTGAACAATGGTTTGTTACCGAGACATTATGTGTCTGATAATTCAAAAAAATTAATTTCTGCATATATAGGGAGTTACTTAAGAGATGAGATTATTGCAGAAGCAAAAATCAGAAATATTAGTGCCTTTACCAAGTTTTTAGAAGCTGCTGCATTCTCTAACGGAGAAATGGTAAATTATACCAATATTGCTTCTGAATGTGGGGTAAGTTCGACCACTGTAAAAGAGTACTTCCAAATTCTGGAAGACACCTTAATTGGTCGTTTCCTTCCGTCCTTTCAAAAAAAACCCAAGCGCAGAGTGATTCTAGCACCAAAGTTTTACTATTTTGATGTGGGTATCGCTAATTATTTACTTAAAAGAGGTCAGATTGAAGTGGGTAGTGAAGCGTTCGGTAGTGCATTTGAACACTTCATCTACCAAGAGTTGTATGCTCACAGTAACTATTCCGCTCGTGATTACGCCATTTCCTATTGGCGTACGACCTCTCAACTAGAAGTAGATTTTATTTTAGGAGATCACGAAGTGGCTGTTGAAGTAAAGGGAACAAATAATGTTCAAACGCGTCATTTAAAAGGATTAAAAAGTTTTTCAGAAGAATATACAGTGAAGAAATTAATTGTTGTTAGTAATGACCCACGAGCCAGAATTATAGGCGATGTTACTGTTTTGCCATGGGAGCAATTTTTACAACAACTATGGGAGGGTAAGATTATTTAATAGACATGGTCATTCAGAACGGAATCTTTATTTAGAACTAAAAGTAGTTGAATCGGTTAATTGTTAAGATGTAAAGATGTTAAGATGTAAAGTTGTTAAACTGTTGAACTGTTTAATTGGTTAATTGTAAAGTTGTGAAGGTGTAAAGTTGTCTTCTCGATACGCTGCGCTACTCGAAGTGACAGATGTTAAGGTGTTGAACTGTTGAATCATCAACGATAATCCTCCATATTGTTTTGTCATGTCGAGCCAAGCGAGACATCTCTGGAATCTATGTAAAGTTGCAGAATTGCAGAACTGTTGGATCGGTTAACTGAATGTATGAAGCAAATTTCTGAAAATCAGTCACCCTTTAGGGCTGGGGAAAAACTGATTTTTAGCCTAGTTCCTAATTCCTATTTTCTAATACTATTGTAAAGTTGTCTTCTCGATACGCTGCGCTACTCGAAGTGACAGATGTAAAGTTGTTGAGTTCAGTCCTCTTTTCCTAATTCGACAATTAACCTGTCACCCCGAGCGGAGTCGAGGGGAAACAGTTAACCTTCTAAACTTTCTGCCCTGAGCCAGTTGAAGGGTTAACCTCTTAAACCCGTTATCGTCCTTGGAGGGTTATCAATGAGTTTGTGGCAAGGGCAAAAAAAGAATATGCGGAGCATAAATACTGTTTTATCCGTATTTTATGCGGATAATATTTTGAGATGCGGAGAATAAATGCTATTTTTGGTGCAATTAAGGCGGAGAAAAGAAATATGTATTTATATAACAATCAAAATTGGCCAATTTTTGAATGGAATAGCGAGAAGCTTTTGCCATTACTTTCTTATGTTAGAAATCGACAAGGTAAACTAATTGGTAAAATGGGTGCTTTAGGATTTGAACTTCGCAATGAAGCAAATCTTGAAATATTAACATTGGATATTATTAAATCGACAGAAATAGAAGGTGAAATTCTCAATAAAGAACAAGTAAGGTCTTCAATTGCGAGACGATTAGGATTAGAAATATCAGGATTAGTTTCTTCAGAGCAAAATGTTGACGGAATAGTTGATTTGATGATAGATGCAACGAAAAATTTCGATAAAGAACTGAATAAAGAACGACTTTTTTCTTGGCATGCAGCACTTTTCCCAACAGGACAAAGTGGAATGTATAAAATTATTACAGGAAACTTGCGTGACGATTCAACAGGACCAATGCAGGTTGTTTCAGGTGCTTTGGGAAAAGAAAAAGTTCATTACCAAGCACCACCAGCGTCTCAACTTGAAAATGAAATGCGGATTTTTTTAGATTGGTTTAATTTAGAACAAAATACTGATTTGGTTCTGAAAGCAGCCATTGCGCATTTATGGTTTGTGACAATTCACCCCTTTGAAGATGGAAATGGAAGAATTTCAAGGGCGTTAAGCGATATGTTATTAGCTCGTTCTGATGAACAATCATACAGATTTTACAGTATGTCAACACAAATAAGGAAAGAACGAAATGCTTATTATGATATATTGGAAAAGACACAAAAAAGTAGTTTAGACATTACGAACTGGCTTGAGTGGTTTTTAAATTCGCTATTACATGCTATTGAAAATTCAGAAAAGCTTCTTGAGAAAATTATTTACAAACACGCTTTCTGGGTTAAAAACTCAAAAGTAAATTTAAATGATAGACAAAGAAAAATTATAAATATGTTAATGGACGATTTTGAAGGAGTTTTAAACACTACAAAATGGGCAAAAATCGGGAAATGTTCGCAAGACACAGCTTTGCGTGATATTCAAGATTTAATTGACAAAGAAATTATGGTAAAAAGAGAACAAGGAGGTCGTAGTACTAATTATGAACTGAAATTAATGAATATTTAGAGCCCTCGCTTTAGCAAAGTCTCCGACTTGAGGATGTGTTTTACAATCTCAGACCCTGCCATTCTTGCTCATGGTGGTTTTCCCTCTTTTTAGTCACCGGAACCATCTGTCATAAGCTATAACGGTATCGAATTAAAAGAATTACCATTCGGTTATAAAAAAATAGTTGGGCAACCCATTATCTATTCAGGTGGCGGTTATTTCAGATTGTTTCCTTATTCCTTCATCAAAAAATGGACCCAAGATGCTAACTATGTGATGACCTATTTTCGAGTTAAAAGTGAAAAACTAAAAGTGAAAAGTGGTTAAATTGGTTAATCGGTTAATCGCTTAACTGTTTAATCGGTTAATTGTAAAGTTGTAAAGTTGTAAAGGTGTAAAGGTGT
>CAMTWE010000078.1:0-6788 GCA_947085395.1 uncultured Bacteroidota bacterium | reverse complement strand
GTAAGCAACAGTACCAGGTATTATGGTTGTTCCTTGTCTTAGTGTAAAGGTTGATCCAGTAGTAATTGATGTTGCAGTCATCGCTTCACTAAAAGTAGCGCTGACAACTTTGTTAAGTGCCACACCAGTTGCCAAATTTAACGGATCGGTAGAAATAACTCTTGGAATGGTACTGGTTGTAAACGTCCACACATGATTATTTGCTATTGAATTTCCAGCTAAATTTTTAGCAGCAGTTGTAATTGTTACAGTATAAACTGTACCAGCTATAAGATTACTGCTCGGTGTAAAGGTTGCCGTTGTTCCTGTATAAGCTACAGTACCTGGAATTACCGTTGTTCCTTGTCTTAGTGTAATAGTTGACGCAGCAGTAATAGTGGAAGCAAGCATCGCTTCACTAAAGGTTGCAGTGATTACTTTATTTAACACCACTCCTGTTGCAAGATTTAACGGATCATTAGCAATTACAGTTGGAATTGTGCTGGTACTAAAACTCCACACATAATCTTGTTGTAAAGCATTTCCACTGACATCTTTAGCCGCAGTAGTTATCCTTCCTGTATAAACAGTATTCGGAGCAAGTAAAGCTGCAGGTGTAAAAGACGCTGTGGTTCCAGCGTAAGTTACCGTTCCTGAAACTGCTGTTGTACCAGCCATTACGATAAAGGAAGACGAATTAATCGTTGAAGCATTCATTACTTCATTGAAGGTTGCCGTAATTGTTTTGTTAAGCGCTACACTGGTAGCACCATTTACGGGGTCTGTTGAAATAACTTCTGGGCAAACGAATTCAATAGGTTCGAAATCATCTTTTGCACACCCTGAAAATACAACAAATGCAATAAATGCAAATGCAAAGTTTGTTAAGAGCTTTTTAGCGTTCATTTTTTTGGTTTTAAAATTGAAATTATTTTTATACTACAAAGGTGTCTCCTAAAATTTAAATTTTTATTACACAATTTAGACTAAAAGTTGCATAATTCACATATTTTTGAAGTTGTTAGTAGTAAGTAGTGTAAAATACAAACTATTAAGAAATGTTGAATGTTAAATGTTGAATTCTTAATTCTCAATACTCAATTCTAAATACTAACATCTCAATACTCAATTTTTAATTTTAAACCAATTTTCTCTTTCAAAAAGTATGTTGATTAAAAAAAACAAAAAGAGTGCAACTAACAAAGTTTCTGATATAGAAAATTTGATAGTTACACTCCCTTTAAATTGTACTCAACTTTTATATTACCGTATATGTTGTTTCAATATTCTATTTAAAGAAAAGATTAAAGTAACACAATTAACAATACAATTACTATTACGGCTATAACTGATAAATAAATTCCGCCACTAGTTTCTCTAATTTCGGCTTTAATAGCGCGTACTTCTTTGCGTAATTCTTTCTTTTCTACTGAATTTAACGTGGATTTATCCATCGCTTTAATTTCATTTAATCTAAGGATTAATGCATCTGGTCTATTTACATCTGTAGTTCCTGTTGTAACGGTTGTTACTGGATTGTCTGGAGTTGTAGCATGTAATTGTGTTGGAACAAATGCTAATGACAGAAATACTGTCAAAATACTTACTGTTAATTTTTTCATCTTATTAAATTTAATGGTTAATAAATTATTAAAGTACTAAGTTAATATCATTTTAAATGTTAGATGTTACAAAACTTTGGAAAGAAGTTGCATAATTCACACATTTTAGGATTTTTATTAAAAGTGATGTTTTATGGATTTGAATTTTGATAAAATGATAATCAAACGATAAATAGATAAAAAGATATCAAACTATTAAAGTTAAAAACAATTATAAAGCGTTTAAAATTATCAAAACCTAAAAAAACTATTTTTTATCTTTGATATTTATTTTAATCTTAATTTTTTTCAAAATTGGTTCTATGTCTAATATAGGAGGCATGGTATCTCCCAACAAAAATCCATAGGGTTTTAGAGATTCTATATGATCAAAAATTAGTTTTATAACTGCAAGAAGCGGAATCGATAAAAACATACCCGAAACACCCCACAGTGCATTCCCTACAAATATGGCTAAGATTGCAAAAAGTGCATTTATTTTTACTTTTGAGGAAACTATTAATGGCATAATAATATTATTATCTATCAGTTGAATGATATAATAAAGTACTAATACATAAAATGCGTACATGGGTGTTGATTTTGTAGCTAAAGCTATCGCCATAGGCAAAGCAACCGCAACAAGACCGCCAATATATGGAATTACATTTAGAATTGCCCCAAGAATACCCAGCAGTATTGCATACTCTATGCCAAGTATTAAAAGTGCCGCAATATTAAGTATAGCCACCATAAAAGCTTCAATCATAAGGCCAGATAAGTAGCGTTGAATAACTGTCTTAGTTTCTGAAATTATATCACTAATTCTATTTTGATCACTATTACCAAATACTTTGTGTATAAAATCAATTATTAAAGTGTGATAATATAATAAGAGAAAAACGTAAACAGGAATTACAAGTAAAGTTAAAATCCAATCACCTAAGGCGTAAAGCGTTTGTCCAACTTCTGCATTACTCATACTAAGCATTTCTGTTTTGGCTTCGGTAATCCATCTATTTACTTTCCACTGACTTAAATCAAAATAGCGCGAAGCCCATCTTGAAATATCGTTTAGCATGGATGTAAATTTATCAACTAATAATGGCCATGTTTCACTAAATTGACCAATTTGATTGAAAATTAGTGCAGCAAGAGCAGCTGTAATTATAAAAGTAAGAACCAATGTTAAAATGATAGCAATTACCCTGTTTATTTTTAATCGTACAAAAAAGTTGACTACAGGATGCAGTAAAACGGCAATCATCACTGAAAAAATAAGTGGAACAATAATATCCTGTGTAATATAAAGCACACTTATTAAAACATACAATCCTATGATAAGAAGCGATGCTTTTGCGTAGCTTGGTAATTTAAGTATCGTATCCATTTTAAATTTTAGGAAGTTGTTTTATAGGTTTTTTGTTTTTACTGCTATTGTTAATCTTTACTCTTTTTACTGCTGATCATGTTTAAAAATCCATTGGCTAATAATTTAACAACTTCCGGATTTTTGGCAATTGCATTTTTAACAGTAAACATAACGGCGTTGCCAACAAGTTTTTTTAACGGACTGTTAGCAACTCTTTCAAAAATTATTTTTGAGACATAACCAGCGGTTAGACCTACAGTAGTGTTGAGCATATTATCTTTTATTTCTTGTGATTCTGTTGTTTCTTTGAAAATATTTTTAATAATATTGATGGGTTTAATACTTTCATAAGTGTGCTGAAATTGTTCTTTCAACATTTTTTCTTCCGCTGCCTGTTTATTTTCTAAAAGCAGTATAGCGAAGTTAAGATCGGTTTCTGAATATATCTTTTCCATATGATTTTTATTGAAGTGCTTGTTTGATAATTAAGTCACTAATTGGTTTTTTAATCCAATGATGAAGAAAATAGTGCAAAATTATTCCTGCAATAAGGTAAAAAGCTGCCACTATGAAAAAACCATAGTATATTTTGCCCAATAACTCACCTAAGTATAGTGCAATTCCTATGTTAAAAACCAATGTAAATAGGGTTAGCATCAAAATAACAACCAACCTCGATACCAATGAAGGTATTACAGTGATGGTTGCTTTTAATAATTTGAGTTTTGAAAGCTCGTAGGTTGTTTTACCATAAGCTTCAGCTCTTTCAAATAATAATTCTATTAAACTTTCTGGATTATTCATTTTTTTTAACTTTTAAACTGATTATGGTTAGGCAATGAATATTTGTTTTGATTTGCACTTATCTTCTAAAGTAAACACCAAACTGAAAATTCCTTCGGAATTTTCAGAATAAACGAAAACAATCAATTATATATAGGCATTGTTAACAATAGTTATTCATTATTAATAATGATTTTCATTGCTTTTTCTTCAGCACCATTTAAAAACACTTGATAAGCATGCTCAATTTCTGAAAGAGGAAAATGATGTGTAATCATTTTCTTTAAATCCATATGATTAGCAGCAACCGCTTTTAATAGCATAGGAGTTGTATTTGTGTTAACAAGTCCAGTAGTTATAGTAAGATTTTTTATCCAAAGTTTTTGAATTTCAAAATCTACTTTTACGCCATGCACGCCTACATTAGCAATGTGAGCTCCAGGTTTTACTATTTTTTGACAAATATCCCAAGTTGTAGGAATTCCAACTGCTTCAATTGCAACATCAACCCCATCTTCACCAACTATTTCTTTAATGGCTTCTTCTACATTTGTAGTTCCAGAATTAATGGTATGTGTAGCACCTAATTCTTTGGCTAATTTCAGTCTGTTGTCATCTAAATCAATCATGATTATTTTAGAAGGAGAATAAAACTGAGCTGTTAAAAGTGCAGACATCCCAACAGGACCAGCACCAACTATAGCAATTTCATCTCCAGGTTTTACATTTCCATATTGAACACCTATTTCATGACCGGTAGGTAGAATATCACTTAACAAGACAGCTATTTCATCGTCCATGTTTTCAGGGATTCTATGTAAGCTATTATCGGCATGAGGAATTCTCACATATTCTGCTTGTACGCCGTCTATCATATAGCCTAAAATCCAGCCTCCATCTTTACAATGTGCATACATTTGTTTTTTACAATATTCACAAGAGCCACAAGAAGTAATACATGAAATCAAAACTTTGTCTCCCTTTTTAAAATGAGAAACACTATCTCCAATTTCTTCAATAATACCTACACCTTCATGACCAAGAATACGTCCACTTTTAATTTCTGGGTTTTTACCTTTGTAGATGCCTAAGTCAGTTCCGCAAATTGTAGTTTTTAAAACTTTAATAATTACATCTGTTGGCTTGATGATTGTTGGTTTTGGTCTTTCTTCTAAAACAATATTATGATCACCATAATAAACTAATGCTTTCATTTTTTCTATTTTCTGATTTATAATTATTGCTAACAATATTTTAAAAAAGAGTGTTTAAAAAGTATCTTATTTCTTTAATTCTAGTACAGTTAAAAAATCTATATTGTTAATTTATAGCACATCTCAACCGTATTTCGACTTTACTCAGCATCAACTTTGATTAGCTCATAATAAAATGCTCGTTTTATAAAGAAGTTAAATTTAACTTTTTAAACACCCATAACTTATTAAATACTGATATTACATTTTTGATTTAACAACTTTGGTTGCTTCTTCTTCCATTTCTTCCGCTTTGTTTTTAGCTTTTTCAACCAAGTTGGAAGCTTGTTCTTTTACAGTTTCATATTTCTCTGTAATGTTTTCAACGAATTCTTGAAATTTTTCTTTTAAATCATCTGCATAATCATCTCCTTTTTTAACAATTTTTTTTCGGGTATTTACCCCTTTATCAGGTGCAAATAAAATACCCAATGCAGCTCCAGCGGCTACTCCTGCTAATACGCCTAATAAAATTTTACCAGTTCCCATAATTTTTATGTTTTTAAGTGTTATATGATTAAATTATAATTACAAAGTTGGCTTTATCTATACAGATTTGTATTACATAATTTTGAAGAATAGTTACATTATTCACACATGGCAGAGTATGCTTTTGCACAAAAATTTCTGCACAGGCGGCAATAGCGTTGAACATAACGGTCGAGTTCATGCGCCATAAGTAATTTCGGAGCTGCGTCCATATCAACTGGGACGAATCGCAGATGCGGGAGATGAGTTTCGCAAACCACTGAAACCCTTATGGAGTGTATACTTTGTTGACAGATATGCATATATTATATGATTGTATAATGTATAAACACTGCTTTAGATATCCGAGCTACTTAATTAAATGTGATATCTTACTACCATAGTCTTTCCCACCCAATCGAAATCCCATAGCAAATCCTGAAGCAAAGGACAATGCCTATGTAAAGGAACTTTTCAGCACCCGGCAGCCAAATTTGGCTTTGGTCTATCAGGGTTAGGATTTTTCATTTATAAGTTGGTTGGGTTGAACTGATTTTTCAATAAATTTATTTTGTCAAAATTGAATTTCCTTTTTGAATCTCTGAGGATCCAGAAGATGACCCCACTAATTAATGCTGCAAAAAAGCACCATACTGAAGTGAGATATTGTTTAAAAAATATTGCTGTAACTAAAAATGATAAAAACATTAATACGCCTAAAAGATGCGTTCTTTTAATACTCGAAACAAAAAGAGGAGTAATAGAAGCAATTAAGTAAACTATAAAAGCCAACATGACAAAAGATTTAGGGAAATCAGTCTTATACTGAATATGATAACCCATAATTTGCGGAGTGACATTGAAAAATAATAAACAATAAGCATAATACAATGACAATGATAAACCCATAAATAGTAGAATCCACAGTATTCTTTTTCTTTTTTTATTCTCTTCCATGAATAGAACTGAAAGAGGAATCATCATTGGCCAAAGAACGTAAGCCATTATTAGAAATAGATAAGTACTAAATTTTTGAAGATCTACATAGTCAGGATTTGGTAATGCTAACCACAAAAAACCTTCAGCAAATTGTTGAATCCCGAAAAATAATGGAATACTCGCAAATACAAGCTGAGACGGTTTATGAACTTTAGTAACAGTTACAATACCTATTGCAGAAATGATAATACCTCCTGCAAAACTTGCTTCTACTGAAAAACACATATTTTATTTTTATTTAAATTGTGAATGAATTATTATCATGTAAAGATGAATACCCTTTTAAGGATACACATTACACAATTTTGGGAATAAGTTACATTATTCACACAT
>CAMTWE010000077.1:0-2793 GCA_947085395.1 uncultured Bacteroidota bacterium | reverse complement strand
TGATTTTTTTGGTGGTTTGAAAGTTTGAATGTTATAAAGTTAAAATGTTAAAATGGCTTTTAGCTGTTAGCTTTTAGCAGTTTGCATGATGAAATTGGTTAGAATATTTCAATTTTTAAGAACTTTATAAACATTATGAACTTTAAGAACATTATAAACATTTAAACATTATGAACAATCTTGAGCCACTCCGAAAAGTTGATAAATATGATTTTCATTAAATTTTGCCCTAACCCTAAAGGGTAATTTACTGAAAATCAACATTCATTCAGCGGTTGGAAAATGCTGACTTTCATTCAAATAAGGTTTTAACTACTTTTAAAAGTAGCTCAAAGTAATAATGTTTGAAAGTTATAAAGTTGAAAAGTTGAAAAGTTGAAAGTAGGAACATTACAAATATTATGAACTTTATAAACTTTAAGAACATTATAAACATTATGAACTTTAAGAACTTTAAGAACTTTATGAACTAATTTCCTTACATTTGCACACTTTTTAAAATCAATATATTTATTTAGATGAAAGCTGGAATTGTAGGATTACCCAATGTAGGAAAATCAACTTTATTTAATTGTTTATCAAATGCCAAAGCACAATCGGCTAATTTCCCGTTTTGTACTATTGAGCCCAATATCGGCGTGGTAAATGTACCCGATAAACGACTTCAAAAATTAGAAGAATTGGTGAATCCGGAACGCGTTATACCCGCCACAGTTGATATTGTTGATATCGCCGGATTGGTAAAAGGAGCCAGTAAAGGCGAAGGTTTAGGCAATCAGTTTTTGGCAAATATCAGAGAAACAGATGCTATTATTCATGTGTTGCGCTGTTTTGACAATGACAATATTATCCATGTTGAATCCAAAATAAATCCGGTTCGCGATAAAGAAATCATCGATATTGAATTGCAATTAAAAGATTTAGAAACCGTAGATAAGCGTTTAGAAAAAGTAAAACGCGCCGCAAAAACAGGCAATAAAGAAGCACAAAAAGAAGAAATTGCTTTAATGAAAGTTAAAAACGGATTGGAAAGTGCTGTTTCTGTGAGGGCCATCAATTTAACCCAAGAAGAACGAGACGAATTTATCAACGAAGTACAATTCATCACCGATAAACCGGTTTTGTATGTGTGTAATGTTGATGAAGCATCCGCAGTTTCTGGAAATAAATATGTAGATGCGGTTAAAGAAGCCATCAAAAATGAAACTGCAGAATTATTAGTATTGGCAGTTGCAACCGAAGCAGATATAGCTGAATTAGAATCTTACGAAGAAAAAGAATTGTTTTTAACTGATTTGGGATTAGATGAACCCGGCGCTTCAAAATTAATCCGTTCTGCATATAAACTGTTAAACTTACAAACCTATTTTACGGCAGGTAAAAAAGAAGTGCGCGCTTGGACTATCTACAATGGAGATACCGCACCAAAAGCGGCAGGCGTTATCCATACCGATTTTGAAAAGGGATTTATCCGTGCAGAAGTTATTGCCTACGACGATTATATTACCTACGGCAGCGAAGCCAAAGTGAAAGAAGTGGGTAAAATGCGTGTAGAAGGAAAAGAATACATTGTAAAAGACGGCGATGTAATGCATTTTAGATTTAATGTGTAAAATCATTCCATAAAATATATCTTTGAAGTCTGTTGATAAATTTTTAGCAGACTTTTTTTATTTTATGAGATGAAATAGTACTTTAGCACCACTTCAACAGAAAAGGATTTATGACCAAAGAAATTAACTATACCGAAGACAATATTCGCTCACTAGATTGGAAAGAGCACATTCGTTTGCGCCCCGGAATGTATATTGGAAAATTAGGCGATGGCTCCTCACCAGACGACGGAATTTACATTTTGTTAAAAGAGGTAATCGATAATTCTATCGATGAATTTGTGATGGGAAGCGGAAAAACCATCGAAATAACCATTAAAGATCAAACGGTAATGGTGCGAGATTACGGTCGCGGAATTCCCCTCGGGAAAGTAGTGGATGTAGTTTCTAAAATGAATACAGGCGGAAAATATGATTCCAAAGCATTTAAAAAATCGGTGGGATTAAATGGTGTTGGGTCAAAAGCCGTAAATGCACTTTCCTCGTATTTCAGAATAGAATCTATGCGCGATGAGCAAATAAAAGTGGCAGAATTTTCTAAAGGTGAACTAACCGAAGATTTTAAAATTGAAACTTCATCCAACAGAAAAGGTACCAAAACCATCTTTATTCCAGATGATGCTATTTTCTTAAAATATAAATACCGCAGTGAGTATGTTGTAAAAATGATTAAAAATTACGTGTACTTAAACTTGGGTTTAACCATCATTTTTAACGGTGAAAAATACTTTTCAGAAAACGGATTAAAAGATTTATTACAAGAAAATATTTCTGATGATGATATGTTGTATCCAATTATTCACTTAAAAGGAGATGATATTGAAGTGGCTTTAACACACAGTAAATCACAGTATAGCGAAGAATTTCACTCGTTTGTAAACGGACAACATACCACCCAAGGAGGAACGCATCAAAATGCTTTTCGCGAAGCACTGGTAAAAACCATCCGCGAATATTTTGGCAAAAATTACGAGGCATCAGATATTAGAAAATCAATTGTGAGCGCCATTAGTATTAAGGTGATGGAACCTGTTTTTGAAAGTCAGACTAAAACAAAGTTGGGCTCTACCGAAATGGGCGATGGTTTGCCCTCTGTAAGAACTTATATTGGTGATTTCCTTAAAAAACACCTCGATAATTATTTGCATAAAAATCAGGAAGTTGCAGAACTAATACAGCG
>CAMTWE010000076.1:0-3873 GCA_947085395.1 uncultured Bacteroidota bacterium | reverse complement strand
AGAGGGGGAGCAAAAAAAGACAAGCTATCAGAAATGATGGCTTTTTTGTTTAATAGAAACTCCGTTAAACCACTTCTAATCACTTGTTCTTTCTGCATTGTGTGCATTCATTGCATTAATCTCACGATTTGCCAAGTTGCCAACTTTTTTTACCAAAAAAGGAGGATAATTAGGGAACAAAATTTTTAAAAAAAGTGTACCATTTAAAATTAACCTTCTAAAGAATAAAATTATGAAAATGAAAATATTATTTCTGTTATATAAATCCAAAATAAATAAAACAACAAAATGTCCAATTAGGTGTAGAATTACTTATAAAGATTTAAGAAAAGAATTTACAACTGGTTTGTCTATTTTTCCTTCATTCTGGGTAAGTAAGAGCCAAATTGCTAAACCTCCTAATGATGAAAATGATTTTATTAATAATCAGCTAGGCCTTATTAAATCCAAAATTAATAAGGTTTTTTTATGGTTTCAAGTTCAAGAAAACAGCTTTACAGTTAATGATATTTACAGTTATATAAAGGGGTGAAATTAAGAAAAGAATACAATGTAATTGAATACTTTGAACATCGCTTAAACAAGCTTAAAAAGCTTATTGGGATTGATATTAAGCAAGTAACTTGGGATAAATCCTACTATGTAAAAAACAATGTAAAATCATTTATTTTGTGGAAATTTCAGCAAAAAGATATCCCATTAAATAAGTTGAAATTACATTTTCTAGATGATTTGGAATATTATTTAAAAGTGGAAAAGAAACAGAAACAAATTACTGTAAATAAAACAATTCAACGTTTTAGAAATCCTATAAAAATAGCAGTTGCAGAAGGTTATTTAGATAAAGATCCATTTATGTTACATAAAACCAAAATGGTTAGAAATGAGGTAGTGTATTTATCTGTACAAGAATTAGAAAAATTAGAGAAACATGAATTTTCCCAACTTAGATTACAACAAGTAAAAGATTGGTTTGTGTTTAGTTGTTACACAGGATTGGCTTATAATGAATTGAAAAATTTGTTAAAACAACATATTGTAGTAGGATTTGATGAACAATTATGGATTGAAATGTTAAGACAGAAAACACAAAAGAACATTACCATTCCTTTGTTACCTAAAGCAAATCAACTTATTGATACATATTCTACAGATGAATCAGATATAATATTTCCTATGATTAGTAACCAACGATTTAATTCTTATTTAAAGGAAATAGCATCTATTCTAGGAATCAACAAGAGGTTAACATCACATACTGGTAGAAAAACATTTGCTACTACTGTTTTGCTTTATAATGATGTTCCTATGGAAATTGTATCAGAATTATTAGGACATTCTAATATGAAAATTACCCAGGAGCATTATGGTAAAATTGTACAGAAGAAAGTGAGTGAGGAGATGAAGAAGCTGAATAAGAAATTAGATGTTAAAAAAATTAATATTTATTTAGACTCGTTTTAAATTGCTTTTAAATGTTGGGGGTGTAATTAATATTGCTACTTTTAAGTCCCCAAAATTACTTAGATTACACTTCTAAAATTTTCTTAAAAAAGAATGAAAGTAATTGTTTTTTAAATTATTAATTTTATTGATAATTGACAAAAAGTATCACTTACTTTCGTTTGATTAAAAACATGTTAATGATTTATAGATTTTGATAATTATTATTTAATAAATATAATTATATTCGATTAACAAAGTTGCTATTGATGTGACTGAGAGTGGCGAAGCCATATATTTGGCTAATGACTGATTATTAAAAATGAATAATACCTGTGTTAATACCAGCAATGTAAAAAAACAATATGGGAGAAATTTTCAATCAAACAGTTACTTTAGAAAAAGTAAAACATAATGGCCAACAGTCCATTTTGTTGTGTTTTCCGTACAATAATACCATTATTACCATACTAAAGAATTTAAACATCTTTCGATGGAGCCAAACTCTTAAAGGTTGGTATTGCCCTTATTCAGAGGAAAACCTTAATATAACTAAAACCACTTTGTTATCAATAGCTGGCATTACAATAGATGTATCCAAGATGGTTTCTAAGCCATCTCAATATAAAAAAGAACGTGAGTTATCAGAAGAAAACAAGGTTGTTATACGCTCTTATGTCAAATATTTAAGAGGTAAAAGATATAGTGAAAGCACCGTAAAAACCTATTTCACATTTGTGGCAGATTTCATTAATTACATTCAACCTAAACCAATTGACACATTAACCAATAGAGATGTTGAAAGGTTCTTGGAAGATTTTTTTATCCCAAGAGCATACAGTATAAGTACTCAAAGACAATTTATTAGTGCTATGAAACTTTTTTCAACCTTTTTTCCAGCATGTAAGATGGAAGGGTTGCAATTGGCTCGACCAAAAAAATCTAAACTTTTACCAACGGTATTATCACAACAGGAGATAATTGAACTACTTCGATGTACCATTAACATGAAACATCGGGCAATTTTGGCATTATTATATTCATCGGGGCTTCGTATTGGTGAGCTGATTAATTTAGAATTGAGACATATTGATGTTGATAGAAAACAACTTCATGTAAAAAACGCAAAAGGCAGAAAAGACAGATATGTTTCTATTGCAGATAGCTTTATTCCAATATTAATGAATTACCTTCATAGTTATTCACCCATTGTATATTTTGCCGAGGGGAAACCATCAGAAAAATATACTGCTGGAAGTGTCAGAGCTTTTTTAAATAGGTCATGCAAATTAGCCAAGATTAAAAAAGAAGTGACACCACATTCGTTACGTCATAGTTACGCCACTCATTTGTTAGAAAGTGGAACAGATATTAGGTTGATACAAGAATTATTGGGGCACTCCAAACCAGAAACCACCATGATTTACACTCATGTATCAAAAAAGAGTTTAGTTGCTGTTAGGAGTCCATTAGATATTGCTGTAAAAAATTATATAGACTCAAGAGGTTCATCAGATAACTTAGAATTATTACCCAAAATATAATAAAATAAAAAATACTATTAAACATCAGTTATTCAGAAAATATATTATATTTGAAATACTTTGAATTTCTTTGTTTAATTAGTATTTAAAATTGCTAAATAATGAAAATAATCGAAATAAATAAAAACCATAAAAACTGTTTTTATCCCCCCTTAATTGTCGGGATAAAATCATATCTATTAAACATATAAGGAGTTGTAGCACATACTAAAAAAAACGCATCGCAAGTTCAATAAAATAGAAGAAATATGAAGACAATTTTTGTAATAATCGGAATGATTCTGATTATGACCAGTTGCGACTATGTTTATAATTATTCTTATACTGTTACTAATAAGACAGATGCTCAAATTGAGGTTTATGTTAAAACATTTCAGACAGACTCTACTTTCATTATCTCAAAAGACTCTACAAAAACATTGTTCGTGACTGACCATGGAATAGAAGACTCAAAAGGCCCATATTTCAGCAATGTGACAGAAGATTTAGACAATTTTAAAATCACTAAAAATGATACACTTACTTCGACAAGAGATTATTTGAAAAATGAATCCTGGACTTTTGATAAAGGTGACTATTCGACAAATGTGACTGATGTTGAATTCAAAAAATAAAGTACGTGCTACAACAAACGCTATAGCAAATGCGGGTTTGCGTGTTCGTTGAAACATTTGAAATCTTTATATACATTTGTGCTGGCAGACAGTTGAGCAACAATTTATTCCCGCACTTGCCATAGCGTCAGCCGTTAGCTTCAATAGTGCTGAACGAAATTTGAGCGTGTTTAATTATTGAAGGGAGATATTTTAATAGTTTCGGTTTATTTATTGAGTTCATTGATTTTATTCTTTTTTGGGAACTAAACGCTCCAGAGTTTTCGATTATT
>CAMTWE010000075.1:0-1459 GCA_947085395.1 uncultured Bacteroidota bacterium | reverse complement strand
CAATTCTACGCACTTGATATGGAAATAATCATTGATTCCATCATCATTTGGTGTGAATATATTAAAGATTGTTAAACAAGTAGCTACCCCACCAACACTACCAATTGTTACAATGGCAGTACAAGTAGAAACATTTCCATTTACATCAGTTACGGTTAAGACAACTGTATTTTCGCCTAAATCTTCAAAGCCGAAAGTAGTTTTATCTAAACTGTAAGTTGCAATACCGCAGGCATCAAAACTGCCGTTATCAATCATTGCTGGTGTTATTACAGCGATGTTATTTTGATCTAAATCAACCGTAATATTTCTACAGAATACCGTTGGTGCCACTTTATCAACCACTGTTACAATAGCTTCACATGTTGAAATGTTTCCACAAGAATCAGTAACTGTTAAAGTGACACTATTTACCCCAACATTAGAACAATTGAACGTCAATTTACTGGCAGATAAAGTAACTGTTCCACAAGCATCATTGCTTCCACCATCAATCATTGATGCAGTAATTGTAGCAACACCCTGCGCGTTTAATTCAACCGTAATTGGTTTACAAACTGCGATTGGTTTTGTGATATCTTCCACATTGATTGTTTGAGTAGCTGTACTTATATTGCCAGACACATCTTTTGCAGTCCAAGTTCTAGTTACTGAATAGCTTCCTACGCATGCACCATTTGTTTTTTCATCTACAAAAGTCAAAGTTACTGCACCACAAATATCACTTGCAGTTGCCTGAGCAAATACTGGAGTTGCTGGACAATTAATAGTACTTACTGATGGTAAAGCTGCAATAACTGGATTCTGAGTATCTTTAACTGTTATTACTTGAACTTTAGTGGATGTATTACCACAAGCATCTGTTGCAGTCCAAGTTCTGGTTAAAATATAATTAGATTCTGAATTCCCATTTGTTCTAACTTCATTATAAATTACATTTGGAGATTCATCACAATTATCAGTTGCTGTTAATACAGCTGCTACTGGCACTGCATTACATTCTACCGTAACATCCACAGGTACTTGACTTAAAACTGGTGCTGTATTGTCAATTACATTAATGGTTTGACTTGCAGTAGATTTGTTTCCACAAGCATCAGTTGCAGTCCATGTTCTGGTGATGATATAAGCACCCATACAAGAACCTTGCGCTATTGATTCAACAAAAGCTACAGTTGCATTCCCACAAATATCAGTTGCTGTTAATACAGCTGCAACTGGCACTGCAGAACATTGTACTGTAACATTTATAGGTAATTCTTGTATAAATGTTGGATTTGTAGTATCAACGATGGTAAAGCTAGCGGTAGTAGTTGAACTGTTTCCACAAGCATCAGTAGCTGTAAATATTACTGAAGCGGTTCCAGTTGCTCCACACAAATCACTTAATGCGGTAAAGTTATTCGACCAAGTTACAGATGAACAAGCATCACTGGCTGTTGCACCACCGTTTGATGTT